>JAQTXE010000094.1:0-13030 GCA_028688935.1 Syntrophales bacterium
AGGGGGGATTCTCTTTGTGCTGCTCTTTCTGGTGCATGGTTCTTTGTGGCTGGTGGTGAAATCCGCGGGCGCGCCCCATGACCGGGCGGTGAAATTGGTCCCCAAGCTCTGGGCCGCGCTCCTGGTGGTGGCGGTGATCTTTCTTTTGGTCAGCCGCCGGGTCACCTTCCTCTATGACAATTACCTGAATAATCCTATACTCTTTGTGATTCCCGCCCTTGCCGTCATCGCCCTGATCATGATCCGGGTCTATATTGCAAAGGGCGCCTGGTGGCAGGCCTGGTTCGCTTCCTGCATCACTATTGTCGGCACCACCCTTTTTGGCGTGGTGGGGCTTTATCCGAAACTGCTCCCCTCCAGCATCGATCCGGCTTATTCTCTTACGGCCTTCAACTCCTCCTCCAGTCCCCTGACCTTGAAGATCATGCTGGGAGTGGCCTTAACCTTTGTCCCCATCGTCATTGCCTACCAGGTGTGGGTGCATCACCTCTTCCGCCATAAAACCGGGGAGGAGGATTTGGAACACGAAGAAGGGTACTGACTTGTCTTGACCACCAGGGATGAGGGGCCGGCCTATTTAGGCCCCTCGTCCCTTTTATAGCATTTGCCAAAAGTTCTTTCCTCTTATTCCCTCTCCCCCCCGGCGGGCGGAAGAAGCTTTCGGCAACCGGTATAAGGCGCTCCCTCCCTCAAAGCCCTCCAGGGAACTAGCATAAATCCTCCCATATTATTGTAGGGGCGGGGTTTCCCCGCCCGCCGTTGTCTTTGCCTGCTTTAAGAGGGAATGGATGCGGTTATAAATTTATTTTAGCGTTAAAAAATGTTAGGTTGCCGCCAAGCTGGTTTCTAATCCCAACTTTTTGGTGATGAAACGGTGAATGGGTAATCCCATGGAAAGATTAAATATCCGGCGGCTGCTTAAGGGCCTGGGCCTGCTGGTAATCCTGCTGCTGGCGGTGGCCTTTGTCTTGGGCCTGCTCTCGCTGCAGCGGACCCAAGAGATCGTCTCGGAAGATTTCCAACAGCAACAACTCATTCTGGCCAAGAGCACCGCCCGGCAGATAGAAGACGGCCTGGAATTTTTACGCCGGGAACTGAAGATCCTTAATTATTCGCCGTCCATCCAATATCTGGAAACGGTGGCCTGGGCCAACCGTATGAAAGTCAGTTTCGATGACCTCTCCAGACTGGGGGTCACCGCCATCGTCAGGATAGACTTTCAAAATGGCCATGCTGATAAGGCCTACATCCTGGACCGGAACGGACCGCAAATTATTAAGCAAGACTTCACACACACCCCGGAGGTGATTTGGGCCCGGGACCCGGCCCACCAGGGTCAGATCTATCAAGGACCCATTGAATTGGAGCTGCAGGGAAACCACCGGATCCCCTTCATGAATATGGCCATGCCGGTCTACGAAGTCAGCGTGGACGAATCCCACCCCAAGGCTACGGGCAAATTAGACGGGGTACTGCTCTTTAAAATAGATGCCAGCAGCTTTACCGGCCACTACTGCGCCAGGATTCGCTCGGGACGCACCGGTTACTGCTGGGTGCTCGATAAAGACGGCGTCTTTCTCTATCATCCGGAGCGGGAGTTCATCGGTGAAGACGCGTTCACGGCCCGGGGCCGGCGTAACCCCGCCATCAGTTTCTCCAAGATCAACGAAATTCAAAAAAAGAAGATGTTGGCGGGGGAAGAAGGTACTTCCCAATACAATTCCGGTTGGCACCGGGGCGTCATCCGGGAGATGATCAAATTTGTCGCTTTCAGCCATGCCAAGGTAAACCCGGATGGCTCCCGGATCTGGCCGGTGGCGGTGGTGGCGCCCACCGATGAAGTCTACGGCACTATCCATTCCCTCTATGTGCGGCAATTTTTAATCCAGGGCATCCTCATCTTCGCCCTGATTCTGGCGGCCGCGGCCGTGATCTATTACGAAATGCGCTGGTCCGTGGAATTGCAGCGGGAGGTGGATGACACCACCACGGATCTGCGCCGCAGCCGGGAACAATATAAGTCGGTAGTGGAAAACGCCCGGGACTTCATTTTCTTACTCAATGCGAATGGAGAATTTATCAGCGCCAATAACGCCGCGGCCCGGGCCTTCGGCGTGCCGGCCCCGGGGATTGCCGGCAAAACCCTGGAGAACTTTTTCCACCCCGAGGATGCCCAAGCCATACTGGCGCAGGTCCATTCCGTCTTTGAGGACAGGAAAGGCGCAGAAGTAAAAGGGGCGATGCGTATCCGGAATCGTCCCTATTTGCTCTCCACCCATTTCGTGCCGGTTTTCGGAGAAGACGGCCGCACGGTGGAGCGGATTCTGGTCATGGCCCGGGATATCACCGAACGCCAGCGGATGGAAGACCAACTCTTCCGCACCGAAAAACTGGCGTCTTTGGGTACCCTCTCCGCAGGGGTGGCCCATGAGATCAACAACCCTTTAGGGGTCATCCTGGGGTTTACCGAAATCCTGTTGGACCGCCTACCGGCGGAGAGCAAAGAGCACGAAATCCTCAAGACCATTGAACGCCAGGGGCTCAATGCCAAGAGGATCGTGGAAAAGCTAATGACCTACGCCCGGCAGCCTTCCCGGCAGGAGGAATTCGCCGATCTCAATAAAGAAATTGAAACCGTTTTGTCCCTGGTGCAAAATAGCTTTCTAACCCACAAGGTGGAATTGGAAACCCGCCTGGCCCGGGACCTTCCCCGGGTGCACGGCGACGCCGGGGAACTGCAACAAGTGTTCATCAACCTGGTGAATAATGCCATCGCCGCCATGCCCCAAGGGGGCAAATTCCAGGTCATGACCCGGATCAACCCCTACAGCCACATGGTGGAGGCGATTTTTGCGGACAGCGGCACCGGTATCCCCAAAGAGATCGCCGACCGCATCTTTGACCCATTCTTCACCACCAAGAAGGTGGGGGAGGGCACGGGTCTGGGATTATCGGTGAGCTATGCCATTGTGGAAAAATACGGGGGCAATATCCGTTTTGAGACCAGGCTGCCGGAAGGGGAGGGGGGCAACCAGGGCACCACTTTTTTTGTTTCCTTGCAGCCGGAAACTCCGGGAGAGGCCAAGGCAGGGGGACTCCGAGAGAAAAACGCGTGATACGAGGCGGATTCCGCCGGTGGATAACAAATCTGACGACCATTAGGAAATGGATGAGTTTGATCTTATGAAGACTTAAGAGACTTGCAAGGAGGAGTGGCATCTATGACGCAGCGCGGTAAGGGACTCTTCGGCAGACATGTCTGGTATAAACTCCTTGAAGGCAATATGCGGTTTGTCCAGGGCCTGTTCCAGGGCCGGAATTTGTTGGACTTGAGAAGCACGCTGGCCGGGGGGCAGGAGCCCGAAGCCGCGGTGCTCTGTTGTTCCGATTCCCGGGTGCCCGCAGAGATCATCTTTGACCAGAGCCTGGGGGACCTCTTCGTGGTGCGCACCGCCGGCCTGGTCCTGGACCCCACCAGCATCGGCAGCCTGGAATATGCCGTGGCACATCTGCATGTCCCCCTTCTGGTCATCAAGGGCCACGAGAGCTGCGGCGCGGTTACCGCCGCGGTGGCTCACCCGGAGTGCGATGAAGGACATATCACCGCCATTGTCAAGCAGATCGCTCCCTCCGCGGCCCAGGCCCGGGAGACGGGCAAAACCGGCCCCGAGCTGGTGGAGGAGGCCACCAACCGGCACCTGCAATATCTGGAGGAGGCTTTGAAGCGGGAGAGCCGCATCATCGCCGAGGCCCTGGACCAGGGCCGGCTGGACCTGGTGGTGGCCAAATACCAGCTGCAAAGCGGCAAGGTGGACGTGCTCAGCGCCACCTTCTTTGAATCGTTCTAACTGGAGAGTAGGGGAATATATTTGCGATTTAATCAAAAAATGAAAGTTTACAAATTATTCAGTATCCATGACGGCCAAAGCAGGGCAACGGCTCACTTTGCTGGGCCTGGATTATGTCAGAGGGGTAATGTTTGCTGCTTTTACCGGTGCGGTTGCGGGAAGACTTGGAAAGCCGTTAGATGAAAAAATGCTAAAAAATTTGTTGCTTGAACACCTGTTTATGTGCTATCGGATGCAGTATTGGGTTAAAATAAATTAATGGCGCCGTACACCCGCATGCACTCTAACATCGCCTGGCACCAGGCTTCCTCAAGGGTGGCGGGAAATTTCAGAGTATTCCCCCCGCGATTTCGTTTGCCGGCTTCCCGACGCTCTCTTAGCTCTGACGCCACAGGAGTCACTTCTAATAACCGGTATATGCCGGTTTTTATATTAATCTCAATTTAAGCTTATCTATCTTTTGATAGCAGTCACTCAAATACGTAAAGGCAAGATATTGCCGGCGCTTTACTTGATAATCGGCTGACCCTCTGCGCCAACAGAGGCAACGGGAAGCAACGCTGGCAGTGACGATTTTTAAGTCCCGACGTCTGGTCGACGTGGTGATCTCGGAAGGATACGTATGAAAATTAGAGCCTCTAAATTTTATGGGCCGGCCTTGGCGCGGGCTTTGTCTTTCATGAGTCTGGCCGGCTGTGTGCTTTTTGCTAATTTATTAGTGCTTTTTCCGGGTTATGTTCTGGCCGATAGCGTCAGCCCCACGACTTACAGCACTAATTTGCGCTCGGGACAGAGTGTCACCATTAGCAAAATCGTAACCATCAACGCTGGCACCCCCTCTTCCGCCAAGGTCGATGTCTTCTTCCTCGCCGACACCACCGGCAGCATGGGCAGCGCCCTGTTGAATGTCCAAGACGGGATCTCCGCCATTATTGCCGGCACCTCCGGGTTGGGAGACGTGGCCTACGGCGTGGGGGAATATAAGGATGAGGGGGACGATTTCATCTATCGCCTGAACCAGGACATCACCACGGATACGGCGGCGGTGCAAGCCGGCGTTAATGCTTGGGTGGCCAGCGGCGGCGGCGACTGGGATGAGGGTCAGTTATATGCACTTGACCAATTGGCCAACACCACTACGTGGCGAACCGGGTCCACTCGCATCCTCGTTTGGTTCGGGGATGCTCCGGGCCATGATCCCGCGGGGCCCAGTCCGGGAGTTACCGAGGCCCAAGCCACGGCTGCTTTGGTGGCCAAGTTGATCAAAGTGGAGGCCCTTGATCTTTATGAATTAAATTATTACGGCCAGGCCCAAAGAATTGCCGATGCCACCGGCGGCCATTATTATACCGGCGTAGACGTGAATCAGATTGTGGAAGTGATCAAGAATGCCATTATCTCCTCTTTTCAAACTTACAGCACCGTCAGTTTAAGTACGGCATCGGTGCCCGGCGGCGTTTCGGTCAGTGTTTCCCCGCCATCCTATACGGGTTCCTATGATCGCAGCATTGATCGTACCTTTAACTTCCAGGTGACTTTTACCGGAGTCTCCCCCGGTTCTTATAATTTTGCCATTCCGGTCCTGGTGGATAGCGGGATAATGGCTTCCGAACAGGATAATATTAATGTCTCTAATCTCGGCTTTTGGCTGACCTTTCCCTTACAAGGATATACTCCCTTTGACGCCCCGGTGAGCGCGGTGATGGACAATTCCGTGCTGGAGCGGACCCCCATCCAGTTTTACGTTCCCGGCGACGTGATCAAGGCATTTAACGGGGAAACCGGGGAAAAACAATACGGCTATACTTATCTTGATCCCTACGGCATGTACTGGCCGGCTTACAAAAACAGCAGCGGCACCAATTTCTTCCCTCCTGCCGGCGGGGGGACGCGTCCGATCAACTACCTCAACGGCGTCTACCTGTCGTATGCGGGTAATCCCGGTTACAACTACCAGGTGCCCCAGGGTCACCCGGTATTGGCCACGGCTGACGGCAAGCTTTATCTAGCCGTGACCGACCCGGTAAACGGCGAGGGGTACAGCTATTACTACAATTCCTACATCGATCATCAAAACGGCTATTATTCCTGGTATCTCTATGCGCCTTTGAGTGCCGATATCCTGGCGCAGATCAGCCAAAACGGCTATGCCCAGGTGACCAGGGGGCAGGTCATCGGCCAGATTACAGGTGACCACCTGCATTTTGAGGTCCGTTTCAACGGCTTTAACCATGAAAACGTGGTCGACCCTTATAAACTTGGTCTGTGGCAGCAAACGATAAGGAAAGCACCGCTGTCCTGGCTGCCATTGCTGCTCCTAGAAGATGCCCATTAAGCCGGGTTGTCCCGGCCCACCGCGGCCAACTCAGACCAAGGGATGGAGACCGTCAAGGAAAAAGTAAACTCTCTGCGCCTGCTTCCCGGGACTAACCTGCGGGCCCCGGTGAGGAGAGGTTTTATCTTGGATAACTGCCCAGACGGATTGATAAAAAGTTGAATGCTGGGAACATGCAGTGGAGATTTATTGTTAGGAAAGAACAGGGGGAAACTGTCAATGGGGGATTTCCAAAGGCTGGGGAGGTGGTGGCTGATCCTGCTATGTCTAACCTTTATCTTAACTCCCGGTATAGTGCAGGGAACTACCCCCGACGACGACGCCCTGGTACAGCAGGCCATCAAACAACTCGACCAGGAAAACTATGACGAGGCCCTGGAGGCTTTAACTAAGGCCTGGGAAAAAGGCCCCCACACTCCGGAAAAGGCTTATTATCTGGGGAAGGTCTACCGTCTGCAGTTGGAGTACCAAAAGGCCAGGCAATATCTGGAAGAAGCCGTGCGGTTGAAGCCGGACTATGCCGCCGCCCGCCTGCTTTTAGCCGATACTTTGCTAGGTCTGGAGCAGTGGAACCTCGCCAAGGAGCAATTAAAGCAACTGGAAGCCACCGGCTACCAACCCGGGCGGACCGCCCTCCTTTTGGGCCGGATCGCAGTGCGGCAGGGTGATTTCCAGAAGGCCGAGGAGTACTTGCGGCGGGCCGAACAGGACCCCAAGGTCGCCCAGGAGGCCAAGTTCCAGCTCAGCCTGGTCCTGGCCAACCAAAGGCAGATCAAGGACGCCACCAAGACCATGGAGGAGGCCATTGCCGTGGCCCCCAACACTCCCACCGCGGATATCGGCAAGCGATATCTCACCGCCCTGGAACGCCGGGCCCGGGAATACCGTCCCTTCCGCTTCACTGTCACCGCCGGGTGGGACTATGATTCCAACGTCACCCTGCAGCCCGGGGACGCGTCGGCGGCCCAGCAGGTCTCCGGCAGGGGGGACGCGGTTTACAACCAAACGGGAGTCATGGAGTACACCTTGGGGGCCGGCCGCCCCTGGAGTCTGTTGACCCAGTATTCGTTTTTCCAGAATTTCCACCGGCGCCTCACCAAGTTCGACACCGTGGCCCATACTGCGGGGTTCAGTCCCGTCTATACCTGGGAAAAGGGTCGCCTCTACCTGCCCCTCAATTTTAATTATACTGATGTGGAAAACGATAAATATTATACAGCCTTTTATTTTACCCCCACCTATCTCCATATGGTTACTCCCAAGGTGGGCATCGAATTCGGGGGCCGGGTGGCGCGCCAGTACTACTGGTTTCCCGTGGCCTTACCCCAGGATGACCGGAGCGGCCGGGTTCTGGGCACCAGCCTGGGACTCTATTATTTCTTCAAAAATCAAGAAGGCTACCTCCTGGCCCGGGGCATCTATGAACACAATTACGCCTCCGGCAGCAACTGGTCGAATAACAGCTACCGCCTCTATTTGGCCGCGCTCTACCCGGTGACTGCCCGGCTCAAGACGAGCTTTTTCGTAGATCTCATGTTGCAACCTTATAACAACGACTTTACCAGCTCGCCCTTTTTACCCCGCCGTTCTCCCCGTAATGACCAAATCATGATTTTGGGGGCCCAGGCCACCTATGCCATCTATAAAGGATTGGAAGCCAACATCCATTACTTCTTTGTCCGGGACAGCTCCAATGTTTCTCTGTACGATTACGACCGGCATATATTCGGGGCCCAATTAGGCTACCGCTATTAAATGAGGCAGAAGATGATGAACTATTTGATCATGGCACTTCTGGTTTGGGTACTTGCCTGGCCCGCGGGCGCGCAGGCCGCGGCGGTGGGCAAATTTACCATGGTGGAAGGGCAGGTGGATCTGCTCAAACAGGGTAAGCTGCCGGCGGTGCCTGTCAAACTCCAGGACAGTGTTGAGCCTGGCGATGTTATCCGCACCAAGTCCCGGGCCCGGGCCCGGATTAAGTTTGTGGATGATACCACCATGTCGCTTTCCCCCGGCAGCCGGGTAGCCATCGAATCCTATATGTATGATGCCGCCAAAAAGCAGCGCCAGGGCGTGGTCCAGGTCTTTTACGGCATGGTTTATACCGTGGTGAACCGCATCTTGCAGACCGAGAAGCCGGATATCCTCCTGAAGACCCACACGGCCATCATGGGAGTGAGGGGGACCAAATGGTATGCGGTGCTGCATCCCATTGCCACTGATATTTTTAATGAATCCGGGAAGGTGTGCGCCCATAATGCTTTTGCCGAGGTCACCGGGGAAGTCTGCCTCAAGGATAGGGAGTTTACCCGGGTGTCCTGGAATATGCCTCCCACCATTCCCAAAGTTCTCACCCGGGAGGATTTCCTGCTGCTGCAGCGGCAGTTGTCCGTGGGATTGAAGGGCGGCCTGCCGGGAGCCGGGACGACGCCTGGGGGAGGGGCTGCGTCGGCCCTGCCGCCCACCGGCCAAATTCCCACCCCGGGTATCGCCGAGACCGTCATCGGCGCGCCGGTCCCCCCTGCAAGTACCCTTCCGGTTTTGCAGGTCACGCCCCAGTTAGCGCCGGTGCCACCGCCGCAGCCCACCCTGCCCCCTCATCCTCCGCGCTGATAAGGACCGGGTGCAGGCGGGGAAACCTGGTCTACCAGCATCTTTTTGGGAGCGGCAGCGTTTAGGGGAGGGGAGTAGTTGCAGGCCTCTCGGCCTCTCTCTTATACCAAGTTCGGTTTCTGGTGCAACAAGATTAACTTATAACTTATTGATAATTCGATATCTTTCTACCGATAACCGAAAACTGAAAACCGAAAACGGTATTAGGCCAAGGCCCCCAGGTGCTCCCGGATGAAATCCTTGATGTACCAGTCCACGATCCCTTCGGAAAAAAGGACCATGTCCAGTTGCTTGGTGTAGAGGGTGAGTTTGCCGAAGAGGATCAGTCTCTGGGTCATCTGCTCCGGGGGGTATTTGGCAATCCTGGCCTTGATGGTGTCGCCTTTGCGCTCATAATGGAGGTGCATGCGGTCGATGATGGCTTCAATCAGCCGGGCCCGCCGCTCCCGGCGTTCCGGAGTGGAGCCCCCGCCCCGGAAAATAAAGGTGATATAGTTATCGTTGATCTGGTCGCTGACATAGGCCTCCACCTGGGACAGGTGATAACCCAGGCGGATGCTGAAGTTCATATAATTTTTAGAGAGAATCACGTAACTCTGATCCCGGTAGGGATCGGCCCCCTGGGCCACCTCTTCCTCACTCTTGACAAAAACCGAACTGAAACTCTTAGCGCCCGCCGGTTTTCCTTGGGGCCAGCGCATGGCCGTGAGCCCCTGCCAGAAGGCCTTAAAGGGCAGGGAAGTAATCTGCTCCGGCCGGACTTTACGTTTCCACCCCCGCTTTAACCCCCCGCCCAGGTCCAGGAGGCGCACCTTAAAGGGCAGGCCCGATTCCAGGTCCACCGCTTCCCGGCCGTCCTGTATCTCATCTTCCGTCAGTTTGAACATTTCCCGCATGGAAAATTCGTGGGCGAAGCGCACCAGGTCATGAATGGTGCGGCAGTTTTCCGGGGTGAAAGCCTCACTCTGGGGATTAATGAGGTTGAGAGGAATCACTTTTTTCAGCACTTCTCTTAAGGTGCGGAAGACCGGGCTGTCCTCCAGGTCGTGGGTCTTGGAGGTCCGGGGCTCCAGCAGTTCCGTGATAATGCCGGCGTAGACATTGTTATAATTGGCGTCCACGGTCACTTCCTGGCCGGGTTGCAAGGTTTGGGTGGCCGTGCCGGTATTGAGGATGGCGGGCACCTGGAACTCCCGGGCCAACAGCGCCATATGCCCGGTGGGACTGCCCGCGTCGGTGATGATGGCCGCGGCCTGGGGCATCACGGTGACGTATTTGGGGGAAGTGTGCCGGGCCACCAGGACTCCTCCTGAGGGGAAATTTTTCAGATCCTCGTCTTTGCGCACCAGCACCACCGGCCCCGCTCCCACCCCCCGGCAGGCCACCGTCCCCTGGTCCAGGAGCACGGCGTATTGCTTCAGAGTACGGGTCGCGGCCTCCGGGGGCCTTTTGTGGGGGATGTGCAGCTGCCGGCTTTGCAATAGCCAGAGCCGGTCCTCAAAGTCCAGGGCCCACTCCACGTCTTGGGGCCGCTGATAATGGGCCTCCAGAACGGCGGCCCAGCGGGCCAGCTCCTGTAAATGTCCGGGCTCCAGACAGGGGGCGTTCCTCTTGTCCTCCGGCACCGGGACCTCTTGCACCCCGCCGCCCGGGGTGTTGACCAGCATCACCTCTTTGGCCGGGATGCGCTGTTCCAGAACTTTGCCGGGTGGATCGTAGGCCACCAGGTAATGGTCCAGATCGATGACCCCGCCCACGGCATAGCGGCCCAGGCCCCAGACGGCGTTAATCAAGGCCGCGTCCTGGTCCGGAGCTTCCGGCTGCCGGGTGAAGAGGACGCCGCTGGCCCGGGCGTTGATCATGGGCAGCACCGCCACCCCCATGGCCATCTCCTCCTCTTTAAACCCCCGGGTCTTATAGTAGAACAGGGCCCGGGGCGTAAAGAGGCTGGCTAGAATATCCTTGTAGCGGTTGACCATCTCGGCGGCAGGGACGTTCAGGTAGGTGGCGTATTGCCCGGCAAAGGTGAGGGAGAGGTCTTCCCCCACGGCGCTGGAGCGCATGGCCACCAGAGGCCGCTCCTGCATCTGCCGGCATAGCTCCTCATAGGCCTGGCCGATGGCCGCCTCCAGTTCCGGGGGTACCTGGGCCTGATTGACCATGGATTTCAATTCTTCGCTGACCCCGGACAGGCTGTCCAGGTCGTCGATCCGCCAGAATCCCAAAAGATCGGCGATACGCGCCGCTATCTGGTTGTAGTCTAAGAAAGCTTTGTAAGAATAGGTGGAGATGGCAAAAGCCGGTGGCACCGGTAGGCCCACCCGGTTCCGCACTTCCCCCAGGTTGGCGTTTTTGCCCCCCACGCTTTCCGCTTTTTCCAGGTCCAGCAGTTCCACCGGCAGGGTCAAGGGAGCCGGGGGAATCTCCCGGCGCTGGCTGAGAACGTCTTCCACCTCGCCGATGATGCGCCGGAAGGCATCCACCAAACCCCCGTAGCGGTGGTCTCCCAGGTTATTGAGGGACTCCACCAGGACGGCGGTCTCCCCGGCCAGCTGGTTGACGCTGGCCCGGATGTACTGGAGGTCGAAGAGGAAGTCGCCGGAGAGCTTCTCCTCCATGTCGGCCATCAGCGTCAAGACCGTGTTGTTGGCCGCCAACAGGCGCTGGAAATTAGCGTATTTTTCCGCCAAGGCCGCCTGGGTATTGTTCCGGTCTTTAGATACGAGGCGTTGCCACATGCGTTTCAGGTGCAGGTCCTCCCGGGGAGATCAGGCACAGTACATTTTTTCTAAATTTTAAGCCAGGTTAAGGCTGCCAGTCAAGCAGGGGAGCCTACCTGATATTGTGAAATAATTCTCGATCTTAACGCAATTTTAACAACCATCCTATTCATTTTAACCCCGTTTTAATCTTGTGGTTGCTAAAAGATTACCTAAGGCAAAAAGGCTCGGACGCGAGCCAAGATTGCGGAATTAATCCCAGGTTTAGGAAAAAATTTTAGCCGGAGGTTCCTATGCCGTACGAAAAAAGAGTGAAGGATCTGATGATCCCCCTGGAGGACTATCCTCACATCCCCTACTGGTTTACCTTGCGCCAGGCCATGGCCATCGTCCGGGAGGCGGCCATTAAATTCGAAGGGTCCTTTGAGCCCCGGGCTGTCCTGGTCTTCGATGAAAAGTACCAGCTCATGGGCATCCTGACCCTCCGGGACCTCATCCGGGGGCTGGAACCCAGGTTTCTCCACGAGACCAGCCTGGTGAAAGGGGACCCCAGCCTGGCCGTCCTCATGGGCGATCTCTTCGGGCCCGGTTTGAAGGAAGCCTCCCAAAAACCGGTGAGTGAGGTCATGAGTCCCATCAAAGCCACCGTGCAAGGCAGCGACCTGGTGGCCAAGGCCATCTTCCTGATGATCAAGGAAAACGTAGGCATGATGCCGGTGATCCAGGACAACAAGGTGGCCGGTATGGTGCGCCTCAGCGATCTCTTCAAGGAGATCTCCGAACTGGTCTTGGGCGAATAAGCTTACCCCCGGAGTTCCGTAGATAAGGAGTTTAATCATGGCGGAAGATATTAAAAAAATGCCGGTGGGTGCGGGCCTGCCGGAGATGCCGGAAGAGATTTTCATTGCTCCGAAAAAAGTGCCCATCGACTGGAGACGCATCTGTTACATCCTCTTGGGCTTAGCAGTATTTTTTATTTTTTATGCTATTCCTGCCTTGCCGGACGGGGTGGACCCGGCGGGTAAAGTCTTCAAGCTCTCCTGGACCGGAAAATTGTCCCTGGGCCTTTTGCTCATGGCCGGAATTTGGTGGGTCTTCGAGGTGATGCCCATCGGCGCCACCGCCATTGCCATCGGCCTCTTTCAGGTCCTGTTCCATCTGCGCACCGCCAAGCAGGCCCTGGGGGACTTCCTGGACCCCTCGGTCTGGTTTATCTTCGGCTCGGTGGTCATCGGCCTGGCCTTCAGCGCCTCGGGTCTCACCAAACGCATGGCCTATAAAATGCTGAATGTGGTGGGGGAAAACACCCGGTTCATCCTCCTGGGCACCTTTCTGGTCATCGCCGGCATGACCCTGCTCATGGCCCACACCGCGGTGGCCGCGGCCATCTTCCCCCTGCTGCTGGCCATCCACGCCCTCTACAGTGAGAGCGATCAGCCCACCAAGTTCGGCAAGGGCCTGTTCATCGGTATGGCCTGAGTGGCGGGTGCCGGCTCCATCATCACCTTTCTGGG
>JAQTXE010000094.1:13040-13727 GCA_028688935.1 Syntrophales bacterium
GTGGCCGCGGCCGGGATGTTCAAGGAGTTCACCGGCAAAGACATTGCCTTCTTCGAACTCACCTGGTATATGCTGCCGGTGGGCGTGATCATGGTCTTTCTGATCTGGCTCATCATTATCATGATCTTTCCGCCGGAACGGAGCTCCATCTCCGGCCTCAGGGCCAAGGCCCAGGAACTCTCCAAAGAGCTGGGACCCCTCAGCCCCAAGGAATGGGTGGTCATCGTCACCATGGCGGTAGTGGTCAGCCTCTTCATGCTCAAATCCTTCGTGCCGGCCTTCGCCAAGTTGGACCGGGCCGGCATCATGCTCATCGGCACCCTGGCCTTCTTTATGACCAAGACCTTGACGGTGGAAGACCTGGAGTCCATCCCCTGGAACATCATTCTGCTCTTCGGCGGGGCCATGTCCATCGGCTTTTGCCTGTGGCAGACGGGCGCGGCCGAATGGCTGGCCATCCATTGGCTCACCATGTTCCTCAATGCCAATTGGCTGGTCTTCGTCTTAGGGATAGCCTTCTTCGTCCTGGTGATGACCAACTTCATCATGAACGTGGCGGCCATTGCCATTTCCCTGCCGGTGTCTCTGGTCATCGCCAAATATCTGGGCGTGGGCCCCATGGTCATCCTCTTCGCCTCCCTGGTCACCGCGGGCATGCCCTTCAACCTGCTCATCGGCGCGGCGCCC
>JAQTXE010000095.1:0-5920 GCA_028688935.1 Syntrophales bacterium
GGGGCGGCAAGGTCATCATTCCGGCCTTTGCCGTGGGCCGCACCCAGGAACTGGTCTACTGCCTGCACCAGATGATGCACTCTGGAGAAGCGCCGCGCCTTCCCGTTTACGTGGACAGCCCCCTGGTGGTCAACGCCTCGGAAATTTTCCGCCGGCACCCGGAGTGCTTTGATGCTGAGACCCTGGCGTTCATGCGTAAGTACAAACATCCCGCCCTGGATTTCGAGCAGCTCACTTATATCCGTGCGGTGGAGGAATCAAAAGCGCTCAACGAGCGGAAAACCCCCATGGTCATCATCGCCGCCTCCGGCATGGCGGAAACCGGCCGCATCCTCCACCACCTGCGCAACAATATCGCCGACGCCCGCAACACGATTCTCATTGTCTCCTGGCAGGCCCCCCATACCTTGGGCCGCCGCCTGGTGGAAGGCGAGCGCTTCGTGAAGATCTTTGGCGAGCTGTACGAACGCCGGGCCCAAGTAGTGACCATCAACGGCTTTTCCGCCCACGCCGGTCAAGATCAACTGGTGGAATACGCCTTGCGGGTTAAAGGAAAAGCCAGACAGGTCATCCTGGTGCACGGGGAGCCCAGGGCCGCCGGCACTTTACGCAAAATCCTGATCAAGCAACAGTTGGAGCCGGTTTATTATCCCGACCTCCACCAAAGCCTGGAAATTTGAAGGATACTGCCGATATAGAGGAAATTCTTTCTCTTCCTTGCTCTGATTCCGGCTATAATCTCCGCCTTCCGGAATTCCCTTGGAGGCCGGGGAAGCGCCGGGACCACCTTTGGTTAAAAAGGAGGCCAAATAATTGCAGATTGGGTTAATAAGCCTTATTTTCTAATAATTACTCCTCAAAGGAGCACTGCTCATGGAACGGTCGATCGATAAAAATAGATGCGTGAGGGTAGCCCTTCTGGCCGGTTTAATCATGCTGGCCGGCGTCCGGCTGGCCCCGGGGGCCCAGGAGGCCAAGGATAAGTGGCCCAAGCGCTTCGAGGCCCCCAAAGGTACGGTGGTCATGTACCAACCCCAACTGGAAGACTTCAAAGATGACCGCATCTTGACCGGCCGGGCCGCGGTGTCGGTAAAGACCAAGAAAATGCAGCAACCGGTGTTCGGCGCGATTTGGCTCACCTCTACGGTGGTGGTGAACCGGGACACCCGCATGGCCACCATCAGCGACGTTAAGGTCACGGATGCCAAGTTTCCCAACGCCAAGCCGGAACAACTGGAGAAACTCAAGACCTTCCTGAACACCGAGATGTCCGGCTGGAGCATCCCCATCTCCCTGGACCGGCTCCTGGCCGCCCTGGAGGTGTTGGAAAGGGCCCAGACCACGGACCGGGGACTTAAGAACGAGCCTCCCCGGATCATCCTGGCGACCCACCCCACGGTCCTGGTGCCCCTGGACGGAGACCCCAAGCTCCTGCCGGTGCCCAAATCCACCCTCATGCGGGTGGCCAACACCCCTTTCATCATGTTTTATGACCCCAAAGGCAAGGTCTATTATCTCCGGGGCGGGGGGGCCTGGCTATCCACCACCGACCTGGCAGGTTCCTGGCAGGACGTGCAGACCCTGCCGGATTCCCTGAAGGCCTTGGAGGAACAGGTCAAGAAGGCGGCTAAGGCCAAAGACCCGGGCGCGGCCAAACAGGTAGAGGCCAAAGGAGACAAGATGCCCGCGGTCCTGGTGAGCACCGGGCCCACGGAACTCCTGGTCACCGCAGGGGAGCCGCAATACACCCCCATCAGCGGCACGAACCTCCTTTATGTCTCCAACAGCGAAGACAACATCTTCATGGACACCGGGTCCCAGGAATACTACGTGCTGCTCTCCGGCCGCTGGTTTAAGGGCAAGTCCCTGACCGAAGGCCCCTGGACCTACGTGGCCCCGAACCAGCTTCCGGCCGATTTCGCCAAGATCCCCGAGAATTCGGTAAAGGGTTTTGTCCTGGTGAACGTGGCCGGCACGGTCCAAGCCAAGGAAGCCGTCCTGGACAACTCCATCCCCCAGACCGCCACCATTGACCGGAAAAAGGCGACCACCGAGGTCAAGTACGCGGGAGACCCCAAGTTCGACAAGATCAAGGACACCAACCTGGAGTACGCGGTGAACACCGGCCAGCCCGTGTTCAAAGAGGGCGCCAAGTATTACGCGGTGGACCAGGGGGTATGGTACGAAGCGGATTCACCCAATGGTCCCTGGCAGGTCTCCGCGAGTCCGCCCCAGGAGGTGGATAAAATTCCTCCCAGCAATCCCACTTACAACGCCAAATACGTCAAGGTCTATGATTCTACGGATGACACCGTCACCGTGGGCTATACTCCGGGCTACACCGGCTCCTACGTGGACAACGGCACGGTGGTCTACGGCACCGGCTATGATTATCAGGGTTATTCCAGCCCGGAGGCCTACATTCCGCCCCCGGCCCCGGCCACTTACGGGTACGCCGCCACCTATGATCCTTACGCCGGCACCTGGGGTTATCAGACCCCCAGCTACAATCCCGGCGCCTGGCTGGCAGCCGGGCTAGCCGGGGCCGCGGTGGGTTTCGGGGTGGCGGCCTTAACCTCCCCCTGGTGGGGGCGCGGTTATTGGGGCGGTGGATATTGGGGCGGCGGCGGCTGGTGGGGCCCCGGCGGTTACAATAACATCAACATTAATAACATCCATAACAATGTCATCGTTAACAGACCGGGTTATAGGCCCGGCCACCGGCCGGACTGGCGGCCGGACCATCGTCCCGGTGGCCCGGGCCAGCGGCCGGGCCTCAAACCGGGCCAGCGTCCGGGAAGGCCCTCCACCCTCCCGGCCCACCGGGCGAACCTCTATAACCGCCCGGGGAATCAGCAAAAGTTGGCGTCCCGGCCCGGTCAACCGGCTAGGCGTCCGGCCGGCGGGGTGAGCGGCCGTCCCGGCTCCCGTCCCCAGCAGCCCGGGCAGGCGGCCAGACCCAAGCCCCAAACCAGACCGGCGCAAGCTGCCAAACCCAGGCCGGCTCAGCCTAGAGTGAGGCCGGGGCAAGGGAAGAATAACGTCCTGGCCGACAGAAACGGTAATGTCTACCGCCGGGATAACCGGGGCAACTGGCAGCAGCGCCAGGGGAACCAATGGTCCAGGCCCGGGGCTGGCAGGCAGGCGACGCGTCCGTCCCACCAGGCGTCCCGGCCGTCTCCCAGACCCCGGCAGCCTGGGGCCTCCCGGCCCGGCTTTGATTCCCGGAGCCTTAACCGGGATTTTCAGGCCCGGCAGCGGGGGCAGATGCGGACCCAAAACTTCCAACGCCGTCAGAGCGCTCCGTCCTTCCGGCCCTCCGGCGGGGGCGGCCGGCCGTCCGGGGGCATCTCCCGGCCAGCGGCGGGGGCGGAGGCTTCCGGGGCGGTGCTGGCCGTGGCGGCGGTGGTCGCGGCGGCGGGCGGCGGCGTTAGCTGGGAGATATGACTGACTCCCATTAATCCTGTTTATCCAGACAACTTGCAAGATATGGCAGGCCGCCTTTTCTGACCTGATAATCCGGGGAAAGGCGGCCTACCGGCTCCCTCCGACTCAATAATTTCCTTTCTCCCCAAGTTAAGCCGCGTTAGAATGAACGCATGATGGAATTGCTCAAAGAAATATTGGACCGGGCCGAAAGTCTAACCAGGGAGCTGGTCAATCTGCGCCGGGAGTTTCATCAATACCCGGAGCTGTCACATGAGGAGGAGCGCACCGCCGGGGTGGTGGCCCGCTACCTCCAGGACCTGGGTCTGGAGGTGGTAACCGGCATCGCCGGCCACGGGGTGGTGGGGACGCTCACTGCCGCGCGGCCCGGAAAGACCATCGCCTGGCGGGCGGATATGGACGCCCTGCCCATCAACGAGAAGGTAACCGCACCCTGGTGCTCCCAGGTGCCGGGAGTGATGCACGCCTGCGGCCATGACTTCCATATCAGCATCGGCCTGGCCGCGGCCCGCCTCCTGACCGGGTTCAAAGACCGCCTGGCAGGCCGCTTTCGTTTCATCTTCCAGCCCGCGGAAGAAGGACCGCCCCGGGGGGATAAATCCGGGGCCCAGGGTATGGTGGCCGCCGGGGTTTTGGCAGACCCGGCGGTGGACGCCATTTTGGCCCTGCACGTGGCCCCCAATCTGGAAGTGGGCTTCATCCGCTACAACCCGGAAGTGGTCATGGCCGGGGCCGACCGGGTCCAGTTGACCATTACCGGTAAGGCGGCCCACGGCGCCACCCCCCATCGGGGAGTGGACCCCATTCTCCTGAGTTCCCAGGCCCTCATGCAAATCCAAACCTTTCTGGCCCAAAAGATCGACACCCGGCATCCCCTGGTCCTCACCTTCGGCCGTATCCAGGGGGGCAACCGCTTCAACATCCTGGCGGACCGGGTGGAGTTGGAGGGAAGCTGCCGTTATCTCCAAGAAGCGGTGCGCCAGGAAGTCGCCAAAGGACTGCAGCGGCTGATGGCAGGTCTGGCCCAGGGGAGCGGCGCAGTCATTAAACTTGATTTCCAACCCTTTTATCCCATCCTGAAAAACGATGCCCAATTAGCTGCCCGGGCCGTGGAAATTTTAGGGCAGTTTTTGGGAGTCAAGCGGCTTAAACCACATCTTCCGGCCATGGGCAGCGAGGATTTTTCCTATTACGCCGCCCGGGTCCCGGCCTTTTACTTTTTTCTGGGGGTGCGCACCCCGGGAAAACGCGGCCAGGCTCTGCATTCCCCGGAATTCAATCCGGATGAAGCCGCCCTGCTTTGGGGACTGAAGGCCGCGGTCAGCCTGCTGGTGGGACTGGACGCGACGTTAGAACCTACCACCCCGCCAACCTGACCCTCTGGATGATGTAACAATCCAGCAGCCTTGCAAAACCAATTTCCGGTTTTATCTTTAATCAGGAAAACGATGGGTGTTGGGGGAAGAGCACCTGCTTTTTATAAAAAGGAGCTCAAAACTCCCTTCCCAATTTTTTTCTAATTGCAATACCAGCGCAACCCTCGGATCAGGTTTTGAGATAGGTTCTGTAAAGCGTCTTCCATATCAATCCATTCTTTTAAAATAATCATCAGCTGGCGAATGGTTACCTCAGGGACCGGCATTAGGTCCATCTGGCCTTCAAAATTTAGCTAATAAGTAAAATTATAAATTTTTATAATGGATATTGCTTTTCTATAAATAATTATTATCCATAATGATCAGCGCTATCTCGGAGGGGTACTGTGGCGGATTCCGGGGAACGACTGCAACAATTGATTAAGGTTGTACGCGGGAAGGGCCACCGGCTGACCCCCCAGCGGTTGGCGATGCTCAAGGTCATTGCCAAAAGCGAAGAACACCCCAGCGCCGAGGAGATTTACGACAGGATAAAGGCCGACTTTCCCACCACCAGCCTGGCCACTATCTACAAGACCTTGAGTCTTTTGAAGGATATGGGCGAGGTTTTGGAGCTGTCCCTGGCCCACGTGGGATGCCGCTACGATGGCAATAAACCTTACCCACACCCCCATGTCATTTGCACCGGGTGTGGCCAAATCCTTGATCCTGAGTTTGGGGCCATGGCGGAGATCATCCGCGAAATGGCGCAGCAAACGGGCTATCAGATCACCCACCACCAATTGAATTTTTTCGGTCTTTGCCCCAGGTGTCAACAGGAAGGGCAAGCGCCGGATTAAGGAGGATAATTATGGAAAAGGATAAACCCGCTTTCGGCAGAGGCACGACGAACCGGGACTGGTGGCCGAACCAGTTGAACCTCAAGATTCTTAACCAGAACTGTCCCATGAGCAATCACATGGGGCAGGAGTTCAATTACGCCGAGGAATTCAAAAAACTCGATGTGGAGGCTCTGAAGAAGGACCTCTATGCGCTGATGACCGACTCCCAGGACTGGTGGCCGGCCGATTTCGACCACTACGGACCGTTGTTCATCC
>JAQTXE010000095.1:5930-13673 GCA_028688935.1 Syntrophales bacterium
CAGCGCCGGCACCTACCGCATCGGCGACGGCCGCGGGGGCGGGGGGGCCGGGGCCCAACGCTTTGCGCCCCTCAACAGTTGGCCCGACAACGTGAGCCTCGACAAGGCGCGGCGGCTGCTCTGGCCCATCAAACAGAAATACGGCAAAAAGATCTCCTGGGCCGACCTCATAATCTTCGCCGGCAATTGCGCCCTGGAATCCATGGGCTTCAAAACCTTCGGCTTCGGCTTCGGCCGCGAGGATATCTGGGAGCCCGATGACTTCACCTCCTGGGGGGCCGAAGCTGAATGGCTGGCGACGAGCGACAAGCCCAAGAGCCGTTACACCGGTGACCGGGAATTAGAGAATCCGCTCGCCGCCGTGCAGATGGGCCTGATCTACGTCAATCCGGAAGGGCCGGACGGCAACCCGGATCCCCTCTTGGCGGCCCAGGATATCCGGGAGATCTTCGCCCGCATGGCCATGAACGACGAAGAGACGGTGGCGCTGATCGCCGGCGGCCACGCCTTCGGCAAAACCCACGGCGCCGCCCCCGCGTCCCATGTGGGGCCTGAGCCCGAAGCCGCCCCCATCGAGGAGCAGGGCCTCGGCTGGAAGTGCAGCTACGGCACCGGCAAAGGCAATGACACCATCACCAGCGGCATTGAGGTCATTTGGACCCAAACGCCCACGAAGTGGAGCAATTACTTCTTAAGTAACCTGTTCAACAACGAATGGGAATTGACCAAGAGCCCGGCCGGGGCGCATCAGTGGCAACCGAAGGGCGGCGCCCTCGCCGGCACGGCGCCGGACCCCCACGACCCGTCGAAGCGTCGCACTCCCAACCTGCTGACCACGGACATTGCCTTGAAGGTCGACCCTATCTATGAAAAGATCTCCAGGCGCTTCTACGAGAACCCGGACCAGTTGGCAGACGCCTTCGCCCGGGCCTGGTTCAAACTGATCCACCGGGATATGGGCCCCCGCTCCCGCTATCTCGGCCCGGAGGTACCGGCGGAGGAACTGATCTGGCAAGATCCGGTGCCCGCGGTGGATCACGAGTTGATCGACGCGTCGGACATCGCCAACCTCAAGGGCAAGATCCTGGCCTCGGGCCTGTCGATCCCGGAACTGGTCTCCAGCGCCTGGGCGTCGGCCTCCACGTTCCGCGGCTCCGACAAGCGCGGCGGTGCGAACGGCGCGCGTATCCGCCTGACGCCGCAAAAGGATTGGCAAGTCAACCAGCCGGCCCAACTGGCGAAGGTCCTCAAAGCCCTGGAGGGCATCCAAAAGGAGTTCAACGCTGCGCAGTCCGGCGGGAAGAAGGTGTCGCTGGCTGACGTGATCGTTCTGGGCGGTTGCGCCGGCGTCGAGCAGGCCGCGCAGAACGCGGGTCACCAGGTGGCCGTACCCTTCACGCCGGGACGCACGGATGCCTCCCAGGAGCAAACCGACGTGAAGTCATTCGCCGTTCTCGAACCGGTTGCAGACGGGTTCCGTAACTACCAAAAAACCAAATACGCCGTAACGGCAGAGGAACTGCTGGTTGATCGGGCGAATCTGCTGACGCTGACCGCTCCTGAGATGACGGTCCTCATGGGCGGGATGCGCGTGCTAAATACCAACTTCGGAGGCTCCCGGCACGGCGTCTTCACCAAGCGGCCGGAGACGCTCACCAATGACTTCTTCGTGAATCTGCTGGACATGAGAACGGCGTGGCAGGCAACCTCGGCAGACGAAGACGTGTTCGAGGGCCGTGATCGCACCACGGGCGAACTCAAGTGGACCGGCACCCGGGTCGACCTCATCTTCGGTTCGAACGCCCAACTCCGGGCCGTGGCGGAAGTCTACGCCTGTGGGGACTCCCAGGAGAAGTTCCTGCATGACTTTGTGGCGGCGTGGAACAAAGTAATGAACCTTGACCGCTTCGATCTCGCGAAGCGATAAGCGCTACGAGCTGACGCATGTTGTGAACGAGCAACGGTGGCTAGAGCCACAGATGAGGGCGGCGTTTCCCTACAGTCTGAAACGCCGCCCTTTCTTTATTTCGGATAAATCCTTTTGATCCAATCCGGCGTCCCCGCGTCCGGGAAGGAGTCGCCCTGGGGGATATAGGGTTTGAGGTCCAGGATGGGGGAGTCCTCCAGAGCATCCAGTTCCGCCACCTCTACGGTAGTGCCGCTAACCTTCAAGATGCGGCAGACGCTGAAGCCGATGAGGTTGGGCCGCACCGGGGCCCGGGTGGCGAAGACTCCGGTCAGGGGATTTTTAGGGTTCCGGCGGGGATGGACCTTGAGGGTGGCCCGGTCTTCCGGGTTGTCGTGCCCATGGAACCAGTAAAAGACCCAGACGTGGGAAAACCCGGACAGACCCTCCAGGGCCGGGGCGTATTGGGGAAGGATTTCCAGGAAAATTTTCTTTCCCTGCTTCTTGACCAAGCCGATGGGATGCAAACAAATGTCGCTGATGGTCTTGCTCCTTGTTGCTTTTTTCTGACCTTTGAGGGATTGCCCCGGCGTAGTCCCTGCCAGGGCCAAAAATACCACTACCCAGCAAACCAAGACCCACCGGAGTCCGGGAAACATTAGATTAACCCCTAGCCCCAAAGACCTCCTCCTCCAAGGCTGCTTTAATCAGCCCCAAGGGCACATTTTCCTCGATCACCGGTTCCCCCAGACGCCTGAGCAGCACAAAGACCACCCGGTCCGCCTGGCGTTTCTTGTCCAGGGTCAGGGCGGAGAGGACCGCTGGCGGATCGAGAGGGGGGAGAGAACGGGCCAACCCGGCCTGGCGGATGAGCCGGCGGCCCCGGCTGCCCTCGTCAACCGGCAGTCCCGCCAGTTTTTCAGAAAGGTATAGCGCCGCCAGCATGCCCCAGGCCACGGCTTCGCCGTGGGCCAGGCGGAAGCGGGAGGCCTGTTCCAGGGCGTGGCCCAGGGTGTGGCCGAAATTGAGGATGCGGCGCAGTCCCCCTTCCCGTTCATCCGCAGCCACCACCTCGGCCTTGATGGCCGCGGCCCGGTGGATGACCGTGGTTATTTCTTCTTCATTTTTAAAGACGCGGTTAGCCGGTTGGTCCAGCCGCGCCAGCAGGTCCGGGTCCCGGATAAAACCGGCCTTAAGCACCTCGGCCAGGCCGTTGCGGCGCTGAGAACTGGGTAAGGTTTGTAGAAATTGGGGATCGATGGCCACCAGCCGGGGTTGGTGGAAGGTGCCCAGGAGGTTCTTGCCTTCCGGCAAATTGACGGCGGTTTTACCGCCGATGGCCGCGTCCACCATGGCCAGCAGGGTGGTGGGGATTTGGATGAAAGGCACCCCCCGCATGAAGATGGAGGCCAAAAAGCCGGTGAGGTCTCCCACCACTCCCCCTCCCAGGGCGAGCAAAGGGGTGCTGCGGTCCGCGCCCCGGGCCAGGAGTTCCCGGGCCAGGCGCTGGGCCACCGGCCAGGTCTTGGCCCGTTCGCCCCGGGGTACTGTGAGCAGGGTAGGGGCATAGCCCGCGCCCTTAAGGACCGCGGCCACTTCGGCACCATAAAGGGTTCCCACCCGGGTGTCAGTAACGAGGAAGGCGCGGCCAGGCAGGTCCAGGTCAGCCAGGACCTGGGGCAGGCGCAGGCGCAGACCCGGGTCGATGAGGATACGGTAGCTCAAGTCCCGGCCGGGCAGTGGCAGGGAAATTTCCCTCAATGCCAGCCTCCGGGGTGCAGTTGCTGGAGTTCCTCCATCAGGGCGGCGAACTGGTCCGGATAAAGGGATTGGGCGCCGTCGGACAGGGCCTTATCCGGTTCGTGGTGCACCTCCATGATCAATCCGTCGCAGCCCGCGGCCACCGCGGCCCGGGCCAGGGGCGGCACCAAATCCCGGCGGCCGGCGGCATGGCTGGGGTCCACCACGATGGGCAGATGGCTTTCCCGGTGGACCACGGGGATGGTGGCCAGATCCAGGAGATTGCGGGCGTGCTCGCCGATGGCCCTGATGCCCCGCTCACAGAGAATCACCTGGGGGTTGCCTTCCGACAGGATATACTCCGCGGCCATGAGCCATTCCTCCAGGGTGGCGGACATGCCCCTTTTCAAGAGCACGGGTTTGCCGGCATGCCCCGCGAGGCGCAACAGGGTGTAATTCTGCATGTTCCGGGCGCCGATCTGGATAATGTCGGCGTAGGCCGCCACCAACTCCAGGCTCTCGGGGTCCACGGCTTCGGTGACGATGAGCAGGCCCGTTTCTTCCCGGACCTGGCGGAGGATTTTCAGGCCCTCCTCTCCCAAACCCTGATAGCTGTAAGGGGAGGTCCGGGGCTTGTAGGCGCCGCCCCGGAAAATCTGGGCGCCCGCGGCCTTCACCTTCCGGGCGATGGTCAGGGCCTGGGTTTGGTTTTCCACCGCACAGGGGCCGGCCATGACCACGAAGCGGTCCCGGCCCAACTCCAGACCCGGTAAAGAAATAATGGTGTCTTCCCGTTGCATCTCCCGGCTCACCAGCTTATAGGGCCGGGATACGGGGATGGCCTGGATCACCCCCGGCAGATCCATGAACAGGGCCGGGTCCACCGGGCCGGGATTGCGGAGGATGCCGATGGCCGTGCGTTCGCCCCCGGGCATGGGCTGGGCCACGTACCCCAGGGCCTCGATTTTGGCCGCCACCGCCTCTATCTGGGCGGAGGTGGCGTCTTTATCCATGACGATGAGCATGGCTGTTTCTCCGGCAGCCACTGTGAACCAGTGGTGCTTTGCTGGCAGGATCAGGCAGCCCCGGGCTTTGGCGTGATGCGGACCACGACTGGCAAACCCAGGCAGCCATTAGACTGAAGATTAATCACTATCAGGGGCGGGGAAAAAAGTCAAACTCTGACAAGGAAGGAAAGCACCAGGCGTCGATATTATGCCGTGCTCCATATTCCCCCTGTAGATTCTCAGGAGAAGGTGGTTAGGGCGACGATTATTCAAGATTATAAGACAAGGAAGTCGAAATAAAAAAACGGCCCAAAGGCCGCTTAATTATTAGGACATTTTTAAGGTTTGGGAGGTGGATTGACTTCCGCAGCGTCAACAGTAAGCGGATTTGGCTTATCGTGTTTCTGAAGGCCAAGTTTTAGCAAAGGAATAATTATTCCCAGAACAGTATTACTTTCTGAAGGACCTGTTTGCATATTTCCAGCCTGGACACCAACCTGTATAGTAAAACTCCAAAAGCCTTCATGGATTCCTTGATGTTTGATTAGTGCCGTTGTAAGTTCTTTGTATCCGAAAGTTATGATCTGCGGCTCACCCATTAATCTCCTCCTCCTTCCAGCTCCTTCCAGGTAATTTCATCGCTGGTCAAGAGTGAATTTTGTATTCCAGTAAGTGACGGAAAAGTAAATCCCTCGTTGGAAGGGAAAGTGTCGACCATCATATTCACCGGACCAGTTATCCAAAGAGGACTATTAAGGGTTAAGGTATAAGAAGGCGTTGCTATCGCAAATGTCATACATTTAGCTTCTAACTTATTGCATAAGCGCTCATAGAACTCCTCGGCACCCACCCTTGCGGCGATAGAAGTCAAAAAGAATTGATTGAGGCTTGTGTCATCCATTTCAGCGAATCTTGCGGCTTGCTTATGGATGCTCCTGGGGATGCGAAGTGCAATACGACCTGAGAAATCACGCGTTGCAAATGGCTCGGGGATTTCTTGCCCTTGCCCTCGGGCGGCTTCAATCCATAATTCAGCAGTAGCCTCAAGATTCTTATATGCCTCTTCGGGGCTTTCTCCCTCTGCAAAACACCCTGGAAATTCCAGTATCTCGGCAAAATACGTTCCGTCACCGACTGGAATAAGGTTACGAGAATATGGCTTTCTCAGATACTCAATAGCCGTTGCCATGATCTTACTCCTTCTTTGTCTCCTTGTCCTTCTTGGCTTTTAATTCTTTCCTAAGATGGTCTTCCCAATGAGCAATGTCTTCCTCCAGTTGGTTCAGGATGCTTTTTGCAGTAAATTCCTTCACCATACGATGTGAGGGTATTGCAAGGGGCCTGATGGGAAAATCACTCACAAACATGTTTTCCTTCCCGCTAGGGGAAGACTTTCTACCAAGGGCTTTAGCCAAATTAACTAAAGTGCGCCTTGTAATGTCAGCCCCATTCCTGAGTTTGACGTGGGTGCGCTTTAGTCTATTTAGCCTCTTTGAATCCATGGTATCATATTCAATACCATAAATATATATTCGTCAAGAATCAATATGAAGGTTAGCAAAAAATTCAAGGAGTTCCTAGGTAAATTAGGACACTACCCAAGAAAGAATAAAGCCGGCCAGGGCCGGGACGGAGGGTAAAGGAAAAGAGCAAGAAGATTGCGGCCTTGGGAGAGATCACGAATCTTTCTGGGCCAGGCGCAGTTTTTCCAGGGCCCGCTGTAGGTTGGCCTTGGCTTCCTGGTAAAAGGTGGAGCGGAGGTCCAGGGCCCGCTGGAAGCATTTGGCCGCCTCTTCGTATTGGCCGTCCCTAAAAAAATAGACCCCCAGATTATTGTAGGCCTGAGCCTCGTCCCCGGCCTTCATAAAGGCTTCCAGGGCCTCGGGGTAACGCTTAAGTCCCGCCAGGGCCATACCTAACAAACGGTTCGCTTTGGCATCCTGGGGGGCCAGGGCCTGGGCCTTTTTCAGAGGCGCCAACGCCCGGGTATAATCGTTTTTCTTTAAATAAGCCTGCCCTAGAGTAGTGAGGCTATTGACGTTGCCGGGTTCCAGGGCCAGGGCCCGGGTCAATTCGGAGATGGCCCGCTGGGTCTGGCCCGCCTCCAGGTAAGCGATCCCCAGCAGATGGCGGGCTTTGGTGCGCCTGGGGTCCTGGTGCAACACCCTTTGAAATTCTTCTATGGCCAAAGGATATTTCTTTTGCTCCAGGTGCACCATGCCCAGGGCTTCGTGGGCCTGCAACATCTCCGGGGCCTGCATCAGCACCAGGGCAAACTGTTTCTGGGCCAATTCAAACTGCCCGGTGAGGAAAAAGATGACTCCTATTTTGTAACGGATATCTTGACGGCCGGGTTGATGTTTGAGGATTTCGATAAAATTCATCATGGCGGTTTCGTAGTCCCGGCTCTGCAAAGCCATTTCTCCCATGGCTTCCAGGCGGGGCAGGGGGATATCGTGCTGCCCCGCCTGAGCGGCTCTGGCTTGTTTTTTTTCCCACTCGGCGTCTGCCGTGGCCAGGGCAGCATCCCTCTGCATCAGTTCCTTCCGCATCTTCACCGTGGATTGTTTACCCCCACAGCTAGTCACCAGCATGGGCAGAGCCAGCAAGGACAACAGCAGCAGGAACCGGTGAGTTTTCATAGTCATCCCTCAGTTACCCAATTTGGCCATGACCTCGGTGCGCTGTAACATGTCTTTTCCCAGGAGAACTTTCACGGCTATGTCTTCAGGGAGTTTGGCGGTTTGCTCGATTTGGGAATTGGGGAAGAATTCACTCCTCAGATTCCGGGCCATCTTTTCGGCGCCGGAACGATAATAGATGACGGTTTTTTCGGCCCCGAAATCGATGTGATTGCCGATGCGGGCCACATTAAAGCCTTCCTCGGACAGCATGCTTCTGGCCTTGTGGGCAATATTATGGGCGCCGCTGCCGTTGCGGATTTCGATGGCCATGGTTAGTAATTCTTCGGTGGTGAGATAGGGTTTGGCGCGGCTTTTCCGGACTATAGCCCGGACCGGAGCCGGTTTGGCTGGCCGGGCGGCAACCGGGGGAACGGCTGGGGCTGGGGCCGCCGGCGTTGACGCTTGC
>JAQTXE010000096.1 GCA_028688935.1 Syntrophales bacterium
CTCCTTTTAGTAATGCACACGCCGCCAAAATAGCTCTCATCAAGTTCATTACAACCATCAAAAACTTAACTGGCCTGAAGCGCCAGAAGAAAGGAGATAATTTGCCTGATCTTTTTATAGAAAAGAGCTGCCGTATTGGGGTGAATATCAAGCAAATTAGCTGCTGATCTGGCGGTAACTTCCAGCACGTAATATTCAAGCAGCCTAAGTTGAGTATTTTGCTTTAATTTACAATTGGTTAGCTTCATTTTCATAGATTAGCACATTGGCTAATCTAGTACAGCCCCTAAATTTATCATAAATTCTTTGAGCATTAGCTTTTTAGCCTTGAACCTTGAACTATCAGTTCAATCTTCTCCGAAGAGCGGCACCACCTGGAATTTATTCACATCCACCAACCCTAAGTCCGTCAGTTTCAGGGCCGGGATCACCGGCAACGCCAGGAAGGAGAGGGCCATGAAGGGGTCGTCCAGAACTCCTCCCAATTGGCGGTAGGCTGCCATCAGGTGGGCATAGGCCCCGGCCACTGCTTTTAAGGGCTTAGGGCTGATGAGCCCGGCGATGGGCAAAGGCAGGTCCGCCAGGACCCGGCCCCCGGCCACCACGGCCAGGCCGCCCTGGAGTTTTACCAGGTGCTCCACGGCCAGGAGCATATCCGCTTCAGCCGCGCCCACGACCACGATATTGTGGGAATCATGGGCCACGGACGAGGCCAACGCTCCCTGCTTTAAGCCGAAACCCCGGACCAGGGCCAGGCCCAGGTTGCCGGTGCCCCGGTGGCGCTCCACCACCGCCAGTTTCAGCAGGTCTTGGGCAGGGTCCGCGGCCAGGCGGCCGTCTTTGACCGGCGGGGGCAAGACCAGTTTCTCTGTGAGCAATTGACCGGGGATGAGGCCGATAACCTTGACCGCGTCCCCCGCTACCGGGGGAGAAAAGGAGTCAATATCCGGCATCTTTACCTGCATGGCTGGTGGGGGTGGGGGAGGGGAGGGGAGTTCCAGGCCGGATGCCATCCTGCCGCGGTCCACCACCAGCCGGCCGTTTTTCAGGACTTTGTCCACCTTAAAAGAAGCGAGGTCCTCCACCACCACCAGGTCCGCGGCCAGGCCGGGGGAGAGGGCGCCCCGGTCCCGGAAGCCGAAATAAGAGGCGGGATTGAGGGTGGCCATGGTCACCGCAGCCAGAGGGTCGAGACCCCGGGCCACGGCCAGGCGCAACAGATGGTCCAGGTGGCCGTTTTGCACCAGGTCACCGGGATGGCTATCATCGGTGACCAGCATGGTGCGCCTGAGGGAGGCCGGGGTCACCACCGGCAGGAGGTCCGCCAGATTTTTGGCCAGGCTGCCTTCCCGGAGCATAATATAAAACCCCATCTCCAGTTTTTCTTTGGCCTCGGCCAATTGGGTGCATTCGTGGTCGGAGCCGATGCCCGCCAGGCGGTAAGCGTTCAAGGCTTTACCGGAGAGCAACGGCGCATGGCCGTCCACCGGGCGGCGGGGAAAGAGGGCGATTTTTTCCAGCAGGCCCGGGTCTCCGGCCACCACTCCCGGGAAATTCATCACCTCCGCCAGGCCCAGGACCCGGGGATGGCCCAGATAGGGCTTCAGGTCCGGAGCCTCCAGCCGCGCGCCCGAGGTTTCCAGGGAAGTGGCGGGCACACAGGAGGGAAGCATAAAAAAGAAGTCCAGGGGCAACCCCTCACTCGCTGCCAGGAGATAATCCAGCCCGGCCGGGCCGTTAACGTTGGCGATTTCATGGGGGTCGGACACCACGGTGGTGGTGCCCAGGGGCAGGAGGGCCTGGGCCAGTTCCCGCAGAGTGAGCATGCTGCTCTCCACGTGGAGGTGGCCGTCGATGAGGCCCGGCAGGAGATAGCGGCCGGAAATATCGATCCTGGGGCCGGAGTAATCCCCCAGGCCGACGATGACGCCGTCAAAGACGGCCACGTCCTTTTTCAGCCATTCCCCGGAATAGACCCCGGCCACCCGGGCGCCGGTGAGGACCAGGTCCGCGGGGATTTCCCCCCGCGCGGCTTGCAGACGTTTCTGCCATTTGCTGATATTTTGCATGGTTAGGATTGACCCTTGATCAGATTCATTATTTAGGAGAAGGGGAGGGCAGGGAAATCCCAATCTTATACCAAGCAGATATTAAAGGGATACTTTCCGTAACGATTTAGTACCTCTTAGGCTGCAACTCGGTATTAGGGGGCTCGGCCCTGTACCCACCACACCATATTATTAAAGGAGGATGGGACGCAAGGATAACTTACCGCAGAAGAGAAGACAGAGGCAGGACGCAGTTGTTTTTTTGAGGTAAAACCCAAAGCTAAAAGCGCAAAGCGACAGCCGTCTTACCGGGGCCGGGCCCGGGACAAATCCAGGGCCATCTTCACCTCCGCCAGGTTGAGTTGCAGGCGGCGGGCGATCTCTTCGGTGGAACACCCCTGGCGGTGGAGGGTCTCCACCTGGGAGCGCAGCGACATGCCGGTTTCCCAGGGGGGGGCGGATTCTACCGGGGCCATGGATTTGGACCCGGCCCGGGCCAGTTGTTTCTGGAGGGTGGCGCTTTTCTGGTCCATCAGGGTGAGAAGCTCTTCCAGGGTGCGGCGCCGTTCCTCCAGGACCGCGGCCAGTTCCGTCATCCGGGCTATTTCTTCCCGGGAAGGCTGTCCGGCCTGCAAGGTGAGGATATGGCGGTACCAGGACCTGATCTTCAGCAGGAAAAAAGCCACCAGGACAATGAGGCCCACTTCCAGGACCATCTGCACCAGAACCCAGTATTCCAGGCTTTTTAGAGACACGACGCTTCTCCGCAATCAGACTTTAATATCGATAAGATGTTTAGGTTGCCCGTTTTCCGCCGGGGGCTCCTCCTCTTCCGGGGGCGGCTCCTGGTGGGGCTGTTGCTGCCGGTAATATTGGGGCCTGGTCCCCTGGCCGCCCTTATCCCTGAGTTTTTCGCTGATCAGGGTCTGATCTATCGGGATCAGCGGAATCCTGTTTTGGTTGTCGATGCCATCCACGGTTTTTCCTCCTGTTAACGGAGCAAGAGGAAGCTTTGATCCACCTTAACGGCGCTGACCGCCTCCTGCCCCAGGTAGCGGTTGACCAATTGGGCCAGGATCTTTTCTTGTTCTTTTTTCTCCCGGCCTGAAACTGCCTGCTCTTCGGCCAACAAAAAGTCATAGACCTTTTCCCGCAGGGCCGGGGATTGGGGGTCGAACTTGGGCAGCATGTCCGGCTGCAAAAATTCCAAGGCCACCTGGACCCGGCGCACCCGCACCCGGGCCCCTTCTTCCCTGATAACGAAAAAGGGGTCAAGGGCAACGGTGGGAACCGGGGTTTTGGGTTCCGCAAAATTATCCTGGATTTTCACTTCCAGGATGGGACTTGATATGGGAGTGACCTTCTCACCGGCGTGCCCCGGAGTGGGGTTAACCCCGGAGCCCCCCAGCACTGCCAACGCCAGGAAGAGGGGCACACCGCGGAAAAGAAACCTGGAAGGCCGCCGGGTCATCTTACTTTTCCCCGGAATGAAAATGTTCCCGCAGCTTGTTGCGCAGGCGCAGCATGGCCTGGGTGTGCAACTGGGAAATACGGGATTCGGTGTAGCCCATAATCTGGCCGATTTCCTTCATGGTCAGTTCTTCGTAATAATATAGGGAAATCAAGAGTTTTTCTTTGTCCGGCAGGCCTTCGATGCCCCGCACCATGACTTCCTGGAGTTGGGAGTAGTGCACGGCCATGAAGGGGTCCCGGATGTTTTCATCCTGGAGGATCTCGGGCACGTCATTTTCGGCCAGGTCGGGGCCGCCGCTGATGGCCTTCCACACTCCCTCCAGCTCCACCAGGGACACGGACTTGGTTTCATCCAGCAGCCGGTAGAATTCTTCCATATCCAAGCCGAGGGCTTCGGCCACTTCCTCGGGCTCCGCGGGGCGGCCCAGGGTCTTTTGCAGTTCCCCGTAGGCGTTCTCGATGAGGTGGGTTTTCTTGCGCACCGATCTGGGGATCCAGTCCAGGCTGCGCAGTTCGTCGAGGATGGCCCCCTTGACCCGGAACTCGGCGTAAGTCTTGAAACTGATATTCTTCCCGGGATCGAACTTATGGATGGCGTCGATCAAACCGATGATCCCGGAACTGATCAGATCGTCCAGGGAAATATGGGAAGGCAGTCTCAGAGCCAGGCGGGAGGCGATATATTTGATCAGAGGCGCGTACTGCAGCACCATCTGCTCTTGCCAGGCGTCGTCCACCTGGGCGGGCCAATAGTCCGCGGAAGCACTGAAATTGTCGTGTGCCAAGGATTGCTTTTTCATGTCTGTTTCCGTCTCTTTTACTGGCACTGGAATTCTCAAATTCGGAACTGGAGTAAGCGCCGCCAAAAGAATTTGATGTTGCCGTCCACTTCTTCGGATCCGGGCGTTTCCCACAATCGTTGGGCAATCTGGGTAATGGACCTGGAGACCCGAGCTTTGGGGAACAGGGTTAAAAACGGTTGTTGCTTCAATACTGCTTTGGGCACGGCATCGTCGTGGGGGATATAACCCAGATACTCCAGGGAGATATCCCGGCCCAGGAAGCGCTCCGATACTTTTAGCAGAGTGCGGTAGACCGCCTCCGCATCCCGGGGATTGGACAGGCCGTTCACCAGGAGCTTGAAACGGCGTTCATTATGCTGGGTGGCCAAGACTTTGATGAGGGCATAGGCGTCGGTGATGGAAGTGGGTTCGTTGTTGGCCACCACCAGCCGCTCCTGGGCGGCGATGTTGAAGAACAGGACATTACGGGAGATGCCGGCCCCGGTGTCGATCAAGACCACGTCGACGGTCTCGGAGTAGTTGTCCAGCTCGTTTAAGAGAAACAACTTCTGGTATTCGTCCAACTCCGAGAGTTCCGGGATGCCGGAGGACGCCGGCAGAATCTTCAGTCCGCCGGGCCCTTCCACCAGGACTTCCGCCAGGGTTCTGCGCAGTTGCAGGACGTCGTGGATGGTGTACTGGGGGTTCAGGCCCAAAATGATGTCCAGATTGGCCAGACCCAGGTCGGCGTCGATGAGGAGGACCTTAAGGCCAGCCTGAGCCAGAGCCAGTCCCAGGTTTGCCACCACGTTGGATTTGCCGACCCCGCCCTTGCCGGAGGTTACGGCAATAACCCGTAATTGCGGCATGGGGTGGCTGGTCATTTTCGGGGACGTATCTTCCATTTCTTGCAGCAGTCCAGTCGGTTTCATGGGCGCTCCCATAGGTCTTTGAAGTAGCAGTTAATTGCGACGCCGCAGCAATAGTTCCGTCACCCGCCGCCGGGAAGCGAGTTCGATGTCCTCCGGTACCTGTTGGCCCGCAGTGAGATAGGACACGGGCACCCGGTGGCGGCAGAGCTGGTTGAAGATGGCGGAAAAGTCATTGGTCTCGTCCACCTTGGAAATGATGTAGGACGAGATGGGCAGAACGCTGAAACGCTTGATGGCGTTAATCAGGTTAGATTCCTTGGTGGTGGCGCTTAGGACCAGGTGATGCTCCAGTTCCGGCAACCCTCCCAAAAGCAGGTTCAACTCCTTCTGGAGTCCGGAGGCGTAAGGGCTGCGGCCGGCGGTGTCGATCAACACCAGGTCCAGGTCCGCCATCTTTTCCAGGGCTGCCAGCAAATCCTGGCGTTGGTGCACCACCACCAGGGGCTGACCGGTGATGCGGCCGTAGGCGGCCAGCTGGTTGTGGGCCCCCAGCCTCTGATTGTCCATGGAAATCAAACCGACGTTTAACTTTTCATAGAGGCCGAACTTGGCCGCCAGCTTGGCGATGGTGGTGGTTTTGCCCACCCCGGTGGGACCGATGAAGGTCCAGTAACGGGGTTTGCCCTCTTTAGATTTCCAGGGGTCCACCACTTCAAAGGCGTGCATCAAGTAGCGGACGGCCACCTCTTTGAGGGTCAGGGGCTGTTCCCCGCGTTGCTCCAGCATGGACTGGACGTTATCCAGCCAGCACTGCAAAAAGCGCTCATCCAGACCGGTACGGGTGAGAAACCGGTAGAACATGGCTAATTCTTTATGCTGCAACAGCCAGGAAGGCGGGCCGTTTTGCCGCATCCATTGGCGCAGCAGGTCCTTGACTTCGTCTAAATCCTCCTGGATCTGGCTGACCGGGGTCCGGAAAGGGGGAAATAAGTCCCGCATAATTTCCGCTTCGCCTTTCCCGTTGCCGCCGTTGCCGTTGCCGCCTTCCCCATTACCGGGGAAGGCCGCCAGATCCACGGCTGCAGTTACTTCCACCCCGGGGCGCCGCCCCCTGCCGGCCCGTTGTTCCTTTAACCACCGGGACTGGGTGGAGAGAATAACCGCTTCCGGCCCCATCTCCTTCTTTACCTGGGACAGGGCTTCCTTCAGGTCTCGTGCCGAAAAGGTCTTAAGCTTCATGGCTCAAACTCACTACTCCCAAGGATTGAATCTTGGCTTCCGTAACTAGTTCATGATGGGAAAGGACCCGTAAGGTGGGCAGATGCCTTTCCACCAAACGGCGGAGATGCCGCCGCACACCGGGGGAACACACTACTATGGGTTGCACGTTCTGGGCCGTGGCCTTATCCACCGCTTCCTGCAGAGAGGTGATGATTTCCTGGGCCGTTTCCGGAGCCATGGCCAGATAGACGCCGTAATCGGTCTTTTGCAGGCTGTCTTTGACCATATCTTCAATGAAGGGGTCCAGGGAATAGACCATGATCTTGTTATCCGGAGTCTCCAAGGGTTTGGTCAGGGCCCGGCCCAGGCGCTGGCGCACGTACTCCGTGAGGATGTCCGGGTCCTTGGTGAAAGGCGCATAATCCGCCAGGGTCTCCATGATGGTAAGGAGATCCCGGATGGAGACCCTCTCCTGCACCAGGTTTTGCAAGACTTTCTGGATGCCCCCCAGAGAGAGTTGTCCGGGCACCAATTCCTCCACCACCTTGGGATTGCTTTGGGACAGGCGGTCCACCAACTTTTGCACGTCCTGGCGGCCCAGGAGTTCATGGCAGTGGTTGCGGATCACCTCGGAGAGGTGGGTGGCCACCACGCTGGCCAGGTTGACCACGGTATAACCCAGATGTTGGGCTTCTTCCTTTTTATTGTTGGAAATCCAGAGAGCCGGGAGATTGAAGGTGGGTTCCCGGGTGGGGATACCTTCGATCTGCCGTATGGCGTCTCCGGGGTGCAAGGCCAGTTGGTAGCCCACCATCATTTCGCCCCGGGCCACCTCCACTCCTTTAATGAGAATGACGTAGCCTCCGGGCTTAAGCTGCAGGTTATCCCGGATGTGGATGGGGGGCACGATCACCCCCATTTCCACGGCAAACTGCCGCCGGATGGCCCGGATGCGCTCCAGCAGCTCCCCATCCTGCTCTTCGTCCACCAACGGGATAAGGCCATAGCCCGCCTCCAGCTCCAGCAGGTCCAGGGTGAGGAGGTTTTCCATGGGTTCCGGCCCCTTGGGTTTGGGCGCTTTTTTGGCTTCTGCCTCCGCAATTTCGGCTTTTTGCTTGGTGTTATGGGCCACGTAAGCCAGGCCGCCGGTGAGCAGGGCCAGGGCGATGAAAGGGACATGGGGCAGACCCGGAACCAGGCCGATGAGGAAAATGATGCCCGAGGCCACGCTCATGGCCTGGGGTTTCAAGGTGAACTGGGCCGCGTATTCCTCGCCCAGGGAGGCCTCGGACGCGGCTTTACTGACAATCAGACCGGCGGCGGTGGAGACCAAAAGGGACGGGATCTGGGCCACCAGACCTTCACCGATGGTCAGCAGGCTGTAGGTCTGGGCGGCGTCGGCGGCGCTCATGTTGTGTTGGGCCACCCCGATGATCAGGCCGCCGATGAGGTTGATGGCCATGATCAGGATCGCGGCCATGGCCTCCCCCCGGACGAACTTGGAAGCGCCGTCCATGGCCCCGTAGAACTCACCCTCTTTAGCGAGGGCGGCCCGGCGCTTCCGGGCCTCAATGTCATCGATGTAACCGGCGCTCAGGTCCGCGTCGATGCTCATCTGTTTGCCGGGCATGGCATCCAAGGTGAACCGGGCCGCCACTTCCGCAATCCGGGTGGAACCCTTGATGATAACGATAAAGTTGATGACCACCAGGATCAGGAAGACGATGCCGCCCACCACGTAATTGCCGCCCACCACGAAGCTCCCGAAGGAGTGGATGACCCGGCCTGCGGCTGACATGCCTTCATAGCCGTGCAGCAGGATCAGCCGGGTGGAAGCCACTTCCAGGGAGAGGCGGAAAAGGGTGGTTACCAACAGCAGGGAAGGGAAGATGAAAAATTCGATGGGCCGGATGGTGTACAGGGAGATCAGCAGGACCATCAAGGAAAAAGTGATATTGAAGCTGAGGAGCAGATCCAGGACGATGGGCGGCATGGGAAAGATCATGACCAGGAGGGTGAGGATCACCCCCAGGGCCACGAAGAGCTCGCCCAGGTTGATGCCGAATCCTTGCAGGAAGGAAGTTTTTTGGGTCAGGGGCATGGTGGTCATTTAGCAGCCCCTCCCGTGGCCGCGCCCCGCAGCCGGTAGATATAGGCCAGGACTTCGGCCACCGCCCGGTACAAAGACAGGGGTATGCTGTTACCCACATCCACCAGACGGTAAAGAGCCCGGGCCAATTCCCGGTTTTGCACCAGGGGTACGCCCACTTCCTGGGCCAGGGCGATGATCTTCAGGGCAATGAAGCCCCGGCCTTTGGCTACCACCTGGGGGGCCACCATGTTGGCGCTGTCGTATTTCAGGGCCACCGCGAAGTGGGTGGGGTTGGTGATCACCACGTCCGCGGCCGGCACTTCGGCAATCATGCGCTTGGTGGCCATCTGTTTCATGAGGCTGCGGAGACGGGCCTTGACCTTGGGATCGCCTTCCACCTGGCGCATTTCATCCTTGACCTCTTGCTTGGTCATCTTCAGGTTTTTTTCAAATTGGTAGCGCTGATAGAGATAATCCAGGCCCCCGAGAACCATCAAGGCGATGATGATGCGGGTGGCCACCCGAAAAGTAGTCCCCGACAGTTGCAAAACCACCTGGCCCGTCTGCTGATCCGCCAGCAGCATCAAGTCGGGGAGTTCCCGCTTCACGGAGTAATAAGCCACCACGCCGATGATCAAGAACTTGGCCAGGGATTTCAGCAACTCCACTATGGTGTTCAGAGAAAAGAGCTGCCCAAAACCTTTGAAGAGACGGCTCAGGTCCGGGGCGATGGCTTCGGTGGAAAGGATTTTGCCCACCTGGACGTAGGTTCCCATGATGGCCATGACCGAGAGACTGATAAAAAGAGGCGCCAGCATGCCCCCCAGGGTGAGGCCGAAATTCATGAAGAGCGCGGACATCTGGTTGGGGTTGAGTATCCCCGGCCGCATGTGCCCCAGGTTGAATCTCAGCATCGCCATGGTTTTCTCACCCATTCCGGGTCCCCAGATCATCAGGCTTAACAGAGCGGTGAGGAGCACCAGGGCCCCGGACAGGTCCTTGCTCTTGGCCGCCTTCCCCTTTTTCCGGGCCTCGGCCCGGCGCTTAGGGGTTGGTTTCTCTGTTTTGTCCTGATAATCGTCGCTCATTTCTTATTCCGTTTTCAGTTTTCTGCTTTCTGCTTTCCGTTCTTTATTTCACGGAAAACGGGAAACGGAAAACGGGCTTTTACCCGTGCCAGAGCTTCAAGACCTGGAATAAAGGGCCCTGGAACCAGGCAAACCGGCCGCTCAGTTGGTAGCCGATGAGAGTCATGGTTAACGACAAAAAGATCAGTCCCAGGGCGATGGTTACCGGAAAAGCCATAATCATCACCTGGACCTTGGGAACGGTGCGGGCCACCAGGCCCATGGCCACCTGGGTTAAAAACAGGACCAGGAGAATGGGGGCCACCAGCTTGACCATCAGTTCGAACATCACGCTCCCCATGGGGATCAGGAAAGAGAACAGGCTGGCCGGCATCAGGGCCGGGCCACCCACCGGCACCTCTCCGAAGCTCTGGGCCAGAACCCGGAGTAGCAAGTGGTGGCCGTCCAGGGCCAAAAACAACACCGTGGCCGTCAAGGAGAATACGTCCCCGATGAGGGAACTGGAATCCGCGGTCTGGGGATCGATGAGAGTCACCATGCCAAAACCCATCTGCACGCCCAAAAGGGTTCCGGCCATCTGGGCTCCGTCGAAGACGAAGCGCACCACCAGGCCCAAAGACAGGCCCAGGAGCAATTCCCGGAGCACCAGAAAAAGCAGCGCCACCCAGGTCTGGGGAAAAGGAGGCAGAGTGCCGGCTACCACCGGGGTTAAGGCCAGGGCGATCACCAGTACGGAAAAAACCTTGATCTGCTTGGGGACCGTGCGGCTGTTCCAGATAGGCAAGAAAAGGAGAACGGACCCCACCCGTAGCACCACCAGGAAGAAGTGTTGCAGTTGCAGGATCAGGCCGGGCATTTAGCATTCCTTCAGTGCACATAGTTGGGAATATTCTGGAACAGCTCCGTGGTATAAGTCACCAGGTGGTTCATGATCCAGGGCAACAGGATCAGCAGGCCCACAAAGATGGAGATAATCTTGGGCACAAAGGTCAGGGTCATTTCCTGGATCTGCGTGGCGGCCTGCACCAGGCTGACCAAGACGCCCACCACCAGTCCGATGCCCAGGATGGGCAGGGCTACCAGCAGCGTCACCTGGATAGCCTGCCGGGCTATGCCGATCACCATATCCGGATTCATTTATCTCTTCCTTATCCAGGGTCAGTAAAAACTCTTGACCAGAGACCCCACCACCAGGTTCCAGCCATCCACCAAAACAAAGAGCAAAACCTTAAAAACCAGGGAAATCATGACCGGGGGCAGCATCATCATGCCCATGGATAACAGTACCGAGGCCACCACCATGTCGATGATCAGAAAGGGCAGGTAGAGGAGAAAGCCGATCTCAAAAGCGGTCCTGAGCTCGCTGATCATAAAGGCCGGAATCATGGTGGAAATGGGGACATCATCGGCGTTTTTGGGCCGCTGGCCTTTGGTGATGGAAATAAATAAGCCCAGGTCCTTTTCCCGGGTCTGCTTGAGCATGAAGGCCCGCAAGGGCTCCAGGCCCTTTTTCACCGCCACGTCTCCCGGCATTTTTTGATTGATATAAGGGGTGACCGCCTTTTCCTGGATCTCCTGCCAGACCGGGGCCATGATAAAGACCGTGAGAAATAAGGACAAAGCGATGAGAATCTGATTAGGGGGCATCTGTTGGGTGCCCAAGGCGTGGCGCAAAAACGAAAAAACCACGGCCAACCGGGTGAAAGAAGTAACCATGACCACCAGGGCCGGGGCCAGGGAGAGGACGGTAAGAAGCAGCAGGAGTTGGAGGGAGAGGCTCAAACGATCCGGAGCCAGGAATTGATCCAGGCTCAGGCCCATGGGCGCCGCAGCCCAGCTCGGCCTGGCCAGCAGGCAGAAGATGGCGAGCAGAGTGATTTTAAGAATGCGGGCCTTCATCCGTGCCCCTCTTTTTCATTATTTGGGGGTAGCCCCAAAGACGGCGTTGCGGCCGGGGCCGCGGCGGCCTCCGGCGCCAGGGAAGTTACCAGGTGCAAGTGCTCCCCGGCACTGGCCAACAGCAAACGCTCCTTACCCACTGCCACCAGGATCAGGGCCTTCTTGGGGGCCAGGTAATGGGTGGCCAGCACCTGAATCAAAGGGGACACGCCCTTAGACCGCAGAGCCCCCGATCTCTTCCACAGGTAGAGTCCTAAGATCAGCACTCCCAACATGCCGCTGAGCACGGCCACCACCCGGATGAGGTGCTGCCAGAAAGGAAAATCCGGGGCGGTGGCGGCGCTGCCGGCCGCGGCGCCGGCGGCTTCCTGGGCGGCGACGCCCAGCCAGCCCCAACCCCCATGGATCCATCCCCCTAAATCCACCATCTTCCCGCCTCAGGAGAGTTGTTTGATGCGTTCCAAGGGACTGATGACGTCCGTCAGGCGGATGCCGAACTTTTCGTTGACCACCACCACTTCTCCCCGGGCGATGAGCTTTTGGTTGACCATAATCTCCAGGGGTTCCCCGGCCAACTTGTTCAGCTCAATCACCGAGCCCTGGCCCAATTGCAACAGATCGTTAATGATCATCTTGGCCCGGCCCAGTTCGGCGGTGATTTCCAGGGGGATGTCCAGGAGCAGGTCCAGGTTTTGATGGCCGCCTTGCGGTTTAGGGGCGGCCGCTCCCCCTCCTTCAGCCGCGGCGCCGCCGGCCTCACCCTCATCCAGACTGGTTTCGCTTAGGGCCTTTTCCCAGTCGTAGTCCACTACTCTTTGGCTATTTTGATCGCTTGCCATAATCCTTCTCCCCTCCGGTATTCCTTCTTAACTAGTGGCTTGGCGTATAGAGCAGGCTGCGTAACTGAAAGGCCTTGGCATTCCGGACCTGTCCGGCATTGCCCAGGAATTTGGGGATGCCTTCCACCTTGGCTAATAAGGGGTCCGTCACTTTTTTGTCAAAAGTTATAATGTCCCCCACCGCCAGGTTCATCACGTCTCTGGCGTTCATCACCGTGGAGGCCAATTCCACCACCAGGTTGACGCTCATGTCATGGAGCTGCTCATGGATCCGGGCGGTCCAGCGGCTGTCCATCTCCAGTTGTTCGCTCTGGAACCCGGAATAAAGTTTGCCCTTGATGGGCTCAATGGTGGAGTAGGGGATACAGACGGTGATAAAACCGTCGGTCTGCTCCATTTCCACCTGGAACTTGCTGATGACCACGATGTCGTTGGGAGTGGCGATACCCACGAACATGGGATTGATCTCCACCCTTACCAGGTGCATCTTCACCGGGTGCACCGGCGCCCAGGCCTTCTCCAGATCCTGGAAGGCCATGAGGACCACCTTGTTGATCAAACGGCGCTCAATGGTGGTGAAATCCCGGCCTTCGATCTTAAAGCGGGTTTTGGCGCTCCCCCCTAAGAAGCACTCCACCAGGGAGAAGACCAGCTTGCTGTCCACTACCATGAGGCATTGGCCCCTTAAAGGGTCCATCTTATGGATGTGGAAGCTGCTGGGCAGGGGCAGGGAGCGGAGGAACTCGCCGAATTTCACCATCTGCACGAAATTGGTTTGGATGTCCACGGTGCGCCTGAGGGTCATGGACAAAGAGACCCGGAAGGCCCGGGCGAAATGCTCGTTGATCACCTCCAAGGTGGGCATGCGCCCCCGGATGATCCGTTCCTGGGAAGTAAAATCGTAGTTGATTACCCCTTCTTCCGGGGCGCTGTGGTCGGTCTCAACGTCGATTTCCCCCTCAATCATTCCCTTGAGCAGGGCATCTACTTCTTCCTGAGATAATCCCTTGGTCACCTTGCTCTCCTATTGGGCCACAAATTCGGTAAAAAAGGCGCCGGTGAT
>JAQTXE010000097.1 GCA_028688935.1 Syntrophales bacterium
CAAACTGGGAGAGTTTGCCCCCACCCGCCACTTCGGAGGCCATGCCGGGGATCGCAAGTCGAAAGTGGGTAAGAAATAATGGAGATCAAAGCTCGCGCCCGGTTTATCCGCATCTCTCCGTTTAAAGTGCGTCTGGTGGCTCGGGAGATTTCCGGCAAAAAAGCGGATGAAGCCATGGCTCTGCTCCGGTTTCTGCCCCAACGCGGAGCCCGGGTGTTGCGTAAAGTGCTGGAGGCCGCGGTGGCCAATGCCGAGCAGCGGTCCCAGGTGGACGTGGACGCCCTGTTTATTAAAGGCATCCAGGTGGATGGCGGCCCCATGCTCAAGCGTTTCATGCCCCGGGCCATGGGCCGGGTCAACCGTATCTTGAAAAGAAGCAGCCATATCACCGTGGTCCTGGACGAAAGGACCGGAAAAGCCAAAACGCCAAAGAAGAAGAAGTAAGGAGGCAGCTTGGGCCAGAAAGTACATCCCATCGGGTTCCGCCTGGGGGTCTACCGCAAATGGGATTCCATTTGGTTTGCCAGGAAAGATTATCCGTCTTTGGTCCTGGAGGACCGCCGGATTCGGGAGTTCATCCGGGCCGACCGGGAGCTTAAAGGGTCGGGAATCGCCGGGTTGGATATTAAACGGGCGGCCAACAAGGTGACCATCAAGATTCATACCTCCCGGCCGGGAATGGTCATCGGCCAGAAAGGCAAAAAGATCGAAGACCTGCGCCGCCGTCTGCAAAAAGTGGTGGGCCGGGAATTGGTCATCGACGTCCAGGAAGTCAGGAAACCCGAGATCAACGCCCAGTTGGTGGCGGAAAACATCGCCCAGCAACTGGAGCGCCGGGTCTCTTTCCGCCGGGCCATGAAAAAGTCGGTAGGCCAGGCCCTGAAGTTCGGGGCCAAGGGCATCAAGATTCGCTGCAAAGGCCGCCTGGCCGGCGCGGAAATCGCCCGCCAGGAGTGGTACCGGGAGGGCCGGGTGCCTTTGCATACCTTGCGCGCCTTCATTGATTACGGTTTTGCCGAAGCCCGCACCACTTATGGCGTTATCGGGGTGAAGACCTGGATCTTCCACGGCGAAGTGCTGAGCGCGGAAGAGCGGATGGGATTTTAAACGAGACTAAAGTCCCCCTTTTTTAAAGGGGGATTTAGGGGGATTTTAAAATCCCCCCTACCCCCCTTTAGAAAAGGGGGGGATTAAGGATAGAGCAATGCTAGCACCGAAACGAGTAAAACATCGCAAGGTGATGAAAGGGCGCCGGCGGGGCCAGGCCTCCCGGGGCAATTTCCTGGCCTTCGGCGATTACGGCCTCCAGGCCCAGGCATGCGGCTGGATCACGGCCCAGCAAATCGAAGCGGCCCGGATCGCCATCACCCGTCACGTCAAAAGGGGCGGGCAGGTGTGGATCCGCATCTTCCCGGATAAACCCTTCACCAAGAAGCCCGCGGAAACCCGCATGGGCAAAGGTAAAGGCAGCCCCGAGGGTTGGGTCGCGGTAATCAGGCCCGGGCTCATCCTCTACGAGATGGCCGGCGTGCCCCGGGAGGTGGCCAAAGAGGCCTTGCGTCTGGCCATGCACAAGCTGCCCCTGGCGGTGAAATTCGTGGAACGGGCCGAAACCCTGACGGCCGCGGAGGCCCAATCATGAAGGCCGCGGACCTGAGGGACCTGACTTTGGAAGAATTGCAGGGCAAATTGAAGGAGATCTCGGAAGAGCTCTTCAATTTGAACTTCCAGCACAGCAGCCAGCAGTTGGATAACACCGCCCGGTTGGGGCAGGCCAGAAAAGACCTGGCCCGGCTCAAGACCGTGCTCCGGGAAAAGACCGGCGAAAAGCAGTAGTCAGTGGCCAGTGGTCAGGGGCCAGTTATAAGACATTCTTGAATCTCTGGCCACGGAAAACTGAAAACGGGAAACGGAAAACAGCATATGGAAAAGAAGCGGGGCATACGCAAGACCAGGATCGGGATGGTGGTCAGCGACAAGATGGATAAGACCGTGGTGGTGGAAGTGAAGCGCCTGGTTCCCCATCCCCTTTATCATAAAATTGTGCGCCGGCGGGTGAAGATCAAGGCCCACGACGCGGCCAACGCCTGCCAGGTGGGGGATAAGGTGCTCATCGAAGAGACCCGCCCCTTGAGCAGGGATAAAAACTGGCGCATCAAGCAAATCCTGGAAAAGGCCCAGTAGCCGGGAGCGCCTGAGGAAGATAACCATGATCCAGGTTCATACCAATTTAACCGTGGCGGACAATTCCGGAGCTAAAAGGGTCAACTGCATCCGGGTTCTGGGCGGCACCAGACGGCGCTATGCCCGGGTGGGGGACATCATCGTGGTCTCCGTGAAAGAGGCCCTGCCCCATTCCAAGGTGAAAAAAGGCGACGTCATGCGGGCGGTGGTGGTGCGCACCGCCAAAGAGACCCCGCGGCCCGACGGCTCCTACATTAAATTCGACGACAACTCGGCGGTACTGATCAATCCCCAGGGCGATCCCATCGGCACCCGCATCTTCGGCCCGGTGGCCCGGGAACTACGGGCCAAGCGCTTCATGAAGATCATCTCCCTGGCCCCGGAGGTGCTGTAATGGCCAGGGTGGCAAAACCGAAGCCCGAACCCGTACGCATCCGCCTGAAAAAAAATGATTTGGTGGAAGTGACCAGTGGCAAGGAAAAGGGCAAGACCGGCAAGGTCTTGAAAGTCCTGAGGGAAAAGAACCAGGTGTTGGTGGAAAAGGTGAATATGATCAAGCGCCACACCCGGCCCAGCCCCACCACCGGGCAGGGGGGCATCGTGGAGAAAGAGGCGCCGCTGATTGTTTCCAAAGTGATGCTCATCTGCCCCAAATGCGCCACTGCCACCCGTTTCCGCCTTACCAAAACCGCGGAAGGGAAAAAAGCCCGAGTCTGCATGAAGTGCAAGGAACTGATAGATGGCTGAACAAGAAAAACCCAAAAAAGAGAAAACCAAGGGCAAGGCCAAGGGCGAGACGGAAGCTCAGCCCAAGGCCGCAGCCAAAGGCAAAGCCAAAGCTGAGGCTAAAGCTGAAGCCAAACCGGCGGCGGAAAAGATCCCGGCCCGTCTCTGGGAATATTACCGGCAGGAATGCGTGCCCAAGATGATGCAGGAGTTTAAGTACCGGAGCCCCATGCAGGTACCCCGGTTGCAGAAGATCGTCATCAACATGGGGTTGGGGGAAGCAATCCAGAATATCAAACTGTTGGAGTCCGCCAGCCAGGAGTTGGCCACCATCACCGGACAAAAAGCCGTGGTGACCCGGGCCCGGCGCTCCATCGCCGCGTTCAAGCTCCGGGAAGGCATGCCCATCGGCTGCATGGTGACTATCCGCCGGGACCGCATGTACCACTTCTTCGACAAACTGGTGAACGTGGTGCTGCCCCGGGTGCGGGACTTCCGGGGGGTGTCGGATAAGGCCTTTGACGGCCGGGGCAATTACACCCTGGGTATCAAAGAGCAGATTATCTTCCCGGAGATCGACTACGACAAGATCGACAAGGTCAAGGGCATGAATATCAGCATCATTACCACTGCCCCCACCGACGAAGAGGGGAAATACTTGTTGAATTTATTGGGATTACCTTTCCGGAGATAGAGGATGGCCAAAAAATCATTGATCGCCAAGGCGAAGCGCACCCCCAAGTTTCCGGTGCAGAAATATAATCGTTGTCCGGTATGTGGTCGGCCCCGGGCCTTTTTGCGGCGGTTCGGCATCTGCCGCATCTGCTTTCGCAATATGGCCCTGAAGGGGGAAATCCCCGGGGTGATCAAATCCAGTTGGTAGAACTGAGGGTATAAGATGAGCATGACCGACCCCATCGCCGATATGTTGACCCGGATTCGCAACGCCGGCCACGCCCGGTTCGACAAGGTGGACATTCCGGCTTCCCGTATGAAGATCAGCTTGGCCCGCATCTTCAAAGATGAGGGTTTTATCAAGAATTACAAGGTGATCAAAGATAATCGCCAGGGCATCCTCCGGGTGTACCTCAAATATAGCGACCAGCAGCTGCCGCTTATTCAGGGGCTGAAAAGGGTCAGCAAACCGGGACGGCGGGTCTACGCCGGCTCCGAGGAGCTGCCCAAAGTCCAGGGCGGGTTGGGAGTGGCGGTGATCTCCACCTCCAAAGGCGTGTGCACCGATCGCCAGGCCCGGAAGATGCAGGTGGGCGGCGAAGTGCTCTGCGAGATCTGGTAAGGGTTTAAGACTATGAGCCGCATCGGCAAAAAACCTATACCTTTGCCCAAGGGGGTAAAGGTGCAAGTGGCAGGGGGCAAAGTGACGGTCACCGGACCCCAGGGGAAACTGGACCAGGTGATGCCCCCCCGGGTGAACCTGGAGATCGGTAAAGACGAAATCCTGGTGCAGCCCCAGGATGACACCCGTCTGACCCGCTCCTATTGGGGCCTGGCCCGGACCTTGGTGGACAATATGGTTACCGGCACTTCCCAGGGGTTTACCCGGGTGCTGGAGCTTTCAGGCACCGGCTACAAAGTGGAAGCCAAGGGTAATACCCTGGTCTTCAGCGTGGGCTATTCCAAGCCGGTGGAGTTCCCGTTGCCCAAGGGGATCAGCGCCCAGGTGGAGAAGGCCAACCGCATCGAGATCAAAGGGTTTGACAAAGAACTGTTGGGGCAAACCGTGGCCGTCATCCGCGGCATCAGGCCTCCTGACGCCTATAAGGGCAAGGGGATCAAGAACCTGGGCGAAGTGCTGCGGCGCAAAGTGGGCAAGGCCGGCGGGCGCTAAAGGAGAGAGATATGAACCGCAGAATGACCGCACGCCTGAGCCGCAAACGGCGCATCCGCAAGAAAATCGGCGGCAGCGGGGAACGTCCCCGCCTCTCCGTCTTCCGGAGCGCCAGGCACATCTACGCCCAGATTGTGGACGACCTCCAGGGACACACCCTGGTGGCCGCCTCCACTTTGAGCAAGGAAATTAAGGAGAAGCTAGCCGGCCTCAAGAAAAGCGAAACCGCCAAGGAAGTGGGGAAGCTGCTGGCGGCCAAGGCCCAGGAGAAAGGCATCTCCCAGGTGGTTTTTGATCGCAACGGCTTTCTCTATCACGGCCGGATCAAGGCCGTGGCCGAGAGTTGCCGGGAGCACGGATTGAATTTTTAAAAACCGGTCTCACGCAAAGACGCCAAGGCGTAAAGTAAGACGCAAATATAATTAAGGAAAACCCGTCCTAAGCTGAGCTTAGGAGCCACTTAATTGATTAAGTTTTTATAGCTGAAAGCTGAGAGCTGACAGCTGATAGCTACCTGGAGGTAAGCTTGTTCGAGCCCGAAGCGCAGGAAATACAGTTAACCGATAAAGTGGTGAGCATCAACCGCGTCGCCAAGGTGGTCAAAGGCGGGCGTCGCTTCCGCTTCAGCGCCATTGTGGTGGTGGGAGACGGCCAGGGCAAGGTGGGCGCCGGTCTGGGCAAGGCCCACGAGGTGCCGGAGGCCATCCGCAAAGCCGTGGAAAAGGCCAAAAAGGAAATGGTGCAGATCCCCATTCTCAACGACACCATCCCTTACGCCGTGGTGGGGCAGTTCGGCTCCGGCAAGGTCTTGCTGAAACCGGCCGCGGCCGGTACCGGGGTGATCGCCGGCGGACCCGTACGCGCGGTGGTGGAAGTGGCGGGCATCAAGAATATCCTGACCAAGTGTCTGGGCTCCCACAATCCCCACAACGCGGTGAAAGCCACCATGGACGCCTTGCTGCAACTGTCCAGCCCCGAAGAGGTGGCCATCCGGCGTAACCGGCCGTTGGCGGAGATGGTTGGCTAGAAGCTGTCAGCTATCAGCCGTCAGCTAAAGGATTTACCGCTGGGAAGTTGTTGATAATCAAGGTAGCCGCAGGCTTTAAATATTTATTGGAAAATAAACTGAGAATAGTCAGTATGTCTTTTAGCCGAAAGCTGATCGCTGAAAGCTGAAAGCTTTTAAGGAAACGCCATGATTTTGGAAATAACGTTAATTAAAAGTCCCATCGGCCGGCCGCCGCAACACCGGCAGACGGTGAAGACCCTGGGCCTGACCCGGCTCAATAAAACCGTGCGCCACCAAGAGACCCCGGCCATCGCCGGCATGGTCCGCCAGGTGCGCCACTTGTTAGCGGTGCGGGAAGTCCCGGAAGGAGAATAGCACATGCGACTGTCAGAATTGCAGCCCTCTCCGGGGTCCAAGCATAGCAAGAAGCGGGTGGGGCGAGGTCCGGGTTCCGGTTGGGGTAAGACTGCGGCCCGGGGCCACAAAGGCCAGAACTCCCGGTCCGGCGGGGGCACCAAACCCGGGTTCGAGGGGGGCCAGATGCCCCTGACCCGGCGTCTGCCCAAGCGGGGCTTCAATAATATCTTCCGGAAACCCTGGAGCATCGTCAACGTAAGGGACCTAAACCGTTTCGCCCCGGACTCGGTAGTGGACGTGGAACTCCTGAGCCGGGCCGGCTTGGTGAAGCCCCAATGCCAGCGGATCAAGCTTCTGGGACAGGGGGAAGTGAAAGTGGCCCTGGTGGTGAAAGTCCAGGCCGCGAGCGCTCAGGCCAAAGCCCGGGTCGAGGCCGCGGGCGGCCGGGTGGAGGTCCTGTAAGTGGCGGGACTTGCCAATATCGCCAAGATCCCGGAGCTGAAGAAGCGGATTATCTTTACGCTCCTGATGCTGGCGGTCTATCGCCTGGGTTGCCATATCCCCACTCCGGGCATCGACCCCGATGCCCTGATGGCCTTCTTCGCCCGGCAGCGGGGCACCATTTTCGGCCTTTTCGACATGTTTTCCGGAGGCGCGCTGGAACGCCTGAGCGTCTTTGCTCTGGGCATCATGCCTTACATCAGCGCCGCCATTATTATAGAACTCCTGAAGGTGGTCATTCCGGCCTTGGAGAGACTGTATAAAGAAGGTGAGGCCGGCACTAAAAAGATTAAGCAATATACCCGGTACGGGACGGTAGTCATTGCCGCCATCCAGGGACTGGGCATCAGCATCGGTCTGGAAGGCATGACCGGCGGCGGCGGCTCCATGCCGGTGGTGCTCCACCCCGGCTGGGCCTTCCGGCTGATGACGGTATTGACCTTAACTTCGGGCACCGCCTTCATCATGTGGCTGGGGGAGATGATCACCGAGCGGGGCATCGGCAACGGTATCTCGCTGATCATCTTTGCGGGGATTGTGGCCCGGCTCCCTTCCGCCATCATCCAGACCTTTGAGTTGATGAAGACCGGGGAAATAATGCCCATCCTCATGCTGATCATCGTGGTGGCGATGGTGGCGGTGGTGGGCTTCATCGTCTTTGTGGAGCGGGGCCAGCGCCGTATCCAGGTACAATACGCCAAGAGATTGGTGGGGCGGCGCATGTACGGGGGCCAATCGACCCATTTGCCCCTGAAGGTCAATACTTCCGGGGTCATACCCCCTATTTTTGCGTCTTCGCTACTGATGTTCCCGGCCACGGTGGCCAGTTTCGTGCAGAACGAATGGGTCAAGTGGGGTGCAGAATCCCTATCTCCGGGCAACCTGCTCCACGATTTCGTCTATGTCGCCCTGATTATCTTTTTCTGCTATTTTTACACCGCGGTGACTTTCAACCCGGTGGATGTGGCGGATAACTTAAAGAAATGGGGCGGCTTTATTCCGGGGTTACGCCCGGGCAAACCCACGGCCGACTATATCGACCGGATCCTCACCCGTATTACCTTGGGAGGGGCCATCTACGTGTCCGCGGTCTGTGTTCTGCCCTCCATCATGATCCAGAAGTTCAACGTGCCCTTCTACTTCGGAGGCACGGCCTTGCTGATCGTCGTAGGGGTGGCCATGGACACTATGTCACAGATAGAATCGCATATGCTCACCCGCCATTACGACGGGTTCATGAAAAAGCGTATGGGCCGGGTACGGCGCTGATCTTGAGAAGGAGGAAGCTATGAATCTGATCCTGTTGGGTGGCCCGGGAGCGGGCAAAGGCACACAAGCCAAAAAGCTGATTGATAAATTCCAGATTCCCCAGATTTCCACTGGCGATATCCTCCGGGCCGCGGTAAAGGAAGGCACGGAAATGGGCCGCAAGGCCAAAGAATTCATGGATGCCGGCAAACTGGTCCCTGATGAAGTGGTCATCGGCATCATCAAAGACCGCCTGGCGCAGCCGGATTGCCAGAAGGGTTTCATCCTGGACGGCTTCCCCCGCACCGTGCCCCAGGCCGAGGCCCTGGATAAGGTGTTGGTGGGCCTGAACACCAAGATCGACCATGTGGTCTCCATCGACGTGGACGAAGAAGCCCTGGTGACCCGCCTCACCGGGCGGCGCACCTGCAAGAACGCGGCGTGCGGCCAGATGTTCCATATCAAGTTCACCCCTCCCAAAAAGGAAGGGGTGTGCGATAAGTGCGGCGGCGAACTCTATCAGCGGGATGACGACAACGAAGCCACGGTGCGCAACCGCCTGGCCACTTACAATCAGGCCACCGCGCCCCTGATCGATTATTATAAGGTCAAAGGGCTGGTGCGGCCCATTGCCGGCGTCGGCGGCATCGACGATATCTTCAACAAGATCGTGGGCATCGTCACCGGCGGCGGTCACAGCTGCTCTTGCGGCCGGTAAAGCTAAAGAGGTCCGGGGCCTGCCGGAATAAACCGGAGGCCCCTGGTCCCGACAATATATGATTTTGCTAAAATCCCCCCGGGAAATCGCCAGGATGGAGAAAGCCAACCGTATGGTGGCAGAAATCCTGGAGGAAGTGAAAGAAAGGGTCGCCCCCGGGGTGGAGACCAGGGAACTGGACGAAGTGGCGGAGGAGGGCTGCCGCCGCCGCCGGGTGGAACCGGCCTTTAAGGGCTATCGGGGCTATCCCGCCTCCGTCTGCGTCTCCGTGAACGAAGAGGTGGTCCACGGTATCCCGGGTTCCAGGCGCTTGCAGGATGGAGACCTGGTGAGCCTGGATTTCGGCGTGCGCTACGATGGTTATTACGGGGACGCCGCCCTCACCCTGCCGGTGGGGGAGGTGAGTCCCCAAGCCCGCAAGTTGTTGGAGGCCACCCGGGAGTCCCTGGAGGCGGGCATCGCCCAGGTGAAGGTGGGGGCCCGGCTGAGCGATATTTCCCATGCGGTGCAAACCGTGGTGGAAGGACAAGGGTTTGCGGTGATCCGGGAGTTTGTGGGGCACGGCATCGGCCGCTCCCTGCACGAAGACCCCCAGATTCCCAACTTCGGCCCTCCGGGAAGGGGGCCGGTATTACAGACTGGCATGACCATGGCCATCGAACCCATGACCTCCAGCGGTTCCTGGAGGGTGCGGATATTGGCGGACGGTTGGACCGCGGTCACCCAAGACGGCAGCCTATCAGCACATTTTGAGCATACTGTGGCCCTGACGGACAAAGGGGTGGTGGTTTTGAGCCGCCTATAAATATGTGCAGACCCCTTGCGTCAGGATAATGATAAAGTTAAAATAAACGATTGGAATAACTATAAAGACACGATAGATGCCTAAAGAAGACGCCATCGAAGTCGAAGGGGTAGTCATCGAGCCGCTCCCCAATGCCATGTTCCGGGTGGAGCTGGCCAATGGCCACCGGGTGTTGGCCCATATTTCCGGAAAGATGCGGATGCACTACATCAAGATCCTCCCTGGGGACAAGGTGATTGTGGAACTCTCTCCCTATGATTTGAAACGGGGCCGGATCGTCTATCGGGTCAGATAGGATTTAGCCATGAACGTAAGACCCTCGGTAAAACGGATTTGCGCCAAATGCAAAATCATCCGCCGCAAACGGATAGTACGGGTGATCTGCGAGAATCCCAAACATAAGCAGCGGCAGGGCTAGAGGGAGGTAGGGACTTGGCCAGAATCGCGGGCATCGATTTGCCCCGTAATAAAAGGATTGAGATCGCCCTCACGTATATTTTCGGTATTGGGCGTACCACCGCCATCCGGGTTCTCAAAGAAGCGGGAGTGGACGGCGCGGTGAAGACCGGGGATTTGAACGATGGAGAGATCACCCGCATCCGCCAGGTAATTGATTCCGCTTTAAAAGTGGAAGGTGACCTGCGGCGGGAAGTCTCCATGAATATTAAGCGCCTCATGGATCTGGGCTGCTACCGGGGCTTACGACACCGGCGCAGTCTGCCCGTGCGGGGTCAGCGCACCCATACCAACGCCCGCACCCGCAAAGGCCCGCGGCGCAGTGTGGTGGGTAAAAGGAAGAAGTCTTAAGGAGGGGTGATGGCCCGAGCACCGTCACGCAGCAAAAAGAAAAGAGAACGGAAGAATATACCCGTGGGCGTGGCCCATATCAAGGCCACCTTTAATAATACCCTGGTAACCATTACTGATCCCGGAGGCAATGTGGTCTCCTGGTCCTCCGCGGGCGTACAGGGCTTCAAGGGTTCCCGGAAGGGCACGCCTTTCGCGGCCCAGTTGGCGGCCCAGGACGCGGCCAAAAAGGCCCTGGAGCATGGCATGCGCAGCGTGGATGTCTATGTGAAAGGACCTGGCGCCGGCCGGGAAGCGGCCCTCAGGGCCCTCCAGGCCGCGGGCTTAAGCGTTAACCTGATCCGGGATGTCAGCCCCATTCCCCATAATGGTTGCCGGCCGCCGAAGCGGCGCCGGGTGTAGTGTAAAAGGAGATAGAAATTGGCCAGATACCTGGGACCTAGTTGCCGGTTGTGCCGCCGGGAGGGTTTACAGCTCTACCTCAAGGGAGATCGCTGTTATACGGACAAATGCGCCATCGAACGGCGCCACTACCCCCCGGGGCAGCACGGCCAGCGCCGGGGAAAATTGTCCGATTACGGCTCGCAGCTCCGGGAAAAACAAAAAGTTAAACGTATTTACGGGGTATTGGAAAAACAGTTTAGGGGCTATTTTGAGAAAGCCGAACGGCAGAAAGGGGTTACCGGGACCAACTTGCTAGTGCTTTTGGAGCGGCGTTTGGACAATGTCGTTTACCGGCTGGGGTTTGCCAACTCCCGGACCCAGGCCCGGTTGATGGTGCGGCATGGCCTGATCGCGGTAAACGGCAGTAAGGTGAGTATTCCTTCTTTTCTGGTGAAGAAAGGCGATGTCGTCCAGGTGGTCGAAAAGAGCCGAAATAAGCCGTTGATTCGTGATGCCCTGGAAGCCGTGGCTCGCCGCGGGCTCCCCGCCTGGGTCGATGTCAGCAAAGAAGAGGCCCTGGGTAAGATCATTATGCTGCCCACGCGGGATGACATCACCATGCCCATCCAAGAACATCTTATCGTGGAGCTTTATTCCAAATAGAATCATGATCCTTGGGCCCGGCACCCCTTTAGGGGGTTAACGCTATGCCGGAGAAGATGTCTTTCCGGGGAGGCCAGCAGCCTCCGGCCACCAAATTCCATCAGTAATATATTCTGAGGAGCCATGATCCACAAGAATTGGACAGAGTTAATCAAGCCCAAAAGGCTGGAAGTGGATACAGAGTCCCATAGCCGCTTCTATGGGAAGTTTGCTTGCGAGCCCCTGGAAAGGGGTTTCGGCACCACCTTGGGAAACGCCTTGCGGCGGGTCTTACTTTCTTCTTTAAGGGGTGCGGCCATCACCGCGGTGCGGATTAAGGACGTTTATCACGAATTTTCCGCGCTCCCGGGGGTGTTGGAGGATGTGACCGAGATCCTCCTGAACCTGAAGCAGGTGCGCCTGAAATTGCTTACCGACGGCGCCAAGAACCTGCGCCTGGAAGCCCGGGGCAAAGGGGAAGTGAAGGCCGGGGATATTGTCACCGATGGTGCCGTGGAGATTTTGAATCCGGAGCACCATATTGCCAATCTGTCGGCGGACGGGGAACTTATCCTGGAAATGACGGTCAAGACCGGCAAGGGCTATGTCCCGGGGGAGGCCCATAAGGAAGAAGACCAGCCTGTGGGCTACATTCCTTTGGACTCCAGTTTTTCTCCCATCCGCAAGGTGAATTACGTGGTGACCCAGGCCCGGGTGGGGCAGCGGACAGACTATGATAAGCTGACCCTGGAGGTCTGGACCGACGGTAGTATTACGCCGGAGAACGCCGTGGCTTATGGGGCCAAGATTCTGAAAGAACAGCTGAACCTGTTTATCAATTTCGAAGAAGAAGCGGAAGGGGTGGAGGAAAGGCCCCTGGAAGAGACGCCGGCCCTCAACGAGAACCTCTACCGCGGCGTCAACGAACTGGAGCTGTCCGTACGGGCCGCCAACTGCCTGCGGAACGCCAATATCCGCTTTATCGGCGAGTTGGTGCAAAAGACCGAGCAGGAGATGCTGAAGACCAAGAATTTTGGACGCAAGTCTTTAAACGAAATCAAAGAAATCCTCACGGAGATGGGATTGCACCTGGGAATGAAATTGGAAAACTTTGTGCCCCCGGAGCAGGGATCCGAGAGGAAAGAAGAGGTTTTGGCATGAGACATTTAAAAGCCGGCCGGCGTCTGTCCCGGACCACCGAACATCGCTTAGCCATGATGCGCAATCTGGTGACTTCGCTGCTGGAACACGAACGGGTGGAAACCACCCGGGCCAAGGCTAAAGAAGTGCGCCAATGGGCGGAACAGATCATTACCCTGGCTAAACGCGGAGATTTGCACGCCCGGCGTCAATCCCTGGCCCTGGTGCGTTCGAAAAAAGTGGTGGCCAAGCTTTTCGGGGAACTACGGGAGCGCTACCTGGAGCGCCCCGGGGGGTATACCCGTATCATCCCTCTGGGTCTGCGCCTGGGGGATGGGGCGCCCCTGTCCATTATTGAGATGGTAGGCCGTCCGGAAAAGCTCCCCAAATCCCAGAAAAAGAAAGCTGCCTCAAGCTAACCTGAACATTATAAATTGCAGGGGCCGAATGTAGGCCCCTGCATGCTTCTTGGCCCCGTTTTACCAGCCTCCCGGTAAGTTCGCAGACCCCCAATAGACGTAGTCCTCACGCCCGGGGCGCGTCCGCTGGGCAGCAATCCTCTCCTATGGGGTTAGTATTATAAATATTAAATGATATTAGGAGTTTATTTAGGTGATTTACAGCTAGGCTCAAGTTTAAGAAAAAAAGAATTGACACCCCTCTAAGTTTGTAATAAAGTGCTGGAAATTTGAGTAGGTCAATGTACCTAATTGGGTCTAGGTTTTTTTCTCCCCCTGATAGGTGAAAATACCCAAGCCCCAAGGGGTTGCTCTTTGGTAGGAATAGACGGTTAGTGCGACCAGGTGATTGAAGCTACGGCGCTTCGGTTCCCTTCAGGATTGTCCCTAAACCAAGGAGGTTCTGGATGGCGAATAAGATAATCATGGCTGCAGTATTGACCTTGGCTTTGATTTTGTCTCCCGGTTTAGCCCAGTCAGTTCCCACC
>JAQTXE010000360.1 GCA_028688935.1 Syntrophales bacterium
AGTAGGAGAGACACTCCCTCAGACCCATGCGGTGCAGGTCCTGATCCCAGCCGATCACCGGCCACTGGTAGGGGTGCTGGGTGTAGGCCGCGGCAAAGAGTTGCTCCAGGACCAAGCCGAAGGGGCTGTCCACGGAACGCAGCTTGCGCTCGCTGACCACCACCTGGCGTTCGGTCTGAAAATTCTCTTCATTCAATTTCAAGTTCGCCAGGCGGTCGGCCTCCAATTGCAGGCCCAACTCCAGGTGCTCCGCGGGCAGGTTTTCGAAATAGGAGGTGTGGTCCCGGGTGGTGAAGGCGTTGATCTCTCCGCCCTTGGCCTGGAGGATGCGGGAGAATTCCTCCGGCCCCAGGGTCTCAGAGCCCCGGAACATCAGGTGTTCGAAGAGGTGGCTGATTCCGGTGATGCCCTGGAGTTCGTGCCGGGAGCCCACGTGGTAATGAAGCTGCAGGGAGACCGCGGGCACCCGGTGATCGGGAAGCACGAAGAGCTTCAGGCCGTTATCCCACTCATAGGGGACGATCTCGATCTCCGGCTGCCAGGCCGCGGGGTCTAATTGGGGAGCAAGATTCATGCGAGTCCTCCGGGAAAAAGTTCCAAGTTCCAGGTTCCAAGTTCAAAGTTTAATCAACAATAAAATCCATGCGCCTTTGTGTCTTTGCGTCTTGGCGTGAGAAAGCATTTATTGGCCCGGCGGATAACCGCTCCATTTCCGGAGCAACCCCTCGTCCACTTGTACCTTAAGGGGGGCCTTTTCCGCCAGGGGAATTTTGGCCGGGGCCTCCCCCTTCAGGACCCGCCGGGCCAGGGCCCCGGCTTCCTCCCCCAGCTTCCGGTAATCCAGGGACACCCACAAAAGCGCGCCCTGGTGGAATTCCGGGTGGCCGCTCACCACCATCACTTTCTGGTTCTTCCCCCAGTCCAGCAGCAGGGGAGCGTAACGCGCCGCGCTGGGCGCCGGCGGCAGATAGATCACCCGGGCCCCTTGGGCCCGCAACTGCTCCAGACCCCGGCGGTCCCCGGCCGCGTCAGTGCCGGCGGCAACCACCGGTTTTATCTTTAGGCCGGGGGCTTCTTTCAGGAAACGATCCTTTATTTCCACCGCCACCCCGTCATTGGGATCAAAGAGCAGGCCCCAGGTCCGGGGTCCCAAGAGTGCGGTCCCTTGCTGCAAAGCCGGCTTCACCGGAGGTGGGGAGAAGATGCCGGTGATGTTTTCCTGGTGTATTTCCGGCTGCTGGGGTAAATAGGCGGCGGTGGTGAAATAGGGATTGGCCACCAGGGCGAAGACCACGGGAGTGCGTTTTTCCACCGGGCCCACCCGCATTAAAGCCGGAGTGCCCAGGACCACCAGGAGCCGGGGACGGCGCTCCCGGAGGCGCCGCAACTCCTCCTCGCTTTTAGGCCCCAACTCCGGCACGCAAAGCACCTCCAGCTTGCCTTGGCCCAGGCGGGCTTCTAACCCCTCGATGGCCCGGCGCATCCGGGGGGAATCCGGGGAGCAATAGACCACGATAGGGCCGGACACAGGACCACAGCTTGCTGCCAATAAAAAAATCAACAGTGCCAGGGTCCATGGTTGTTTTTGATTTTCGGTTTTCCGTTTGCGGCTGGAAAAGACAAAAGGCATATTTATCAAGGCGCTTCTGACTTCATGATGGGGATAAACCTGGGCTCAATGGTACATCGCAGTGGCCGCTGGCATGCTTCCCACTAATTTTTGAAGCGTAAAGAACCGTCAGGAGCAAAATCAAACATCGGCCCCCAAACCACTTCCCAGTAATAGCCATCCAGGTCGGCGAAGTAGCCGCTAAAACCACCCCAGAAAGTGTCTTGCGGAGGCTTAACGATGGCAGCGCCGGCAGTCCTGACCTCCTCGAAAATGGCCATGATTTCGTCCTTGCTGCGGGCGTTGTACGCCAGGGTTATGCCCCTGAAACCGCTACGGTCGGCAGACAATTGCGGCGAGATGTCTTCGGCCAGCTTATCCACCGGGTAGAGTGTCAGCCAAACGCCGGGCAGTTCAAAAAACGAGATCCCTTCAAAATCGGAGTTGGGGGTAATCTCGAAAATAGTTTCGTAGAACTTGGTGGCCTTCACCAGGTCCGCGACCCCGAGAGTGATAACGGTCACGCGGGGAATGGTCATTAGCACCTTCTTTGAAGAATAGGAGTACTTCCTATTTTTGTTGAAGGAGAAACTCCTAAAACCGGTTCTCCCCTGCCGATCAAAAATTGGCAGTATTCCAGAAAACAGAAAACTGCCTTTAATGGATGATTTTACCGAGGCGATCCCAACGCACCTGGAATTTGCTCGTATCCCAGGCATGTTTGGTGATCAAGCCCTTGGCGCCCTCCAACAGGGCCACGTAGAAGGGTTCGTGGTGGTCTCCCATCCAGGAAAAGTAAATGATAAAAGCCTTCCCCCGCAAGTCGCTCATAGGCACAAAGCCCCAAAAACGGCTGTCATAGCTTTTATCCCGATTATCACCCATGAAAAAGTAGGAATTTGGAGGAACCACTACCGGGCCGAAATTATCCCGGGGGTTTTGGGTGGGGGGGATCACCATCTTATCTGCATACTGGGCCTGGGGAGTCACATAAAGTTCGCCGTTGATATAGACTTGTTTATTGATGACCTGGACCCGGTCGCCGGGAAGCCCGATAAGGCGCTTGATATAATCCTTGGTGGGGTCCTGGGGAAAGATAAAGACCGCCACCTCTCCCCGTTGGGGTTTCCAGGTGGGAATCAGCACCTTGTTGGTGAAAGGGTTGCGAATGCCGTAGCTGAACTTGTTCACCAACAGGTAATCTCCCACCAGGAGGGTGGGGATCATGGAACCGGAGGGAATGGAGAAGGCCTGAACCACAAAGGCCCGAATCACCAGGGCCAGGATCAGGGCGATGAACAGAGCTTCGCCGTATTCCCGGAAAAAAGATTTTTGCCGGGTCTTACTCTCCCGGTTTTGGGCGCGATTATTCATAGTCGTGGAGGGCATATATATCTAGATTAAGTTTAAGATTAAGAGGTTTAATCAACAGGAGAAAATTGATCTTTAGTGGCCCCGCAGATGGGACAGACCCAATCATCCGGTAAATTCTCAAACGGGGTGTTGGGAGGCACGTTGTTTTCCGGATCGCCCGCGGCAGGATCATAGATGTAGCCGCAGACTTCACATTGATATTTCTTCATGTTCATTCTCCTTTTTCTGCGGCGGCCCAGACTCTTA
>JAQTXE010000361.1 GCA_028688935.1 Syntrophales bacterium
GCCCACACAGTTGGCAAAGGAATGGATGGAGTGGGCCTGATTGTTGGTCAACTGCACGTGGCAGACGAGACATTGCTTGGAGCCCGCGCGCGCCGTCTGGGAACGGGTGGGCGGCATGCCGATCTGGTGGACATAGTGGCAGGAAGTGCAGGTCACCCCTTCCTTGGCGTGGATGGACAGGGACCAGTCGATGTATTGCTGGTGGTGGCCCTTGGAAAACTCGTTGGCATACAGGTGCTTGACGTCGCCTCCCTCATAAGAGGTGGATTTGAAATAAGTACCCAGAGCTTTACCCGGCTCATAACCCACGGGCCAACCGACGCCTTTTACTTTGGTGCTCTTGCCCCGGTTGTGGCAGGAGCCGCAGATCTGTACCGCCACCCCCATGGTGAGCTTAGCTGGGTTGACGATGGTTTGGCGTTTTTCGAATACCGCAGTCTTGGGGAGGGCCGCGTGCCAGGAGCCTTTGCCGTGGCAAGCTTCACAAGCCACGCCCGGCTCCACAAAGGTGTTCTTCTTGAGGTCCACGCCGGTGGCGTGACAGCCGCCGCAGCCCTTGATCCAAGGCCTTTTGTCCCAATCAGCTTCGTGGTAATTCACCCAACGATGGGATTCGAGGTTGTATTGAGTCGGGGCGATATAGAGGATACCCCCCTTTTCCACCAGATATCGCTGCTTCCACTGGCTGCCGATGGTGTACTTGATGTCTTGCACCTTGGGGACGTAGATTTTATCGGCAGGCACCTTGAGCTTGGCACCCAGTTTGGCCAGGTCCGCCCGGATTTCCTTCTCGTTAATGTCGGCGACGATGGCGTCCCGATTCTTTTGGGCATTAACCATCATGCGGCTGTGGAGAGTCATTTTCCAGGAATCGTAGTGCTCCAAATGGCACATTTTACAGGTATCCGAGCCTACATACTTTTTCGGCTCCTTTTTCAGGGCTTCCACGTCAATGGGACTCTCACCGCAAGCCGCCAGGCTGACGACCACCAGCCCCGCCAACAACCAACGCCACCTGCCATAGCCCTTCATGCCGCCCTCCAGGGTTGATAACCAATATTAGCGCATTACGATTTCTGCCCCGGCCGATGAAGCGTTTCGCGAGCTGACGCCCATATTTCTAATTTATCTAAAAATTAATCCCACTTATCGCTATGTCAATACTGACTATTAATTAATTTTTCCAAAGTATAATCTATATTGATATTCTATAGTATAAAAAATTTATTGTGTGAAAATTATTATTTATATAGAGGATCAATCAACTTCCCCTTTATACCCCGGGACTTTCCTGATATTCTCCCTAACCAGGCGAATCCCGTGGCTAACTTCACCGTCTACACCACCAGGGCCAAGCTCCAGGCCGGCGCAGTCATTATCCTGGCTGCGGTGCTGCTGGTTTTAGGCCTTAACCTCTCCGGAGTCCTCACCCCATACCGTCTCAAGACCCTGGACCTGCTGTTCCGGCATGTGCCTTTACCTAAGGCCAGCCCCCAGGTGGTGGTGGTCACCGTGGATCAACCCGACCTGGATTTTTTTAAAAAGCAGGGAGTAACCTGGCCCTGGCCCCGGCAGCTCTATGCCCCGCTCATCGATTTTTGCCGCCGCAGCCAGGCTAAGGCCGTGATCTTCGACATCCTCTATACTGAAGCTTCTTCCTACGGCCAGGAGGACGACCAGCGCTTCGCCGCGGCCGCGGCCGCGGCGGGCAACGTGATTTTTCCCTGCTTTCTTTCCCGGGAGGACAAGCCGTCTTCCCCGGACACGAATCAGGTCCTGGACAAGGCGGCCCTGGCCCTTTCCGGGTCCCTACCCCCGGGATCCACCCGGTACCGGTCCCTGCTGGCCCCCATTCCGCCCCTGGTGGCCGCGGCCCGGACCCTGGGCAACGTGGAGTGCCGCCCGGATAGCGACGGCATCTACCGCCGCCTGCCCCTGGTGGCCCCGTTTCGAGAGCGTTGGTTGCCCATCCTGGCCTTCGCCGCGTTCTCAGCCATTAACCAGGGGCCTGCCTGGCGCTTCCAGGACGGGGCCCTGATTCAGGGCCGGCTGCGCATTCCCCTGGACGCCCAAGGACGTTTTCTGCTGAAGTTCCGGGGACCCAGCCGCAGCCACCAGCGCTACTCCGCCGCCAATCTGATCCAATCCGAGTACCGCCTGCAACATGGCCACCCGCCCCTGGTGGCCCCGGAGACCCTTAAGAGCAAGTGGGTCTTCGTGGGCCTCACCGCCCCCGGCCTCCTGGACCTGAAGGCCAGCCCGGTGAGCGCGGTTTATGCGGGCGTGGAATTCCACGCCACCCTGCTGGACAACCTGCTCCAGGGAGATTTTCTCCGGACCGTCCCCCCCTGGCTCTGGTGGTCCTGGACCTTGATGCTCACGGCTTTAATGGTCCTGACGGTGCTCCTGGTGTCCTCCGGACTGGTGGCGAATCTGGCGGCCCTGGCCGGTTTTAACGCCCTGCACCTGGGCTTATGTTTTCTGGCCTTCACCTACAGCTGGTACGCCGACCCCTTGGTGCCCGACCTGGCCCTCAATTTCGGCTTCGCCCTGGCCGCGATTTACAGCTACGCCACCGAAGGGCGGCAAAAGCACGCCATCCGGAGCATGTTCGCCCAATACATGTCGGAAGTGGTGATCAACCATCTCCTGTCACACCCGGAAAAGCTGAAGCTGGGGGGCGAACGCCGCCGGGTCACCCTATTTTTCTCCGATTTGGCGGGCTTCACCACCATGTCTGAGCATCTGGAGCCGGAAACCGTGGTGGCCCTCTTGAATGATTACCTCTCCCTGATGACCGAAATCATCCTGGAAGAGGCGGGCACGGTGGACAAATTCGAGGGCGACGCCATCATGGCCTTTTGGGGGGCGCCCCTGGACCAGGAAGATCAGGAGATCTTAGCCTGCCGGGCCGCCCTGCGCCAGGCTGCGGCTTTGCAGGAGTTAAACCGGCAGCTGGTTGCTCGTAGCCTCCCCGCCTTGAACCTGCGCATGGGCCTCCATACCGGCGATGCCATTGTCGGCAATTTAGGTTCCCAGAAGCGCTTCGACTACACGGTCATCGGCGACACGGTCAATCTGGCTTCCCGGCTGGAAGGACTGAACAAATTCTACGGCACCACCATTATGGCCAGCGAGGTCACCGCCGCGGCCTGCAGCGAGCTGGTGGCCTTCCGGGAGCTGGATTGGGTGGCCGTCAAAGGCCGG
>JAQTXE010000098.1 GCA_028688935.1 Syntrophales bacterium
GCCAGGCCGCCCAATCCCGGTGTCAGCCATTCCGGCAGAGGTATTTTGCCAAACAGGTCGTCGCAGCCGAAGACGGCGCGGGTAAAGGCCACGGAGACCATACCCGCAGCAATGCCCAGAAGCAGATACCACCACAACTCCGCGGGGTGTTTTACTGCGAAAGAGGAGATGGTGAAGACGGGAAAATCGCCCATGAAGTGACGGGAGATCACGGCGCCGCTCACCGCCGCCAGGACAATGTGGCCGAGGTAGGCTATCTGGAGGTCGGCCAGGATAATCTCCACGGCAAACATGACCCCGGCAAAAGGAGCGTTGAAAGTGGCGGCGATGCCCGCGGCCGCGCCGCAGGCCAGGCAGATGCGGGTTTTTTCCGGGGTGAAATTAAAAATCTGGGCCAGCGTGGAACCAATGGCCGAGCCGATTTGGACCACCGGACCTTCACGGCCCACCGAGCCGCCGGTGGCGATGATGGTCCCGGTGCACAGGGGCTTCAAAAGCACCACCCGGGGAGCGATATAGCCGTCCCGTAAGGCGGCCGCCTCCATCACTTCCGGCACTCCCGGCCCCCGGAGTTCCTGGGCCATATAGGAGATAATCAGGCCCACGGCCAGGCCGCCGGCGGTGGGCAGCAGCAAGGTGAGCCACCAGGGGGCCAGCCCCACCTGCTCCAAAAAATTCTGACCCCCGGGCCATAAAAGCCACTGGCCCATGGCGATATACCCCCGGAAGGTCAGGGCCCCGAGGCCGGCCAGGACGCCGATGAGGATGGCGAAAAACAGGGCCAAAATATCCTGGGCGGTATCGCTGAGGCGGAGGTTCATAGCATACCTGAAGGTTTTGTTGATATTAAATTCTAAGATAATCAGCAGATCAACACTTGAGAAGGGAAAATCGCCCAACCATTACAGCTAATTTCGCTAATTGGATAATATATTTTCAAATGGTTATGTGGTATTAAGGCAAAAAGAAAAAGATAATGAACCGGTGGCAGGGAGACTAACCTATTAAATTGGGTTTATGCGAAGCTATGCCGTTAATAATCTTTAACCGGCCGCTAAATTTAAATTAAAGATTTAGAGATAGGGAGGAATTAGAATTGAACGGCATTGGAACTCCCGCACCCTTGGCCGCTTCCCCTGGATTCCCCGCCCCCTCTTCACCTGATACCAATAAAGAATCATCGCCATATAAATTGCTGGGAGAACTCCGGGCAGAGTTATTGGAGCTGCAAATCTTTCTTAACCGGGTCCGCAAAGGGGAAGCAGATATCAAAACCTACAGTGGTTACGTTACTAAAACCAAAAAAGACATTGATGATCTCATTGGCCAACTGACAGATGGCTCTTCCATCCGTCATATCAAAAATATCTGGGAACAAATTAGTTTTTGTCCCCTGCTGCTGGCTCCTAACAGCGACTTTCCGGCCCAGCAACAGCTGCACCACCTCAACTTGCTTGATCATCAAATCCAGGCTCTTTTAAAGGAAATAGCCCGTTTAACTATACCGACTACATTAAATGACTGGCTGGCCAAAGAGCGGCCAGGCTACTATATCCCTTTTCATCTGGTCTTCGCCGATGAGTTGCCTAACGCCGAGGACCGGACTAATTTATTAAGAGACCTCTCCTTTGCCCCAAAAACCCTAGCCGATGGCGTGATTGATACGGCCAATGGCCTGATCTAACGCTGCGCCAAGCTTCCTTTTTGGCATTGGCTCAGCATCATTGGGGTGTTATTGCTCTATGGATTAGGGACCTGGGCAATTTATAAGGCTTGTCAAATGCAAGTACTAGGACTGCAGGCTAATAATTGGACCACTTTATTAACCGGCTGGGGCGCGGTCGTGGGAGGTATGGTAGCCCATCTGGGCATAGGGAGCGTCAAGCGGATGCAGACTCAGGGCAGTTTGCCGACGGTCTTCGCGGTGGGGGATATCCCCAGGATCGTCAATGCCAAACTTGGCCCGATCACGCGGAAATGGCTTTTGGCGGTCATCGCCTTTATGGCCATTTTTGCCACTGCGGGATTAGATAAAGTTACCCCTTTTTACGCCTTTCTGGTGGGATATAGCTTGGACAGCTTTATCGAGGTGTTTGGCGCCAACATCGAGCAGCAAGCGGCGTCAAAGGTTGCCGCCTTGAAAAAACAACTGAGCGAGACTTCTACAACCTAAGATGAGAAGGACAGGTAGGGCAGCAGCCGCGTCCAGAGTTGGGGCCGGCCTTCCTGGGTGACGGCGGAAAACCACAGAAAATCATCTCTGGTTATCCCCAGGGGGGCCAGGGTTCCGGCGATATTTTTGAGTTGCCGGCCGCGTTGGCCCTGCTTCAGTTTATCCGCTTTGGTCAGCACCGGAATCACCGGGGTCCCCTGGTTCTGAAAAAGCTCCCAGAGAAAGAGTTCCTCCGGGCCCGGCAGGCGGCGGCCGTCCTGGAGCAGGATCACCGCGGCCAGGCTCTGCCGCTGGGTGAGATAATCCATGGCCAAAGCGCCCCACTCGGCCTTTAAACTCTTCGAAACCGCGGCATAGCCGAACCCGGGGAGATCCACGAAATACCAGCGGTCATTGATGAGAAAAAAATTCAGGGCCCGGGTGCAGCCGGGCTTGCTGCTGGTGCGCACCAGCTTTTTCCGGCCCAGAAGGGCGTTAATCAGAGAAGACTTACCCACGTTGGAGCGGCCTAAAAAGGCCACTTCCGGGCGGTCTCCCGGGGGCAGCTGCCCCAGTTGGTGGACGCTCAATAAAAACTCGGCGCTGGCGATCTTGGGGATGGACATGGTTGATAAAGCAGTCAGCGATCAGCTTTCAGCTTTCAGTAGTCAGTAGTCAGTTTTTGAAAAATTAAGGTTCAAGGTTTAGACTACGACTTTCAAGGTGAAATTGCTTTAAGAAGTATAGTGAACTCCGGGAAAGCTTTTTTTGTCATCCTGAGCGCCGCGAAGGATCTCGTTTTTTATCGGCCATGCTTCCCAAACTGAATGTCATCATCAGCACAGCGTTGAAAAAATTTGCAGCCAAAAACGAGATTCGCAATGAAGCTCCGCTCCGTTCAGAATGACAGAAGAAGGCTTTCGCAGTCGCTCATGAGCCTTAGGCTCTCCCATAAATTATGAAAAATTTCGTAGGGCGGGCGTCTCGCCCGCCCCGGTAAGGCGCACAGGCTGGAAAGCCTGGGCCACCGTTGAGGAACTATTCGGATCAGAGGTCTCAGGTTCAAAATTGAGACTGCTATTCCTGAGGCGAAATCGCTCTAGGAAGTATAGCAAGCTTGAGGTTCTAACGCCAGATTCAACCTGATGCTGGCGCCTTTCTTGGCGCCTTGGCGTCTTGGCGTGAGACCAATCTGTGTAGTCCGATGCCCGTACCCCCCTTAATATCCATTTGAGTATTTGTTGCGGAAATCCGAATAAGCCTAAAAGTGCCAGGTAATTTCCAGGTGGTGAGGTGCGGATGCAGGCCGGGGCCGCGAAAAGAAAAAATGGTTTTGAACCCTTGGAAGCGGAACTGGTGCGCTCCCTGGTGGGGCGCATCCAGGATATCCTGCCTCTGCCCAACGTGGTCAACGCCATCTTGAAGACCATCAACGACCCCTACGCCTCCTTGAGCCGGGTCTCCGAGACTATCCTGAAAGACCAGGCCCTCACCGCTAAGGTCTTAAAGATCATCAATTCCGCCTACTACGGGGTGAGTACCCCGGTGGGCACCGTGTCCCAGGCCGTCTCTCTTCTGGGTCTGGACAAAATCAAAAACCTGGCCATGGCCATTTCTCTGTCCGAAGGTCTCTACCGCTACTCCGGCCTCCCCTTCGGGCGGGGGGCCCTGTGGCACCATTCCCAGGCCTGCGGGGTGGCCACCTCCCTGGTGGCGTCAGCCGCGGGCTACCCCACTCCCGAAGAAGCCCTCATCGCCGGTCTGATCCATGACATCGCCAAGGCCTTGTGGACCGAGCTCTTCCCGGAGCGTTTTCTGGCGGCCATCAAAGCGGTGCAGGTGGAGGGCCGGGACCCCCTGGAAGTGGAGATCGAGTATCTCACCGTGCCCCATGCCGCCGTAGGGGCCTGGATGCTGGAGAAATGGCAGCTCCCGGAGATTTTCCAGCAGGCCGTGGCCCTGCACCATGAGCCCCGGGTGGAAAATATCGATCCTCCCCTCCGTATCCTGAGCCTCTCCCTGTATCTGGGGAATCAAATGGCCAAACTCCTGAACCTGGGGGAAGGGGGCAACTACCGCCTGGGTCCATTGCCGAGGCAACTGCTTAAGGAGATAAATCTTTCCCGGGAGGAACTGGCCTGGCAACTGGCGGCGTTACCCCAGGCTTTCTTTGATTTTGTGGAGGAACTCCAACTGGAGAAGGCCCAACATACCAAGCTCAACACCCTGGTGCACTTACTGCAAGAACGGGAGGTGATCCTGCTGCTGGACGATCAGGACCCCGGCCCGGGCGCCTTGTTTTTTGAGGCCTTTGCCGCCCGGACCCGGGTGTTGCACCTGAAGGATTTGCCCCAGTTCCCGGGAGAGGACTTAGACCTTTTCTTCTGGGAGGGAGCCGATCCCGGGGAAGCCTTCTCGTTGGGGCAGCAGAGACGGACCGGAGCCCTCCGGGGACGCTTACTCCTATTCTCCCACCGGCCCCTCCCGGATAAGGGAATTCCAATCTCGGGCCCCGGCGTCCGCCTGCTAGGGCCGGAGTGGCGCCTGGATGACTTGGTTAAAGCACTCTCCCCGGAGAGATCAAGCTAAGGGGAGAACGTGGCTGAGAAAGAATGCAGTTTTTGATCCAGCGCGGCCTCTGGCTTGCGGACAAGGCAGAATACCCCAAATTAATTACCATGCCCTTTGCGGATTATAAAACCAGGACCGGTTCCTTCCTGGGACAGTCAGACAAGCGGCCTGACAGGGGCGGCAGGGACCCCCGGCGTTACGTGATGGTGGCCGGCTGCACCCCGGCCACCCATCAATTTGCCGCCACCCTCTCCGCCGGCGGCCTGCAGGTGCGCCGGGCCCGGAATTGGACCCAGGTCATGGACCAGTTGGATGATGAGAGCTTGGCCCTGCTCCTTCTGGACCCCCGCCTTAAAGGCATGGGGCTGCTGGAGGGCCTGCGCCTGATCCGTAAAATGAATCCCTCCTTGATCCCTTTGGTCTTGGGGCCCCTGACTCAGGAATCCCAGACCGAGGTGCTGCGGCTGGGAGCGGGAGGAGTCTTGCCCGCGGACCTGCCCGCGCCCATACTGGTAGATTGGGTCCGCAGTTATGAGCAGCGGCAGCGTCTGCGCCGGGAAAACGAACGGTTCCGGAGCCGCATCCTGGAAAGTGAAGCCTACCTGGCCAGCATCCTGGACCATCTGGATGAAGGTATTATCACCACCGATGCCGCCGGCAGGGTGCTGGCGGCCAACCAGGTGGCCCGGAATCTGTGCCAATTGCCCCCCGGTTCTCTTGCCGCCCACCCCCTGGAAGGCATCAATTTTACCGGCGACGGTCTCCACACCCTGGCGGAAACCGTGGCCCGGGTCCTGGAGACCGGCTTCTACGAAGGACGCTTTCTCCTCAGCCGGGAAGGCCGGTCTCCCTTTCCCGTATTTTTCCGGGGTTCGGTGCATCGTCTGCCGGGCGGAGAGTTGGAGACAATACTGGTCTTCAGGGACCTCACCGCCCAGGAGGAATTAGAGCTGCGCGCCGAAGAGAGCGAACGCCTCGTAGCCCTGGGCCAGATCGCCGCGGGTATGGCCCATGAAATTCGCAATCCCCTGATGGCGGTGGGGGGAATGGTGCGGCGTCTGGAGCGTCTTTTGTCGCCGGAGGATCCGGGACAGATGTACTTGCCTGCGATTCGGGACAACGTGCAGCGGATGGAGGACATGGTCCGGGATATTGATGAATACCTCCAGTACGTGCGGGTCTCCAGCCATCATTTCCTGGATCTGACCCTGGAACACGTCCTCAACGCCGCCCTGGCCCGCCTGGAAGGGGCCGCGGACCTCTCCGCCTTAACCCTGGAAGCCGGTCCCTTCGACGACCTCAGAATTCAGGGCGACGCGGCCTCCCTGACCGAGATGTTTTTTCAGATTTGCCGCAACTCCGTGGAGGCCATGTCCCAGGGGGGCACCCTTAAGGTGCAAATCTTTCCAGAAGGCGGTCTGGCCGTGGTCCAAATAGCGGATAACGGCCGGGGCATTCCTCTGGAGGACTTCTCCCATATCTACCACCCTTTCTTTACCACCAAGATGACCGGCGCGGGTATGGGCCTCACCAAGGTCTTCATGATCGCCCAACGCCACCGGGGACAGATCGAAGTCGACAGCCGCCCCCAGCAGGGCACGATTTTCACCGTACGCCTGCCCCTGAGCAGTAGCCAGTAGCCAGTTGCCAGTTGTCAGCTTTTAGCTTTTGGCTTTTGGCTTCCATATTTTTTCTGACCACTGACCACTGACCACTGGCTACTGACTACTGGCTACTATTCCCCTGTTGACGACCACGGCATTTCCAGGTAATCATATGCCCATGCCCCGGACACGCGGAAATTTCTCTCTGGCCTTTGGACTCTGGTTCCATTTCTGGCTGGTCCCTATCACCATCATTGGCGGGACCTTGACGATTCTCTTCAGCTTCCTGGACCGGGGCGGCTGGATGCTGCACCGCATCGCCCGCTGGTGGGGCCAGTCCCTGGTCTCCCTGGGCCGCCTTACGGTACAGGTGGAGGGGGTGGAAAACCTGGTGCCCGGTCAGACTTACGTCTTTGCCGCCAATCATCGCAGTAATTTCGATATCTACCTGCTTCTGGCCTTCCTTCCCAGTGACATTGCTTTTGTGGCCAAGAAATCCCTCTTTAATATTCCTCTTTTCGGCCAGGCCATTTACCGTATGGGTTGCGTGCCCGTGGACCGGGAGAACATCCAGCAGGCCGTCCGTTCCCTCAACCTGGCCGCGGCCCGGGTGAAGGAGGGCAACTCCATCGCCATCTTTCCGGAAGGGACCCGGACGGCTTCTCCGGAGCTAATCCCCTTTAAGAAAGGGGTCTTCATCATGGCCCAGAGGTCCGGGCAGCCGGTGGTGCCGGTGTCCATCAGCGGCACCCGCTTCATTCAGCCCCGGGGCACCATCCGGGTGCAGCCCGGGCCCGTGAGAATAGTGATTCACTCCCCCGTTTATCCCCAAAATTACCGCCGCAAGGAAGGGTTGATGGCCGCGGTGCAGGCCAGCATGGCCGCGGACTATGACCCCTATTTCCCTTATGGTCCCGGAGACGACGACGACTAACTGGGTTGATTTGACTTTTCTTGGAGGGCTGGGGGAGATCGGCCTCAACCTGATGACCGTGGAGACCGCGGAACACCTGGTAGTGGTGGACGCGGGCCTCATGTTCCCGGAAGACCACATGTTGGGGATCGACATCGTCATCCCCGATTTTTCCTATCTCCGGGAACGCCGGGAGAAGATCCGGGCCCTGATTCTCACTCACGGCCACGAAGACCACATCGGCGCGGTGCCCTTCCTCCTTAAGGAGATGGACCTGCCGGTATACGGCACTCCTTTGACCCTGGCCCTGCTCCGGGAGAAACTCCGGGAGCACGGCCTCCTCGAAGTCACCGATCTCCGGGAGATTTACCTCCGGGAACCCCTGGTTCTGGGTCCCTTTGAATTCGAGTTCATCCCCGTGCCCCACTCCATTGTCGACGGGGTGGGTTTTGCCCTGCGCACCCCCCAGGGGGTGATCATCCACTCCGGGGACTTCAAAGTGGACCAGAGCCCCATGGTGGGCGCGGCCATGGATCTGAACCGCTTTGCCCATTACGGGGAGCAAGGCGTGCTGGCGCTCTTGTCCGATTCCACCAATGCCGAACGCCCCGGCTACACCATGAGTGAGCGGGAGATCAGCGCCACTCTGGAGGAATTCATCCGGGAAGCTCCGGGCCGGGTGATCGTCGCAGTCTTTGCCTCCCATATCCCCCGCTTGCATCAAATCGTGCGCCTGGCCGCCAAACATGGACGCAAGATCCTCTTTAACGGCAAGTCCATGCTCACCAATACCCGGCTGGCCAAGGAGCTGGGCTACCTGGAGATGCCTCCGGGCATGGAAATCAACGTGGGGGATTTGAAGAATCTGCCCCCGGAAAAAACCATCATCGTCACCACCGGCAGCCAGGGGGAGCCCATGAGCGCCCTGGCCCGCATCGCTTTGGAAGCCCACAAGCACATCCATATTCAAAAAGGGGATTTGGTGATCCTCTCCTCTAAGTTCATCCCCGGCAACGAGCGGGCCATCACCAACGTCATCAACAACCTCTACCGCCTGGGCGCGGAGGTCGTCTACCAGCAGGTGGCGGACATCCACGTCTCCGGCCACGCTTCCCAGGAGGAGCTGAAACTGCTGCTGAGCCTGACCCGGCCCCGCTATTTCATCCCCATCCACGGGGAGATGCGCCACCTCATCAAGCACCACCATCTGGCCCGGGAGGTGGGCCTCCCGGAAGAAAGCCTGCTCCTGGCCAAAGATGGGGATCAGGTGCGCTTCGAGGACGGGGAGGCCGCCATCAACGGCGGTATTGAAGTGGGCCGGGTCTTCGTGGACGGCAAAGGCGTAGGGGACGTGAGCCGTCTGGTGCTCCGGGACCGGCGCCACCTGGCCGGAGACGGCCTGGTCATCGCCCTGGTGGCCGTGGACCCGGTAGCCGCCCAGATCGTTTCCGAGCCCGACCTCATCACCCGGGGCTTCGCGCTGGAGGAAGAACAGGCCCCCCTGCTGGAGCAGGCCCTGAAAGTCTTCCGGGAAATCGTGGAACGGTCCTTAAGCGAACCCAACCAGGACTGGCTGGAAATCCAGGCCCAGGCCGGCAAGGCCCTGCGCAAACTCTTCTTCAAGGCCCTGGAACGGCGGCCGATGATTTTACCGTTGATTTTGACGTTGTGAGGTGTCAAATTGTGAAGTCAAATCGATTTATTAATTGGGAATCTATTACACTCTATTTAGATTTTATTGGATTTCTATGTATCACATTGTATATATGGTTTGGACTTAAGCCAATTGTTTACACTGAAACTTATCATGGAATAATAGGTGATTACACGCCAATTATAGGAGCAATTAACAATTTAATAGAAGCATCTGGTTTTCTGTATGTTATGCGGTTTGGATTTATTTTAATAATTATTAGCTTTATCATAAAGATTTATAGAATCAATTCCAAATAATATGTTATTAGAGGATGGGGTTATGCATTTCAATGACCCATTTACGCAAGATGACATTGGAAGATCGAATAATATCCAAGAGACAGCTCATATGCTAGCAGATTCTGCTTTTGAAGGTGTCCGGGCAGCGCATACTTTTCAGAAATTCTACTTAGAGCCACTGCTGCAAGGACTCATCAACCAGAATCCAAGGGAACAAGCTTTAATGGGCCTTCATTATCGTATAGTTACTTATCTGATGTCCCTACGAAAGCTTAATGGTCCGATACACTTCCAGGCCATCGCAGCCTCAGCGCGGTCTCTCTTTGAGCTGGGCTTGGATATAGCTCTTTTTAGCCACGACACGACAAATGACTCCCTTGACCGATTGCATGCGTTCACTCGTGTCGAGCGATATCGAGTTGCAAAGAAAACCGTTGATTTCTTCTCTAACTACTCACTTCCAAAAAATTGGGTTATTTCCCCACAACAGTCAGTTTGCGCCGACCCCCAAGAAGAGGCCCAAGTAAAGGCCCTTAGTTTAAGATATTGGCAGCGCGAACCGCCTAAGAATTGGCCCAAGCACTGGAGTCGTTTCCAGGATATTCGAAGTCGAGCACACCACGTTGATAGGCTCCACAATGTCCAGTTCCCTAACTGGTGGCAAAAGCGTTATATCCTGACATATTATATGCTTAGTTGGCACGTACACTCCGGGTTAACAGGCGTTACCAATCTACGTCAGGAAACATTTGAAGGGTTTGCTTTCGAAGCATTTCAACTTAGCACGGATGTTGTTCTTGAATCTTACAAAATACTTGGCCGGGAACTACGACTATCCACAGCCATGCCCGAGTGGGATGATCGTCTCTCTTTCCTCGGTCGGGTCATAGGGTTGGCGCTCGTTGATAAATGTCTGCAAGCCCTTGGCGACCCAATGCGGTTTCGCTATTTAGAGGAACATGAGCAAGATGACTAGTATCTTAAAGCTTGCCCGGCATAGTCCACCAAAGCGCGTTAGATAATACTCATGCTATCAATCATTGACAATCTTTGACAGCATCTTTATATTGGAGATACCCTGAACGAAAGGGAGGGTGTCGTGCCCATGAACGTCAACTTAACCCCGCAGCTTGAGGAAATGATCAAGAAGAAAGTGGCGTCCGGCCTTTATAATTCGGCCAGCGAAGTGGTCCGGGAGGCCTTGCGTCTCATGGAAGAACAAGACCGGGTGCGGGCGGTCAAGCTTGAACAACTGCGGCAAGATATTCGCGATGGGCTTAACAGCGGCGAACTTTCGCCATGGGACGCCGAGGAAATCAAGCGCGAAGGCCGCAAAATAAGAGCAAGCCGAACGTCCTCCGCCCGTGAGGCATAAATGCCCGTTGTCGTTAAGCGCCCGCTGGCCCGAAGCGACTTGGTCGAAATATGGAATTATATTGCCGACGACAACGAACAGCGAGCAGACGCCTTTATTGACCTCATTGACCAAAAATTTCAGAAACTCGCCCACAACCCCAATATGGGCCGCTCTCGTCAGGAACTGGAGGAAAGCCTACGGAGCTTCCCGGTTGGCAGGTATGTCATTTTTTACCGAGTCATACCGGAAGGTGTTGAAATAATCCGCGTGCTCCACGGTTCACGAGATCTGGACGCCATTTTCCATCCTGATGATTAACCGTTTTCCTAATCCATATTCGCAAAAACCGAAAACCTAAAACCGCCTTTTACCCCAGCGCCTCCCTTATTAATAAGAGAAATTCGTGGATCTTCACCGGCTTGAGCACGTAGGCCAGGACGTTCTGGGTCCGGGCGATCATCTCTTCATCCCGGCGGGCGGTGCTGGTGAGGACGATGAACCGGGCCTGGGGATCACTCAGGCTGATCTCCTGGATGGCCTCCAGGCCCCCCATGCGGGGCATATTGAGGTCCATGATGGTCAGGTGGGGCCGGAAACCTTGATATTTATCCAGGGCGGCGGCGCCGTCTTCCGCCACCTCCACGGCAAATCCTGCTTCAATGAGATACTTGGCCAGCAGGGCCCGGATGATACCGGAGTCGTCCACCACCAGTATGCGCCTGCGGCATTGCTGCCGGTCGGCATCCGTGAAGGTTACCGTGAATACCACCCTTTCACCCCCCAGATCGAGAGTAATCCTATAAGCTTCCTGACTGGCAAAGGCTGGGTCTTTGATGTTGACGTTTTTGGCCGAAACCGGGGGCTTAAATCTGACCCGGAAACCCATCTTATCCCACCTGGTAACGACATGGCCCATGGTGGTATTGACCATTTCATTTAAAGCATCCCGGGCCCGGTCATCAAATTGACTTAGAGGAGGGAAACCTAAATTCTCGGCGATGGCCGAAGCCACCGCCACGGCCAGGTGTTCGTCCGTGAAGCCCAAGAAAAAAATGCCGGACACCTTTTGGGGAAAATCTTCATAAGGAGCGACTTGGGCCACCGCATAAATTTCCTGGAAACGCTCATCTTTTTTAATGGAAACGTTGACCACTTCGGTCCGGGTCATTTCCGAAAATATTCTTTGGCAGCAGTCGGCCAAGACCGTGAGATACTTGGTTTCCATCCTCCCTGATTTGCCTCCATCGCCGATAACTAGTTAATCAGAAAACAGAAAGCCGGCAGAGTTAACCAAATAAATAGCTCGGAAGCCGGGAGCCTACCTTTGCTTTAATCTACTCCCCTACCCTTCCCCCATGGCTCAGGTAGCCTTTGCCCAGATTTTTTAAGGGGGACTGATACCAGGCTTTTCCCGGTATCTAAATTTATATCGGGAAAATTGTAAAATTTGTAAATTACGGTTGATTTCGTGAAATTTTGGCCTGGTGCGGGTTCCGGAGGATTTCATAGTTAGGCGCCTCAAGCATTATTCCAGGGCTTTCCGGACTATCGGCAGGAAATCCTTCATCTGCACCGGCTTGATGACATAATTGGCCACATTCAGGGTTTTCGCAGTCACTACTTCGTCTTTGCGGGCACTGGTGGTGAGCATGATAAACCTGGCCTGGGGGTCCGCCTCCCGGATTTGAATGATGGCGTCCAGGCCCCCCAAATTGGGCATATTCAGGTCCATGATGGTCAGGTGCGGTTTGAATTTCTTGTATTTCTCCGTAGCCACCAAGCCGTCTTCGGCCTGCTCCACGGTAAATCCTGCTTCCTGAAGGGCTTTGGAGATAATCCCCCTGATGACCATGGAGTCGTCCACCACCATGATGCGGCGGCCGGCCAGTTGCTTGTCTGCATTCCTGAAAGTGACCTTAAAGACGATATGGTCAATGGACAGGCTCAGGATGATCATGTAAGCTTCGTCGCTGGCATAGGCTTTTTCTCTTATATTTGCATACCTTACCGAAGTGGGAGGTTGGAACCTGACCCGGAAACCCATTTTATCCCAGGCGGTGATGGTATGGCCCACTATGGTATTCATGAATTCCCCCAAAATGTCTTTGGCAGTTTCATCGAAACTTTTTATGGGAGGGAGCCCCAAATTCTCGGCAATGGCTGAAGCCACCAGGATCGCCATGGGTTCGTCGGAAAATCCCATAAGAAAATTGCCACCCACCTTTTTATCCAGGTCTTCATAGGGAACCACCTGGGCGATGGCATAAATTTCCTTCAAGCGCTCATCTTTTTTGATCTTTACGTCCATCACTGAGGTGGTGGTCATTTCCTTAAAAACTTTCCGGCAGCTCTCGGCTAATACGGTTAGATATTTTAATTGCATCCTCTTGGATTCTCCTTTACCGGGTGGAACATTACGACCTGCAATTTCTTATCAGTGGATTCGCCTTCTCCGGCGGCCCTAACTTCTTTCGGGGATCTGAGGAGCCATCGGTTGGCGTTGGGTCCTACTGCGCTAGTTAGAGGAGGTTACGGGCGCTTAGCCTGCAATCA
>JAQTXE010000362.1 GCA_028688935.1 Syntrophales bacterium
ATGTCATAATCCCACGCAGGCATACCGGTCCACGGGATTACAGGGCTTTTTTCAGGGCATTCTCGATCAGGGAACGGGACACGGCGCCGGTGATCTGCTCCATCACTTGGCCGCCTTTGAAAATAACCAGGGTAGGGATGGCCCGAATGCCATATTTGGCAGGAGTTTTCGCGTTTTCATCCACGTTCATCTTGGCCACTTTCACCTTACCCTGATAATCCCGGGCCAGTTCTTCCACCACCGGGGCTATGGCCCGGCAGGGGCCGCACCAGGCCGCCCAGAAATCAACCATCGCCGGCATATCGGATTTCAGGATTTCCTCTTCAAAAGTGGCGTCACTTACCTGGAGAGGTTCAGAACCGGACATCGTTCCCTCCTGAGTTTAGTTGGGCGCTACAAGTACATAAAACCTACCCATTTCTCCAATCCTTGTCAATCCCTTTTCCTTAATGAGCCTACCGCGCATCCAGTCCCAGGCCCCGTCTTTTTTCCTCCACGTGCCGGATAATCAAGGCCGCGGCCTTCCCCGGGTCCGGCTCCACCGCGAATTTGGCCCCCAGGTGGGATTCCAGGCCGTTGAGGAGCAAATCCGTCACCGCGGGGCTTCCCAGAACCGGGGGCGTAACTCCCAACACCGTGTAAATGCCGCTGGCCACCGCGTAACAAGCGATGGTCGCAGCCTTCTCCGAATACCACTCGGGCGCGGCCGCGGCCACCGGCAGCATATCTATATCCACTCCTAAAGCCCCGGCCAGGACCGCGCAGAGATTGATGATCCGGGTGTTGTCCACGCAGGAGCCCATGTGCAGCACCGGGGGAATGCCTAAGGATTGACACACGGCCTTCAGGCCCGGCCCCGCCAGTTCTGCGGCCTGAGGCTCTTTGAGACCCGCCTTAGCGTTGGCCACCGCGGTGCAGCCGGTATCCAGGACTAAAATATCCGCGGCAATCAACGCCCGGGTGAGATTCACATGGCCGTAGTCCTGGGTGATCTTGGGATTGTTGCAGCCCACCACGCCCGCGGCGCCCCGGATCTGCCCGGCCTTGACCGCGTCCAGCAGAGGCCCGGGGGTCCCCCCCAGGGCGGCGACGATGGCCTCGATGGAAAAACCGGTGACTTGGGCCTGGGGTGAGGCGGGGATGGAGACCCGCTTGGGATCCCGGCGGGCAAAATTTTCCACCGCCTGGAAGACCAGCTCCCTTCCTAAGGCCGCGCCGTTTTCCGGAGAAAAGGACAGGTGTTTTGCCTTGGGAAACTTGGCCTTGTCATAAGTGGTATAGAAGAGGGTATGGTAGCAGGAGGCCAGGTCTCCCAGGGAGGGCATGATGCATTGGTAATCCACCACCATGGCCTCCACCGCGCCGGTGATCAGGGCCAGTTCCTGGACCAGATGGTTCCCGGCCATGGGGATGCCTTTACGCATCAGCACTTCGTTGCCGGTGCAGCACAGCCCCGCCAGGTTAATGCCCTGGGCCCCCAAGGCCTTGGCCCTGGCCAGCAGCTCCGGGTCAGCCGCGGCCCGGACCACCATCTCCGAGACCAGGGGGCTGTGGCCGTGGAGAATGATATTTACCTGATCTTGTTTCAATACGCCGATATTCACCTGGGAAGCCACGGGCTTCGGCGTACCGAACAGGATATCGGAGACCTCGGTGGCGATCATGGAGCCGCCCCAGCCGTCCGCCAAGGCCGAGCGCAGGGCCTGGAGGAGAATGTTCACCGCGTCGTTGTCCACCCCCATGTGGGTGCGGTGCAGCATCTCCGAGATTTCCCGGTCGATGCCCCGGGGCGCGAGGTCCAGTTTGGCCCATTTATCCAGGCGAGCTTGAGGGAGGCGCTTGGTGAACTGGAGGAAGCCTTTCTTGATGCCGTATTCCTCCATCAGGGCCAGGGCCAGTTCCCTGGCCTGGGCCTCGGGAGCCAGGTCCGCGGCCACCCCGAATTCCGCGGCTATCCGGGAGAGCTTCTCCAGGTCGGTGAGCTTATACCCCGGTGCTTTCCCTTCGGCCACGGCGTACAGAGTCTCCACCAGGTCCCGGCCGTGATCGGAGTGGGAGGCCGCGCCCGCGGCCACCATGCGGGCCAGGTTCCGGGCCACCATGATGTCTGCGTCCGCGCCGCACACCCCCCGCTGGGGACCTTCGCCAAAGGGATCGATGCGGCAGGGCCCCATGACACAGATGCGGCAGCTAAGCCCCAGGTCGCAAAAGCCGCACTGGGGCTGCTGGGCGTGAAAACGGTCCCAAACCGTCTCCAGCCCCTCCCGGCGGGCTTTTTCTTTTAAGGCCAGGGTGTCGGGCTGGATGGAGATATTGTCTATAAGGGTATCTTGGGGTGCCATTTTTGACTCTCCTCTTCATAAATTTACACCGACAAAAATATCAAGAAAACGTACCGTAGGGTGGGCGTCTCGCCCGCCCTGGATAGAATGAGCAAGGCCAGGGCGGGCGAGACGCCCACCCTACGGGTTCATATCCTCTTTAATGTATAACCAGGGATAATCTTTCATGTCTGGCCAGGTTTTCCAAGGATTATTGATGATGTACTCCAACTTATTAAAAAACTCCTTCTCATCCCTGACAATGCGATCAAAATACTCCTGTTGCCAGATGGGGATTCTGCGGCTGTGATCCTTGCTGAATTTATGGGCAGTGAAAGACTTCCAGGATTGAACGATGGCTTGCAAACGATATCTTTCCACGGGCTTGACTAGGGCATGCACGTGATTATGCATGACTACAACGGCATAAAGATCATACCTTTGACCGTCGAAGTGCTTGAGCGCGGCCATAATCACCGCCCGTTCGTCAGGGGTCATTTCAGGTTGGGTGAACTCCAAGCGCCAGGTGACAAAATACACGGAGCCTGCCAGCCGCCAATGGGGCAGCTTTCTTCGATAGATGACCAGGTCTTCTTCGGGTAGCTCGGTCATGTAATGCACCGTAGGGTGGGCGTCCCGCCCGCCCTCAAAATAATTTGAAAAGCCAGGGCGGGCGAGGACGCCCACCCTACGAGATTTTTCTATATCTTTAAATCCTTGATTAATTTCCACCATACTACAACTCTATCCATAAAAAAAGCCCGGTCCGCCGAGGGACCGGGCCATGAAGGTAAACAGGCTTAATTTTTATCCATAAGCCGGGGCGACGTTAATTTACACTCTTTGTCCATCTAACAGATAGTC
>JAQTXE010000099.1 GCA_028688935.1 Syntrophales bacterium
GCACTAAGGTTTGAGAAATTCTCCCTCGCCCGAGGGCAGCAAGTTCCTTCCAGCACAAGCGATATGGCAATCAAGCCTGAATTTAGCCGCAGAAAAACGAAAAAAGTGCTTGACAGAGAGGGCCAATGAGAATAAAAATTGGGCGATATAAGAAAAATTTCACAAGAAAATAGCTACCATGGGTCGATAATGCTGGAAATCAAGCGCCCTGTCAGCGCCCCTCTAAGCCCGGAGCAAGTGTCAGCCATCCAGGAGACCTGCCAGCGCATGCGCGACATCAAAGGCGGTCTTCTGCCGGCCCTGCACCAGGTCCAAAACCTGTGCGGCAACTGGCTACCCCTGGAAGCCCTGCAACTGGTATCCCAGGGGATGGATGTCTCTTATCCTTACCTCTACGGCGTCCTCAGCTTTTACACCATGTTCGCCACCTGGCCCCGGGGCAAGTACATCATCCGGGTCTGCGAATCGCCCCAGTGCCATATCCTGGGCGTGGACAACCTGGTGGAGGTGCTCAAGGCGGAACTGGGGATCGAGGTGGGGGAAACCACCACCGACGGCCTCTTCACCCTGGAACACACCGCCTGCCTGGGCTGCTGCGAAGTGGCGCCGGTGATGCAGATCAACGAGGTGGTCCACGGCCGCCTCACCGCGGAGCGCATCAAGAGCATCCTGGCCGACTACCGGGCCGGCAAGGCCCCGGACTACCGGGAAATCCGCCGCACCACCAACGCCTTAAGCGATTATCCCCCCAGCCCGGATGAGCTGGTGCTTCTGGCCAACGTGGACCAGATCGATCCCATGAGCCTGGATGAGTGCCTCTCCCGGGGTGGTTACGAGGGCCTGAAAAAAGCCTTAGGCATGACCCAGGAAGAGGTGATCAACGTGGTCAAGGATTCGGGGCTCAGGGGCCGGGGCGGCGCGGGTTTTCCCACCGGTTTGAAATGGTCTTTCACCCAGCCCAGCCCGGTTTTCCCCAAGTACATCGTCTGTAACGCCGACGAAGGGGAGCCCGGCACCATCAAAGACCGCTACATCATGGAGGGCGACCCCCACAAGCTGCTGGAAGGCATGGCCATCGCCGGCTACGCGGTGGGCGCCAACTTCGGCTATATCTACTGCCGGGGTGAGTATTACCTCTCCATGTACCGCCTCAATACCGCCATCAAAGCCGCAGAAGCCAAGGGCCTCCTGGGCGACAATATCATGAAGAGCGGCTTTTCTTTTCATATCCAGGTCCAGACCGGCGGCGGCTCTTATGTCTGCGGCGAGGAAACCGCGCTCATCGAGTCCATTCAGGGCCAGCGGGGCAACCCCCGGGTCAAGCCGCCCTTCCCCGGCCAGGTGGGCGTCTGGTACAAGCCCACTATCGTCAACAACGTGGAGTCCCTGAGCAACGTGCCCAGCATCGTCCTTAAAGGCTCGGAATGGTACAAAGCCAAGGGCACCGAGGACACCAAAGGCACCAAGATCTTACAGGTGGTGGGCCACGTCAACAAACCCGGCATCGTCGAGGCCAACCTGGGCATGACCCTCCAGGAACTCATCGATAAATACGGCGGCGGCGTGCGCTCCGGCCATAAGATCAAGAGTGTGCAGCCCGGCGGCGCGTCCGTGGGCTTCTTCCTCCCGGAACACTTGAATACGGTCATTGAACACGGAGCCCTGGCCAAGGAGCAAGGGGGCCTGGGCTCCGGCACCATGATGGTCATGGACGACACCACCTGCATCATCGACGTGGTGAAGTGTTTGTTATATTTCTTCCAGCACGAGTCCTGCGGCTTCTGTCTCCCCTGCCGCCGGGGCACCCGGGTGCTCTACGAGTTGATCAGCAAAGTCGCCGCATTAAAAGGCACCCAAGCGGACCTGGACCGGATGTACTCTCTCTCCAAGGCCATGGTGGAAAGCGCCAACTGCGCCCTGGGGTGGAGCCCCCACTCCTTCATCAAGACCACTATGGAGCGGTTCAAAGACGAATACGACGCCCACCTGGCGGGAGAGTGCCCGTTGGGGGTGTGCAAGGCCGAAGCACATCATTAAAAAGAAATAATGCACCCTTAATAAAAGGTTGACGTATGTTGCTCAATTACTTGCCGGTCTTGATCTACATGCTCATCGCCTTGGGGCTGATGGGGGTGATGGTGCTCTTGTCCGAATTAGTGGGCAAAAAGACGCACACCCCCCAGAAAGACATCCCCTATGAGTGCGGCATGGACCCCATCGGCGACGCCCGCAGCCGCTATACGGTGCGTTTCTACATCATCGCCATGTTCTTCATTGTCTTCGACATTGAAGCTATTTTCCTCTACCCCTGGGGAGTGGTCTTCAAACCCCTGGGCTGGTTCGGCTTGGTGGAGATGGGCGTTTTCATCGCCATCCTGGCGGTGGGCCTGGCTTACGTCTGGGGTAAGGGAGCGTTGGAATGGGAATGAAAAGCCGGTTTTCGGTTTTCGGTTTTCGGTTTTCGGTTTAAGAACAAGAAATGCGCAGGGCGGGCGGCGTCCACCCTGCCTGGAGTACCTGCATGGGTATTGAAGAACACCTTGGTTACAACATCCTCACCACCAGCCTGGAAAAGCTGGTGGACTGGGGCCGCAAGAGCTCTCTCTGGCCCGCCACCTTCGGGCTGGCCTGCTGCGCCATCGAGATGATCTGCACCGCGGCCAACCGCTGGGACATCGCCCGCTTCGGCATGGAGGCCTTTAGGGCGTCTCCCCGCCAGGCGGACGTGATCATCATCGCCGGCACGGTGACCAAGAAGATGATGCCCGCGATCGAGCGCATCTACGAGCAGATGACAGAGCCCAAATGGGTCATCGCCATGGGGGCTTGCGCCTGCTCCGGGGGTATCTTCGACTCCTACGCGGTGGTCCAGGGCATCGACACCTATCTACCGGTGGACGTCTATGTCCCGGGCTGCCCGCCCCGGCCCGAGGGTTTGCTTTACGGCATTTTGAAACTGCATGAAAAGATCTTACAAGACCCCTTCCTGACCAAAAAATACCGGGAACGGCTGGCGCTGCGCCAGGAGGCCGTATGAACAAGGCCGCGGAACTGCTGCAAGAGAAATTCCCCGAGGAAGTGGTGGAAGTGACGGAGTTCCGGGGGGAGACCACCATCACCGTCAAACCCGAACGCATCGTTGACATTTGCCTGGCCCTGCGGGACACGCCCCAGACTTATTTCCGCTATCTCTCCATGATTGCGGGCATGGATTATCTCCCCCAGAGCCCCCGGTTCGGCGTGGTTTATAATCTTTATTCCCACCGGAACCACAACCGGGTGACGTTAAAGGCCTTGCTTCCTAATGACGCCAACCCGGTCATAGACTCGGTGGTGCCGGTGTGGACCACGGCTAATTGGCACGAGCGGGAGGCCTACGATCTGGTGGGCATCCGTTTCCGGGGCCATCCCGATCTGCGGCGCATCCTCATGCCCGGGGACTGGGTGGGCCATCCCCTGCGCAAAGACTATCCCTTACGGGGCAAGTAGGAATACCTGATGAACGGCGCTGAGACCTTGAAACGCACCGAGACCATGCTCCTCAACCTGGGGCCGTCGCATCCCAGCACCCACGGGGTGCTCCGGGTCCTGCTGGAGCTGGACGGCGAACTCATCCTGCGGGCCGATCCTGATATCGGCTACCTGCACCGGGGCATCGAAAAGATGTGCGAATACCGCACATACCATAAGTGTCTGCCCCTGATGAACCGCCTGGACTACCTGGCCGGCGAAGTGAACAACTTCGGCTTCTGCCTGGCCGTGGAAAAGCTCCTGGACGTGGAAGTGCCCAAGCGGGTCCAGTACATCCGGGTGATGATGGCGGAATTGACCCGTATCGCCTCCCACCTTTTCTGGCTGGGCACTCACGGCCACGACCTGGGGGCCATGACGCCCCTGTTCTATGCCTTCCGGGAACGGGAAAAGATCATGGACCTCTGCGAGATGGTCTCCGGGGCCCGCATGTTCCCCTTGTACTGCCGCATCGGCGGCTTGGCCGGGGACCTGCCCGAGGGTTTTATCCCCGCGGCCTGGGACTTCGTCAAGACCTTCCCGGAAAAGCACCAGGATTACCATAACCTCTTGACTAAAAACCAAATTTGGATCGAGCGCACCAAAGGCGTGGGCGTCATGACACCGGACGAGGTCCTGGATTGGGGCTGGTCCGGACCCATGGCCCGGGGCTCCGGGGTAAACTGGGATCTCCGCCGGGATAACCCTTACTCCAGCTACGAAGACTTCGATTTTGTGGTGCCCCTGGCGATAAACGGCGACACCTACGACCGTTACCTGGTGCGCATGGAAGAGATGCTTCAGGCGAACCGCATCGTCCGCCAGGTGCTGGAGCGCCTGCCGGATCTGCCCCCCGGGGACATCAAGGCCAAAGACCCCCGGGTGAGTCTGCCGCCCAAGGACGCGGTCTATAACGATATCGCCGGGTTGATCAACCACTTCAAGTTGATCCAGGAAGGCATCACCCCGCCGCAGGGCGAGGTCTACCAATGCATCGAGGCTCCCAAAGGGGAGATGGGCTTTTACGTAGTAAGCGACGGCAGCCCCAAACCCTTCCGGTTGAAGGTCAGGGGACCGTCCTTCATCAATCTCTCGGCTTTGGACAAACTGGCCCGGGGCCGGCTGTTGGCCGATTCCATCGCCTTGATCGGCACCATGGACATCGTGCTGGCAGACGTGGACAGGTAGTGGTGCGGCGGACGTCTCGCTTTTGAGGGCAGCGTCAATCCGAGGATAAAGGTGTTCATCTTGAAAAAGATCATTCTACTTGCGGTGCTCGTTTGCATGGGTACGGTTGTTTCTGCGGCCGCCCAGGATAGTGTACAGACCTTTACCGGCAAGATTGAAGAGATCGCCATGAAAACCATGTTGTCGCCCATGGGCGGCTCAGAAAAAATGGTGACCCTCAAACTGAACACCCACCCCAAGCTCGAATTTCGCATGAGGGCCAGCGATGCCACCATGATCGGCCTTATTACCTCGCAATCATCGGCGATCCTTATGCCCAACCAGGTAAAAGGAGTGGGCTGGAAAGTAACATTAACCTGTGAGAAGAAGACCACTTTCGGTGGCGAACCTGTATACCTGGTGACCAAGCTGTTGAAACATGATTGACAATGGCTGTCAGCTTTCCGCTGCCAGCAGCCGGCTCACCCAAAGAAAAGTGTGGCGGGCACTGCCTGCAAATAAAATAAATCCGGGGGTGGTTACACCCCACATAAAAAGCTGAAAGCTGATAACTGACAGCTTAAACGCGGTGAACATAGGAAAGGCTTATGGTTAATCTGACCATCGACGGCCGGGCGATTCAAGCCACCAAAGGGCAAACCATCCTGGAAGTGGCCGACGCCAACGGTATCTTCATCCCCCGGCTCTGCTACCACCCGGCTTTGAAGCCCATCGGCGCCTGCCGCATCTGTGTGGTGGAAGTCAAACCCGGCCCACCCCGGCCCCTGCCGGCCTGCGCCACCCCGGTCAATGAAGGCATGGAGGTCGTTACCAACTCTGAGCGCGTCCTGAAAATCCGGGAAGAGTTGATGAAGCTGGTGCTCATCAACCACGCCCTGGAATGCCCTATTTGCGACAAGGGCGGTGAGTGTGAACTCCAAGACCTGACCCATGCTCTGGGAGTGGACCAGGTGGACCTGGAGGCCGTCAAGCTGGCCCCCAACCATGACTATGAGTCCCTGTTCGTGGAACGGCACCCGGACCGTTGCGTCACTTGCGGCCGCTGTGTGCATGTCTGCCGGGACCACGTGGGCGCCATGGCCATCAATTTCATGCACCGGGGCTACTTCACGGAACTGGGTTCCGGCCAATTGCCTCTGGATTGCGAATTCTGCGGCTCCTGCATCGATATCTGCCCGGTGGGGGCCCTGATCAACAAGCTCTGGAAGTATCGGGCACGGGCCTGGGAAGTGGAAAAGACCGAAACCGTCTGCCCCTTCTGCGGCGGCGGCTGCACCTATGAGCTGCACACCAAAAACGACCGCATCCTCAGGGTTCGTAACGAGAAAAGCATTCTCCTGTGCTCCCGGGGCCGCTTCGGCTTCCCGGTGGTGGAGGCCCCGGACCGCCTGAAAACCCCGTTAATCAAGGAAAACGGCGAGTTCCGGGAGGCTTCCTGGGACGAGGCCCTGGACCTGGTGGCCGCCAAGTTTAAGGAAGTCGCCGAGAACGCCGGCCCCAACGCCATCTACGGCGTGGGCTCGGCCCGGGCCACCAATGAGGCCAATTACCTCTTCCAGAAATTCTTCCGCCAGGGGTTGGGCTCCAACCAAGTGGACAATCCTGGCCGTTACACCTATATCCGGGCCTTACGGGGCCTGGCTTCGGTCTTCGGGGTCCCCCAGGTCTCCGGGGTGGAGGCCTCCAGCGCTGCTCTCCTCCCCTACCATTCGCCCCTGAAGCTGGGCGCAGAGGCCCAAGGAAGCGGCTTTCCCTTTGTCTTAGGACATTTTGACGATCTGCCCAAGGCGGATCTGGTCCTGGTGCTGGGTGCGGACGTCACTCCGGAGATGCCACCTTTAGGCTGGAAGCTGCTCCGGGCCCTGGATAACGAGAATTGCCGTTTGGTGCTGGCCAATCCCCGGCGCACCAAGTTTGACCGTTACGCCCATGTGAGCTTGCGCTACAAGCCGGGTACGGAGCGGATTCTCCTGGCCGGCTTGCTCAAGGCCTTTTTAGCGGATAACCCCGAGTGGACGCCCGCCATCAGCGCCACCGGCCTGGAAGAGCTTAAGGAAAGTCTGAAGAAGGTCGGCCCCAAGGAAGTCTCCCAGAAGACGGGGGTGGATGACGCCCTCATCAAGGAGACCGCGGCCCTGCTGGCCCAGGCCCAGGCTCCGGCTATTCTATGCGGTACCGAGCTTCTGGCCCAGGACAAAGGCGAGCAAAACGTCCAGGCCCTGGCCGACCTCTTCCTGCTTATCGGGAAGCCCGGGATACCGGGAAGCGCCGTCTACCCGGTGGCCGAGAAGAACAATTCCCGGGGCGTCTGCGAGGCCGGAGTCATGGCGGAGCACCTCCCGGGATATGCGCATCTTGATGAGGCCGCGGGGGGCACACCCCTGCCGGAGATGCTGGACAAGTTGGAAGCGGGTGACCCGGCCGCGCCCCAGGCCCTCTATCTGCTGGGGGGCGACCTGCTCCGGGCCGTGCCCCACCGCAGCCGCACGGAAAAGGTCCTGAAAAAGGCGGGTTTTATCGTGGTCCAGGACGCCTTCCTCACCGACACCGCCAAATTGGCCCAGGTGGTCCTGCCAGTGACGGTGCATGCAGAGCAGGAAGGCACCTTTATCAGCAGCGACGGCACCCTGGGGGTGTTGGCCCAGGCGATCCCCGCGCCTGGCGTGCGCCCGGATTGGCAGATCATCAACCAGTTGGGCGAGAAGATGGGCTATAAACTGGGCGCCGGCCATCCCCAGCAAATCTTCCGGGAGCTGGCCCAGTCTGTGCCCCTGTGGGCAGGCTTGAGCCCCAAGGCCAGTTACCCGCTGATGCCGGGGACGGTGAGCGGCACTTTTATCCCCTTCGACGTGGATCTGAGCCTGCCGGGCCGCCGGCCCTACACCCTGATTGTCGGCAAGGCCCTGAACCATTCCGGGACTTTTACCACCCATGCCCCTGACGGCACCCTGAAGTTGATGAGCGAAGCTACGCTGCAACTGAACCCGGAAGACGCCCAGAACCTGGGCCTGTCGAATGGAGAGACGGCCAAGGTCATCTCCTCCCAGGGGGAGGTCAGCCTACCCGTGGCCCTGGCCCCGGAGATGCCCGCGGGAGTAGTTTTTCTGGCGGAGCATTTTGCCGAACCCCCGGTCCATCTCCTGACCCTCAACTCCAACCTGGTTAGGGTAACCATCCAGAAGGGTTAATATGATGAATCAGTTGCCCCTCTTGATAATCATGACCGCCGTGAAGATCCTCGTCGTTCTGGTGGTCTTCCTCACGGCCATCGCCTACACGGTGCTCATGGAGCGCAAAGTCCTGGGATTCATCCAGTTGCGCTACGGCCCCAACCGGGTAGGGCCCTGGGGTCTGCTGCAACCCCTGGCGGACGCCATCAAGCTGATCTTCAAAGAAGATTTTACGCCCCCGGAGGGAAACAGGGTCCTCTTTATCATGGCCCCCATCATTACCTCGGTGACCGCTTTCCTGCCCTTTGCGGCCATTCCCTTTGCCTCCCAGATCCTGCCGGACAGCCTGACCATTTACGGCCATAAGCTGGACCTGACGGTAGCGGGCCTGAACCAAGGGGTGATCGCCGACTTGAACGTGGGGCTCTTATACATCTTTGCCATGGGTTCTTTGTCGGTATATGGCGCGGTTCTGGGCGGCTGGGCCTCCAACAACAAGTACTCTCTGTTGGGGGGCTTGCGCCTGGCGGCGCAGATGGTCAGCTACGAGCTGGCTTTGGGCCTCTCCGTCATCGGCGTGCTGATGCTGGCCGGGTCCTTAAGCATGGTGAAGATCGTGGAAGCCCAGAAATCCATGTGGTTTATCGTTTACCAGCCCTTAGGCTTCCTGCTGTTCTTGACCGCGGCCATGGCCGAATGCGCCCGCACCCCCTTCGATTTGATTGAGTGCGAAAACGAGTTGGTGGCCGGCTTCCAGACGGAATACAGCTCCATGAAATGGGGCTTGTTCATGATGGGGGAATACTGCCACATCATCGTTGCCAGCGCCCTGTGCACCACCCTCTTTCTGGGCGGCTGGCAGGGGCCGGTGCTGCCCCCGATTGTCTGGTTTGTGGGCAAGACCTTCGCCCTGGTCTTCTTCTTTATCTGGGTGCGGGGCACCTTCCCCCGCTTCCGTTTTGATCAGCTGATGAAATTGGGGTGGAAGGTGATGTTGCCCCTGTGCCTGGTGAACATCTTATTCACCGGCGTTATCATTCAGTTTTTGCAGAGGTAGTAGATGATTATTCCTTTGCTTAAAGGCCTGGCCACCACCCTGCGCCACGTATTCACCAAGCCCATCACCCTCCAGTATCCGGAGGAAAAGCGGCAGGTGGCGCCCCGCTGGCGGGGACATCCGGAACTGACCATCAACGAAGACGGCGGGCGCCGCTGTGTGGCCTGCACCCTGTGCATGGTGGTCTGCCCCAGTAACGCCATTAAGGGTATCGAGGCCGCGGAAGGCCAGGAGCACGAAAAATACCCGGTGGCCTTTACTATCGATCTGACCCGCTGCATCTTCTGCGGCTTCTGTCAGGAGGCCTGCCCCAAAGGGGCTATTAAGTTGAACAATCTCTATGAGTTGGCCCAATACGAAAAAAGCCTGCTCATTCTCGATATTGACCGGGCCACCCAGAAAAAGTCCGAACTGCGGATGGCGGATTGGCTGTGATGCCGCGGTTTGTCTGGGTTGCATATAGGAGGCTTGCGGGATGCACGGGTTGCAGATGATCTTTTTGGTCTTGGCGGTGGTTGCCTTGGTCTCCGGGGGGTTTGTCATCTTTCAGAGACACCCCTTGCGGAGCGCCCTGTGGCTCATCGTCAACTTCTTCGCCGTGGCCGGCATCTATCTCCTGGCCCACGCGGAATTCATCGCCGCCATCCAGGTGATCGTTTATGCCGGGGCCATCATGGTCCTCTTCCTCTTCGTGATCATGCTCCTCAACCTGCGCCAGCCGGAAGCGGAAGTCCGCTTCATGCACCTGGGACAGAAGGTGGGCGGCATTGTCCTGGCGGGCTTCACCGTTCTGCTCGTGATTTACACCGTCGGCAAGGTGGCTCTGCCCCCGGGGAAGAGCGCGCCCCTGGGATTGGGGAACACGGAGTCCATCGCTAAATTATTGTTCACCGATTATCTGCTGCCCTTCGAAGTCACTTCCGTGCTGCTCCTGGTGGCCATTGTGGGCGCGGTGGTCCTGGCCAAGTCGCGACTGAAATAACCCCCTGGGGGAAAATGATATGGTAGTGCCCGTTTACTGTTATCTGGGTCTGAGCGCGGCCCTCTTCGCCCTGGGGGTGATCGGGGTCCTGATACGGCGTAATGTCCTGGTGATCATGATGTGCATCGAGATGATGCTCAATGCCGTCAATGTGGCCTTCATCGGCTTTGCCGACTATTTTAAGGCGGTGGACGGCCAGATGTTCGTTTTCTTCGTCATGACCGTGGCTGCAGCAGAAGTGGCGGTGGGGCTGGCCTTGATTGTGGCCATCTTCCGCAACCGGGGCACGGTGTACGTGGACGAACTCAATATCCTCAAGTGGTGAGGCGTTTCCCATGATGATGGACTATGTCTGGCTGATCCCGCTTTTTCCCTTCTTGGGCTGTCTGATTAACGGCCTTCTGGGGAAAAATCTGTCCAAGAACGTGGTGGGGACCATCGGTTCCCTGATGGTGGGCTTAAGCTTCCTGGTCACCGTGACCATCTTCCTGGAATTCTTGAAGCTCCCCGCCGATGCCCGGCACGTGGAAAAGGTGGTTTATACCTGGATCACTTCCGGTTCCTTTCAGGTGCCGATTGCTTTCCTGATCGATCCCTTATCCCTGATCATGCTGCTGGTCGTCTCCGGGGTGAGCACCCTGATCCATATCTATTCCATCAGCTACATGCATGACGATCCGGGGTTTTACCGCTTTTTCACCTACTTGAACCTGTTCGTCTCCATGATGCTCATCCTGGTAAGCGCCAACAACTTCCTGATGATGTTCGTGGGCTGGGAAGGGGTGGGTCTCTGTTCTTACCTGCTCATCGGCTTCTTCTATGAAAAACAGTCCGCCTCCGACGCCGGGAAAAAGGCCTTCGTGGTCAACCGGATCGGGGACTTCGGTTTTCTTCTGGCCATCTTTCTGATTTTCTGGACTTTCGGGTCCGTGAACTTCCGGGAGGTCTTCGCCCTGGCCGCCAAGTACCCGGTGGGTGCGGGCGTGATCACCGCCATCACCTTGTTCCTCTTCCTGGGGGCTACCGGTAAATCGGCACAGTTGCCCTTGTATACCTGGCTGCCGGACGCCATGGAAGGTCCCACCCCGGTGTCCGCCCTGATCCACGCGGCCACCATGGTCACCGCGGGCGTCTATATGGTGGCCCGGTGCAGCGCCCTCTATTCCCTGGCCCCCGTTTCCCTAACCGTGGTGGCCACCATCGGCGCGGCCACCGCCATCTTTGCGGCCACCATCGGCATGGCCCAGTTCGATATCAAGCGGGTTTTGGCTTACTCTACGGTCAGCCAATTGGGTTACATGTTCCTGGCCTGCGGTGTGGGCGCTTACGTTTCCGGTATCTTCCACCTCATGACCCACGCCTTTTTCAAGGCCCTTCTCTTTTTGGGCTCCGGCTCGGTGATGCACGGTTTAAGCGGCGAGCTGGACATGCGCAAGATGGGGGACCTGAAAAAGCACATGCCCATTACTTATTGGACTTTCCTGCTGGCCACCCTGGCCATCGCCGGCATCTTCCCTTTTGCCGGCTTCTTCAGTAAGGATGAAATCCTCTTCCACTCCCTGGTGGACGGCAAGGCCATTTATTGGGCCATCGCCACCATCGCCGCTTTCATCACCGCCTTCTACATGTTCCGGGCGGTGTTCATGACCTTCCTGGGAAAATCCCGGGTGGACCACGACGTGCTTCACCACGTACACGAATCTCCACCCCTGATGACCGTACCCCTGATGATCCTGGCCGGGCTGTCGGTGGTGGGCGGCTTAGTGGGCATTCCCATTATTGAGGGCGCCCACCTCTTCCGGGATTTCTTGTCCCCCTCCATCACCCCGGTGGCCCACCATGTCGCGGCCCATCCCACCGCCACCTTCGAGGTGGGCATGATGCTCTTCAGCATGGCCGTGGCCGGTTTGGGGATTTATACCGCCTATAAATTTTATATTCTTATGCCGGAGCTACCCGCTATCTTCACCGAGAAGTTCCGCACCATCTACGATCTGGTCTATCACAAGTACTACGTGGATGAAATCTACGACACCACCGTGGTGGAACCCATCAAAGTGGGCTCCAACTTCCTGTGGACTGTGGTGGACGCCAAAGGAGTGGACGGCGTGGTAAACGGCAGCGCCGGCATTATCGCCTATTTAAGCGCCCATTTCCGTAAACTGGAGACGGGCTTCCTGCAAAACTACGCCCTGGCCATCCTCTTAGGGATGGTGGTGATCACCGGCTATCTTATCGGACGTTAACGACTAGAGGGGCTTATGCAATTACCCATCCTCTCCATCCTGGTCTTCTTCCCCATGCTGGGCGCAGTGCTCCTGGCCTTTTTGGACCGGAAGAACCACAAGCTGTTGAAACAGGTTACCCTGGGGCTGTCCCTCGCGGAATTTGTGTTTTCCCTGCCCCTATGGTTCCGGTTCAACAGCGAGACCGCGGCCATGCAGTTTGTGGAGCGCTATAACTGGCTGCCCCAATACGGCATCAGCTACTACGTGGGGATCGACGGCTTCTCCCTGCTGTTGATTATGCTCTCCACTTTTCTGACTCCCATCTGCGTGCTGGCCACCTGGACGGACATCCAGCACCGGGTCAAGGAGTTCATGATTTGCCTGCTGACCCTGATGGCCGGTATGTTGGGCGTCTTTGTCTCCCTGGACCTCTTTCTCTTCTATGTGTTCTGGGAAGTGATGCTCATCCCCATGTACCTGCTCATCGGTATCTGGGGCAACCCGGCCCGGCGGGTCTATGCGGCCATCAAGTTCTTCCTTTTCACCATGTTCGGCAGTCTGCTGATGCTGGTCGCCATTTTGGTCCTCTACTTTTATGCCGGCAAGACCACCGGGGTCTATACCTTTGATCTCCTGAAACTCTACGGGCAGAACATTCCCTTCCACCTGCAGTTCTGGATGTTCCTGGCCTTTGGGCTGGCCTTCGCCATCAAGGTGCCCATGTTCCCCTTCCACACCTGGTTGCCGGACGCCCACACCGAAGCCCCCACCGTGGGTTCGGTCATCCTGGCCGCGGTGCTCCTGAAGATGGGAACTTACGGCTTTCTGCGCTTTAACATGCCGCTCTTTCCCCAGGCCGCCCTTTACTTCGTGCCCCTGTTCAGCGTGCTGGCGGTCATCGGCATCGTTTACGGCGCCTTGGTCTCCATGGTGCA
>JAQTXE010000363.1 GCA_028688935.1 Syntrophales bacterium
GATCCATCCCGGGGTGGACCCCCTGGCGGTGGTCCGGGCCGCGTGCAGCAATCTTCAGGCGGGCCGGGTGGTCTCCGGCGCCTCCACCATCACCCAACAACTGGCCCGGCTCACCTATCCCGGACCCCGGACCTGGTCTCGGAAAGTGGTGGAGATGGGGCGGAGCCTGCGCCTCGAGGCGGCGCTAAGCAAAGACGGGATTCTCCGCCGTTACCTGGACCGGGTACCCCAGGGCAACAACCTGACGGGGGTGGAGACCGCGGCCCTGGCCTACTTCGGCAAGCCCGCGGCTAAGCTGACTCCTGCCGAAGCCGCCTTGTTGGCGTCCCTGGCTAAGGCCCCGGGGCGGTTTAATCCCCTGGGACCCAACCGCCGCCGGCTCCTGGCCCGGCGGGATTGGGTCCTGGGCCGTATGGCAAAGTTAGGGTTTATCAGCGAACCCGAAAGGCAAAGGTCCCGGCAGGAACCCCTGCGCCTGGCAGGGGTGGCAGGGAAACACGGCGGCTTCCCCTTCCGGGCCCAGCACCTGGTGAACCTGATTCTGGCGGCTAAGGGCCAAAAGACGGGGGTGGTGCGCACCACCTTGAATCTTGACTGGCAGCGGCAGGTGGAGCAGATTCTCCGCGCCCACGCAGTCCGCCTCCGAGCCGGGGGCGCGCGGCAGGCCGCGGCGGTGCTCCTGGACAACCGGGGGCCGGAGGTCCTGGCCCTGGCGGGCTCGCTGCATTACGGCCCCCGAGACGGCGGCTACAACAACGGGGCCACGGCCTGGCGCTCTCCGGGCTCGGCTTTAAAGCCCTTCCTGTATGCCCTGGCCCTGGACCGGGGCTTCACCGCGGCCTCGGTCATCGAGGACGTGGAACGGCGCTACCGCCTCCCCGGGGGCGAGTTCCACCCGGCTAATTTCGACCGGGTGGCCCACGGTCCCATCTCTTTCCGGGAAGCCCTGGGGAACTCCTTAAACCTGGCGGCGGTGCGGCTCCTCAACCTGGTGGGTCCGGTACAGTATTATGAGACCCTGACCCGGCTGGGCCTGATCAACCGCCCCGATAAGGGGCCGGATTACTACGGCCTGGGGCTGGTGGTGGGCAATCCCGAGGTGAGTCTTCTGGAGTTGGCCGGGGCTTACGCCTGCCTGGCCAATAAGGGAGTGCACCGTCCTCCCCGGCTGCTTCTCAATCAACCCCCAAGTGAGGAGGTCACGGTTTTTTCCGAGCAGGCCGCGTTCATCGTCAGCGACATCCTGGCCGATCCTTTGGCCCGGTCCCGGGCCTTCGGGGGCTCCCAGGCCATGAACCCACCGTACCGTCTGGCCCTCAAGACCGGCACCAGCACCCGCTACCGGGACTGCTGGGTGGCGGCCTACTCTCCCCGCTACACCCTGGCCATTTGGGTGGGTAACTTTGACGGCCGGCCCACGGCGGGGGAGAGTGGAGCCACCGCCGCGGCTCCCATCCTGGCGGAGATCGCCGGGGTCCTCTTCGCGGCCACGCCCCCGGAGCCCTTTTGCTCTCCGGAGGGGGTGACCCGGGCTAAGGTGTGTGCTTTTTCCGGCATGCGCCCCGGCCCGGGCTGCCGCTTTACGGTGGAGGAATATTTTCTGGCCGGCACCGAGCCAGCTAAGGAATGCACCTACCACCAGGAGCGCTCTCCCTGGCACCGGCTGGATAGTGCTTATGCGGGTTGGCTGGAGGAGCGCCATGAGCATGGCGCCGCGGGCAGATACCGGCTGGCGGGCTTCGACGCCAACCTGGACCGGGCTTTTCGGCTGGGACTTGCCGCCGGATTACCATTCCGGACTAACTCCCACCCCCCGGCTGCCGGGAGCGGAGGGGGTGGCTACCCCGGTTCCGGAGCCCTGAGGGAAGGGGGCCGGGTCAGCATCCTCTATCCTCTCCCCGGAGACCGCTTCCTGGTGGCCCCCCAGAGGGAAGAGGTGGAGATCACCTTGAAAGCCAGGTGCCGGGCGGCGGTGCCCCAGGTGAGCTGGTTCGTGGACGGCCGGGAAGTGGGCGCCGTGGGGCCGCCCTACCAACTCCAGGTGCCCCTCCCCCGGGGCCGCCACCGCCTCACCGCCCTGGGGCCGGACGGCCTGGGGGATACGGTGGAGGTGTCGGTGCAGTAGCATTTATTTAGAGAGAAAAGAGGGCTTATGGTCCTTCTTCAGACTCTACCCTCCCCCACACCGAAGAATTTCACATAAATTGTCCAAAAAGAATCGGCTGAAAACCCACCAATTGCCAACTACTCATAATTTTTACATAATACTGGTATGAACGAGAAGATTTGAATCTCCGACCTCCTGAAATCTATGCGAATCAGTAAGTTTTTCTGAAATCCAAGAACAAGCGCACTTCACTGGATTTACTATCAGAATAGGTGTATAAGCAATATAGATTACCAATAGAATAATCAGTTACAGTTATGGAGAGGACATGCTAAGTACGAGAACTATCTATTCATTAGCTCAATTTTTAGAGATTCAATTCCAAGATTTCGCAGGCATGCTCCTATTGAAACATGGACTTCGTGGACAGACCGTTCGAATAACATCTGAGGTTTTGACTGACATCGTTGCCGCCTTAGAGGATGGTACTGAAGTCCAGCTGTCTGAGCTCTTGGATGAAATCTCAAGAACTCGTTTGGACCTCCGCTTTCGCGTTAGAGTAAACCCGAGAGAGATATACGATGAGCGTTTTGATGACCTTGAGCGGTGCCTTCTGCTCGATGGCTACCGGTTTGACCAAAGCGGCTTAATATATCTTGATCCAACAGTTGCAGGCGCTCCTCCGCTCAATGATGATCTTAAAATAGAACTAAGTTCACCTGGACTCCCAAATTCGACCCAGGTAATTCAGAAATTGGAAGCCTCAACAAGTGAGTTTAGAAAATCAAACCCAAATTACAACGCTTGCCTCAATGACGCACGCGTTGCTCTTGAGACCCTCGCAACAGCCATAGCTCAGGCTCGCAAATCATCTCACCCTGGTAATTTTGACGCTACGAAATGGGGTACAATAATTAATTATTTCAGAAAAACTGATTTCATTAACGCGGAAGAAGAACGCGGCTTGACTGGAGTGTTTGGCTTTGTGAGCCCCGGTTCGCATCGCCCCCTGGGATTATCGGATCAGGAAATCGCCAGATTAGGGATAAGTTTTGTAACAGGCATGTGTTGG
>JAQTXE010000100.1 GCA_028688935.1 Syntrophales bacterium
TGGCCGGACCCGCCCTCTTCTGGTTCGCCACCGCTGCTTACAACTGCGGGGAGGGCAACATGTCCAAGGTCTGGTCTGCCTACCAGGGCGAACTGGCTGATCTGGATATTTGGGACCCTCGGTTCTGGGAGATTTGCGATTCCCGCACCACGGGCCATGATTATGCCACCGAGGTCTTCCGGCATTATCTCTGGCTCTTGGAACAGTTTCCGGAGTAGGCCATGGATAAGGAAAAACTACCCATCAGTTTCAGGCCCAGGACTGTGGAACCCCGCCAGGAGGAAGCGCAAGAAGCTTCTCCGGTGACCACCACTTCCGCATCTCCCCCGGAAATGAACTCTGACCCCAGCCAGGCGCAGCCGCAAGCGCCGGATTCAGACGTGCCTGAGCGCCAGGGATGGATGCGAAGAACCATGCGGAGCGTAAGCGACCTGACCGCGGGAGCCGACGTTTGGTGGGGTGAGTTCCTGTCGGGAAACCAGGACCGGGTGAGCACCGGCGCGGTCCTGGCGGTGGTGGCCACCATCCTGGTCATGGTGGTTTACGGCTACTATGCCTTTTACCTGAAGAAGGATTTGGGGGACAACCTCACTGCCCTGGCCCAGACCATCCTGGCCGCCGGTTTCGGAGGCTTCGCCGCCACCGAGATCACCAAGATTAAGCGCGGGCCTTGACCCCCGCCGCCCTCAACTACAGAGGAGGAGACACGATGGAATTGATTCTGTCCCTAATTTTCTCAAAACTCGGCGCCCTGGGGGGCGTGCTCGCCATTCTGGGCGGCCTCTGGGCCAGGGGCTGGTGGTATAAACGTCAGGCCGACACCGCTCGAAGGGAGCGAAACGGCCTCCTGGCCCAGGCTAAAATCTCTCAAGCCCAGGAATCAATCCGGGTCGAAACCGAAAAGAAAAAGGAGAAGCTCGATGAAATGGTGCAAAACGGCGACGCTGCTGGTATGTCTGCTTATTTTAACCGCGGGGTGCAGTCAGGGGATAAAGATTAACCTCCCCCGGCCGGAGATTCCTCCAGCCCCGATCCTGAAAACCGAGCCCCTGAATCACCCCCAAACCGGCAAACCTGGCGTGTGGTTCTCTTTAGAGGATGCTGGCAAGGAGGCTAAATACAGGGAATCCCTCGTTGGAGAGATCGAGAAAGCCCAAGTGTTAGTGGATAAGGCCAATAAATTCTTAGGGTTCTACCCCTAAAAACGATTATCTGAATATCGCTGTAAATCAACCCAACCTGCCGGGCTTTCTGACTTAAAATTGACCTTATCGATCCACCTTTAAGCTCGCTTATGAGAAATTGAACTATCGTAGTAAGATCAAACTCCTTATTTAAACTTTAACTTAGAACCCCTATTTTTTCTCACAAGATAAAGAGTCCATGGCTAATATTTTATTGACTCAGGCTTCCCCCCATGGTAGCCTTACCATGGGGGAAGCCTTGGCCTAAATCAATGAAAAAAGCGGCCAGGTATGCCTTAGGTAATCTGAAATGGGGGAATGATTACCATGGCGACAGCCGACGATTGCTTCACCATTAGCTTCACTGACCACTTTATTGAAGCTGTTCACTCCCAGGAACCTGTTACAGGATATACCCACTCTTTTTATCGTTATCCTGCCCGATTTTCTCCCCTGTTTGCAAGAGCAATAATAAAGGCATTCTCTCAGCCTGGGGACTTGGTGTTTGATCCCTTTATGGGTGGGGGCACAAGTATAGTCGAAGCTCGTGCTCTTGGAAGAGTCGTTGTTGGTAGCGATATTAATAAACTTTCAGTTTTCATTTCTAAAGTGAAAACAACTGTTTTTCAAAAAAGTGAATTAACTCAAGTACGTTTGTGGGCTGAGTCTATAATTGATAGGATAAAATTAAATAATCCCCCTGTTCGCGCAGTAGACTGGCAGGAAAGGGGTTATCAGAGAAATATTAGTGGAAAAGTGACATGGCCTATCAGAAAGACAATTGAATTAGCATTAAATCATGTGCCTGAGTTGCCGGCAAAACGCTTACAGAATCTTGCACGATGTGCATTACTTAGGACCTCGCAGTGGGCTCTTGACTGTCGGAAAGATATACCCGCGGCTCATCAATTCCGGCAACAATTTCTATTTTATACTGATGAAATAATCACTGGAGCATGGGAGTTTGCAAACGCGGTTAGAGAATCAGATCGCATTCATAAATTAACTGGTTCAAGGCGGGCCCTGTGTCTGCATCGATCGGCAGCAGGAATTGAAACCGACCAGAGGGTAAAAGGCTATCCCGCACCGGCGCTTATTTTAACATCCCCTCCTTACCCCGGGGTACACGTGCTTTACCACCGCTGGCAAGTGCAAGGTCGCAGAGAAACTCCCGCACCATATTGGATTGCCAATAGTCTTGATGGCAATGGTGCGAGTTTTTATACGTTTGGCCACAGAGAACAGAAAGATCTTACCGGATATTTTGAAAAAGCATTTGCAGCCTTTTCCTCATTATCGAAAATAGCAGATCGAGAGACTATATTAGTTCAATTAGTCGGTTTCTCTGATCCTTCTTGGCAACTGCCAAAATTTCTTTCCGTTTTGAAAATGGCAGGATTTATTGAACTTAAGTTTGCTTCCCTTGCAAATTCACTAGACGGCAGACTATGGCGCTGCATTCCAAATCGAAAGTGGTATGCCGACCAGAGGGGGGACATTCCCCCGAGCAAGGAGGTAGTTCTCTTCCATCGATTATCTTGATTGAAACAAGCTACATTTCTTCTTCGGCTATTTCTGGTGTAAAACCTTCATCCACTTCTATATTGCCAAGGTAATCAATCATCGGAAGAAGAACAGGTGCCACAGCACAACTGTATTCTTCTACTTTTTTTGCAATATCATCATTATCATTCTCTTCTTTCCCTTCTTCCTGAGGAATCTTCTTTTTTGACTTCTGTAACTCTTGCTGTAGAAGAGCTAAGCCTATTAAAATGAGTCCATAAATAAAGCGCTTTCTAACAATTTCCAGATTATCACCTGCTAACTTTAGCTCTTTTTTGAGATAGACATTATCCATATTTATAAAATAATCATAAGTATCGATACCATTTTCTCCATTTCCATTGCCGTCTGAGTCACCTGGGCTTTTCAATATGCGAAGTGCAGTAGTTTTTGTAAATTCTCTGGCCTCCCATTCGTTTTCATGTACCAAAATCGGGATAGGAAGAGCGATTCCTCCTGAACTTTCTCTTTCAGAACCTTCTTTTTTGCCCACCGCCTCTTTTCTATGTTTACGCCTAACCTTTTTCACAGCCGGTTGAGGCTCAAATGGAGGTTTAATTTTTGCAACAAATGTATTCTCAAAAGCTTCTATCTGTGTGGGGTCTGTAACAGCAACCATAAAACATAGCTCATCCCCAATTTTACAATCATCAGATAATTTCACGCTGAGGTGAGCCAGTCCATTCCAAAGATTCATTACAAAATTATCTAATGGGAAACGGGATTCTCCTTTAACAATACAAAGTGAGCGTTCACCAGGATCAATATCTCGACTGAAATAGTCATTAGATGCATCCGTTTCAAAAGTTATGCGACAACGAGAATTGATATGACACTCCCGATAAAATATTTTCCCATAATCAATGCCTTTAAACTTAAAGTAGGTAGGATAGCGTTTCCCTTCAAATTTAAGCCCATTTTCTACTCTTATTGGTTTAAAAGGATTCGATGCTTGTTTTCCGCTTTTAAAAAGACTCGCTAAGGAAGGGTAACGTTCGATCATGGATTTAAGAATATCTTCAAAAGGTTTGTCTTCCAGGGATTGCGATTTTGTTGCTTCTCGGCGCCGCCGCTCCCTAAGTTCACGCAAACCGGGATGATCCTTTAGCACTTCTTCTAAAGCAGCCTCTAACTTAGAACGCAACTCGCCGGCGCTTAAGCGATCACGACTATTCATGAAAAGGTCTTCACGAGTTCTACCAGTTACATTGCTGCAATCAACCATGACCAAAATAGAATCGGCTATATAATCATGCTTCACATTTTTCCTTTTAAAAAATCCTGTTGGCAAATGTGCATGGGTTTGCCCATTGACAGTAAAGATTATGCCTTCATTTTTCCTGTATCTTTTGGCAGTCTTACTTTTGAAAGCATAAATGTTGGCAGTCATTTGCTCTCCATTTACAGCTATCGGGGAAGAGGTAGGGAAGTTCTCTTCCAGGTTGCGAATTTTATCATCATCGAGTCGTACACTAAGCCCAGTAATTGTTGTCTCGAGACTTCTCTCTGCTCCTGGCCGATCCCAAAATTGTTTCCTGCATTCGTGGAGACGTATAGGAAGGGCTACTTGGGGAAGTAACAAATCTACGGCGTCTTTGACAGACCCTGTTTGTGGAATTTGGCCTTTGAATCCAGTCCCGATTGCATACTCATAAAGTTTGATAAGTGTCCCCCACTCAGCGAGACGCCCATATGGTTCAGGTTTTTTGGAATAAATAGAGGGGAAGATGGGCATGCTATTCGCGCTAAAGTGAAGGACTTTGCCTTCGGAGGGAGTTGTTTCCGCTCCAAGCGGCGCCAGATATGTGAAAACCGAACTCCGACGGCCTCCCTCTGGGTCTTCTCGCCTGACGATCGTAAAACTCCATTGCAAGTCAGAAGGATGGTCTATTTTATCTTTTAAAATATTCGGGTTTCGGCGGCTAACTATGAGTTGTAAGCCATGCTTGCCACAAAATTTTAGCGCTCCTGTTCCACCCATATTGAATTTTCCTTGGACAAATGGAATTCTCAGCTTATTTTCCCTGACCAAGGAAAGTAATGTATTTGGCATCATTTCTGGGGTTTGTCCTTCACCAAAATCGGAAATTGTGAAACAAGGGTTTCCTTCACCGGCTGTAAATCCAGTTGCAGTAAGCGTGATTCCTCTTGCGATTTCTCTTCGTTTATTTTTTGGCCATTCTTTTATCAATCCAGCTCTGCTGCTCTTAGACTTCTCATCTTCAAAAAAAATAGCGACAGCTTCCTGAATTGACTTAGGTGCCAATGGTCCTTCCGGGTCTATTCCTCTTACAAGGCATTCGTTCATTAATCTTGCATCAACAGAGTTCACCAATTTCTCAACCAAGGCCGCATCCGGACGTGCTTGTTGATTTCCTATAGTGCTATAATTATTTCCAAGGTCTCCATAGAATCTCCAAACTGAGGTATCAAGCCAGTAACCGGCTTCTCCTAGAATATTTATTACCTCAGTCTCTGTATCTGCTTCCATTAGAGAAAGGCAAAGACGTTTCATTTGCGCATTATCCATAAAATCCTCCTCTGAAGCCTCTGGAATCTTTAAGGATTATCCTAATTCAGCGAACGTCATTTGAAATGCCTATCTAAGGAATCTGTGCCCCCTAATTCAAAAAATTAGAAAAAGCACCTCTCCGAAGGTGCTATAGCCTTCGGAGAGGCTATCTAAACCAGAAAATTCTCAACTTCCCTTGATTATCGAAGTTTGAACATAATTTCGTCCTGAGTTCCATGGCTGTTAAAACGCTGCTTCAGCTTCTTGACTTCGCCCTCCAGAGCCTTGATGATTTTTTGGACATCTTCGTTAGTATAACTGTAGTTACTCTTATTCGACAGATTGCCGATTAAGCGGATATCCTTGATCGCCTTAGAAACCCTTTTCTCGGCAAGCTCCACAAATTTTCCACTATCTATTTCTCTATCCATGGTATCTCCTTTCAATATATACGCGTACATTTCAGAAATATGATAAAAGCTAAAAAATATATGTCAAGAAATATTTTTGAAAATAATCCTTGGCACTCAGGATAATTTTTGAGAAGTTCACAATAGACATCATAAAGACAGGCGGAAAAAAACCGATGTCATCAAATCTGTGTAATGGCGACAAGTGTGCGAAATTACTTGCTAAAAACTGTTTGTCATGGTATAAAAATATGCATGGTGGGCGCGGTAAGAACCAAGGAAAAATGTCCCAGGTGTGGCGGCCGGTTTGAAGGTGAGCCGCTGCGTTGTCCCTCGTGTTTTACTACACCGAAGCGCTATTTTGTCGATTTCTCCTGGCCCGGCCAAGGGCGGATCAAGCTCTACTCCGATCAGCAGGGCTATCCACTGGACTCCTGGGAGAGGGCCAGCCGGCTCCTTACCGCAATTCGCTATGAGGTGGACCAAGGGAAGTTCGATCCACGGGAATACGTCAGCCAGGGACATCTGTCTCTGATGTTTCCCACCTATGCCCGGGAGTGGCTTCAACGACGGGAGCAGGAATATGAGCGTGGCCATATAGTCAAAAGCTATCTTATTGAAATGCGGGATTATGTGCGCCGGTATTACCTCCCTTTCTTCGCCAAATTCAATATCCGCGATATTCGTGAGGGACATATCGAAGACTTCAGGAACTGGCTCCCTCGTCATCTATCCACCAAGACAATCCATAATATTTTGGGCATCCTGCACAAGCTCTTTAAAGATGCATTCCGCAGGAGGGACATTCTGGTGATGCCGGAATTTCCCAAGGTGGAGAAAGGCGACCCGGTCACCAAGTGGATCAGCGAAGAAGAACAGGGGCTAGTGCTGGCCCAGATGAAAGACCCGGTCCGCCGGGCTTTTTACCTTTTTCTGATGAAGCAGGGGTGCCGTCCGGGTGAGGCCCGGGCCCTGAAATGGGAGAACCTTGACCTGAAAAAAGATATAGTGACCATCGCGGCCGGTTTCAACATCAACGAATACAAACCCTATACCAAGGAAAGAGACGTGCGTTACCTCCCTCTGCATCCCGAGGTGAAAAAGGCCATTTTATCTCTGCCCCGTCAGCTTTCCGGTTGGGTGTTTACCTATAATGGGAAGCCTTTTACACAGTGGACAGCCTCGGACTACTGGAGGCGGGCTGCAAGAAAGGCGGGGATCAAGGTATCATGCTACGAGGGCACGAGGCACAGTCTGGCCTCGCAAGCCATCAACCGCGGGGTGTCCGAAAGGAAGATCGGCGACATGCTCGGCCATAAGACCTTGACGTCAACGCGACGCTATGCTAAACTTCGTGCTGACGCCCTGAAAGAAGTCTGGGGTGAAGAACCGACTCAGAAGGAAAATGGTCGCGTCCCCAAACCGTCCCCAAGGATTAGGGACAAACCAGAAAGTCCCTGATAATCCTACCAAAATAATGGCGTTCCCACCGGTTCAAATCCGGTTGGGGACGCCACGAAAATACAACTCCTTGATATTTCAAGGGGTTTTTATTTTTACCACAACGACTCAACCAGAGTAAATTAAGGCCAGCAAAAATTTCTTGACAGCTTGATAATAAGTGTATATACACTTAATTAAAGAACTTACATGAACGGGGAATGCACGGTTTTCACATGAAATCTGATGATAATAATATTCTGGGAATAACTAATTGCAGGGAAATCGGTCGGACTTGCGCCTGCTTTAAGGTGCGGAAAGCCGCCCGGGCCATTACCAAACTTTACGAGGAAGTGCTCCGGCCCAGTGGCCTGCGCGCCACCCAGTTCTCCTTGCTTATGGCCACCAGGGTAATGGGGCCGGTAACCGTGCTCAAGCTGGCCCAGGTTATGGTGATGGACCGGACGACCTTAACCAGGAATTTGGAGATCCTGGAGAAGCGGGGATTAATCACCAGCAAAACCGGGGAAGACCGGCGGGAACGGGAGGTTAGTTTGACTACTGCGGGGATGGAGGTCTTGACCACGGCCGTACCTTTATGGGAAGAAGCCCAAAATCAGGTGGAGAAAGGGCTGGGTGAGGAAAGGTTGCATAATCTCCTGGGCGACTTGTCGGAGATGATCTCCTTGGCCCGTAAGTAATTTTTTTTAATGATATAAGTGCATATACACATATGAGGAACGGCCATGAGAGATGCGAAATACCGCGGCACCATGTTGCATTATTGCCAGAAAATGATGACCGGCGAGGCTGCCAGCCCACCCGTGGCTCAACTCATCGGCATGGAGTTGGCTGCCGTACGCCCTGGCCGGGTGGTGATCGAACTGGAAGCCGGGACCCGCCACGCCAGTCCCTTGGGTACGGTTCATGGCGGCATCCTGTGCGCCATTGCGGATGCGGCCATGGGCCTGGCTTACGCTACCACGCTCAACGAGGGCGAGACTTTCGCCACCGTGGAGCTAAAGGTCAATTTCCTCCGCCCGGTGTGGCAGGGCCGGCTCCGGGCCGAGGGAAAGGTAGTCAATTCCGGGAGAAACCTGGGTCTGGTGGAATGCGATGTGACTGACCATGACCAGCGCCTGATTGCCCGATGCCTCAGCACCTGCATGACCCTCAGGGGAGAAGAGGCAAAAATCGATAATGGCAAATCCCTGTGCGCAAATCCTGTTAAAAGGAGGCTCAGATAATGGCAACGCAGCAAAAAAAAGCCGCAATGGATATTTTTCCGGCCAAGCTGATCCGGCAAATCTGCCTTGAAGCCGGCGCCGATGAAGTGGGCTTTGTAGAAATTGACCGCCCGGAGTTGGCTCAAGAGCGGCAAGGGATTCTTGAAAATTACCCTGCAACCCAGACCATAATTTCTCTAAGCCGGGCGTTGAACCGGGAAAATGTCCAAAGCCCGGCCCGCCCTCTATACAACGGTGAGGTTCGCCGGACCGAAGAAGATCTTTCCCGAATTTCCGGTGAGATAATGCGCCACCTCAATTCCCAAGATATTCGGGGGGTGATCCTCAATCCAGCCTTTCCCATGGACATGAACCGCTGGCCGGGAAAGACTTGGGATGTCAGCCATAAGACCATGGCAGTGGAAGCTGGCATCGGAGTAATGGGCCTCAACCGCCTGGTTCTTTCACCCCGGTTCGGCAGCAACATCTTTCTGAATTCGATTCTCATCAATGCTCAGGTGGACCCCTATGACCAGCGGCTGGAACAAAACCCCTGTCTCAATTGCCGCCTGTGTGCGGCAGTTTGTCCCACGGGTGCGGTGCAAAAGGACGGCGCCTTCGATTTCTTAGCCTGTGCCACCCATAGCTACCGAGATCTATCCGGCGGCTTCGATTGGGCCGCGGCGCTACTGACGTCCGGGGACTTGGGCGAGTATCGGGCGCAGTTTCAGGATAGGGAGACCATGGGCCTGTGGCAGTCTCTGCTGTTTGGCTTTAACCATAAATGCGGCTATTGCCAGGCCGTGTGCCCGGTGGGAGACGTCGGCATGCCGCGCTATCTCGCTGATAAGAAAGGCTATTTTCAAGAATTGGTGAAGCCTCTAAAAGAGAGAGCTGAGCCGGTTTATGTCCTCCCCGGCAGCCAGGCCGAATCAAGAGTGAAGAGCAATTCTCACAAGGAGATTCGGTACGCCAAATTAGCGCGACCTCTCCAATAAGAAAGGAATTAGAGGCAAGCATTCTCATCAAATATGAGCCGGAAGATTGCACAAAATTGGCGCAGTCAGAGGATCTATACTCGAGCCAATTCAGGAAGTGAAAGCTCTAAAATGTCCGGCGCAGTGAGGCAAAAAATTCGAAAATCTTCTATAAAGGTATGCCAAATGATATCAATTGGTTAGCTTATGTGAGCTAACCCTTTCTTTTTAATTTCCAACCCCATTTCCCCACCCAGGAGCCAAATTCCGGCATAGAAGGGGCCAGGTTGTGGACTTGTGTCTGCCTTCGAATTTCAGGCAGGGCCGCGGAACGTTTCGGACGTAGCGGCGGGGGATTCCTCTCGGGGAAGTGCATCTGGCGCCGTGGCCTGCCCTTTCAATTAACTGATGCCCCTTTAAGAAAGCTATGTCCCAGGAACAATTACCATCTCTGATCAGACTGAAAAGGCCACAGGGCCAGGTTCTCTACCCCAGGTTAGGGAAAGGGCCAGACGGGAACTGGCGGATTTCCAAGCCAGAGAAAGTAAGGAAGTTGCTGAGACAGGACGAGACAGCCCCTGGGAAGAAGTAGAAATACCTTCCAAGCCGAATTTCTACACCCAAAAACCTTCTTCCAACGGCCAATCTACAGACAATAAACCACGCAGAGGTTCTATCGCTGCCATCGGTATCCCACCGTTGGCCTCCCGCCCCTCCTTTCCGCGGCGCTGCACCCTGCCAGACCGCAGGGCCTTCCTTCCACCTGCCCGGCCCTTGTTGCCTTCTCCTACTCTCCAAAACGCTTGAGGTCTCTCATCCACTCTCAAAAATAACGCGGGTTAGGTTTGTTTTAGACATGCCTACGACTATGAACCCCTCTCCAGACGGTGGCGAGCAATTAAGGAAATAAGGGGAAGGCCAGTCGTCTCTTTGGTTAATAATAGTTGTAAGATAAAATATTAATTATTTCAATTATTGTTTAATAAAATTAAATTATAAATAAAACAATCTAAAATAAATTAGATATTATTATAATAAAAAATATTATATATATTATTATTAATATTTCTATAAAATTTAACAATCTTATATCGATACATAACAATCCAGGTTTATAGACTGTTGTCCACATTATAAGACATATAATTAATTGATTCACAACCTATTATTATTTGTTATTAAGGTTGTAACAGGAACGAATTGTGCATATGGCTGTAAAAGAAAGGAGGTCAGAGAAATATAACCGCGCTTTGGTGGAAGACTGGAATTTTCTTTATCACCAGTCACATTAAGCGCAATTAACATTTCTTGAAAACGGGATGTTCCCGGAAGCATCGTCATCATGGACAAATTAAAGGAGGTTGGTTATGGGGAAATTAAGCAAGGTTAGGTGGAGGCGAGTCCAAGGGGGACGGAGAAGTTCCTGCTTTGCCAAAACCATGGTGATCATGGTCTGTTTTACTTTCACCTTATCCGGGATTCCGGGATTGGCCCTGGCCCAGGTGGCGTCTTTAAAAGACGTGCCGATTCCACAGCCTGATCTCACGGAGTATATCAAGGACTATGACGCCGCGCTGGCCTTGGGCAAGGCCCTGTTTTGGGACATGCAGGTGGGCAGCGACGGGGTCCAGGCCTGCGCCAGTTGTCATTTCCACGCCGGGGCTGACAACCGGTCGAAAAACCAGCTCAACCCTAACACTTTGGGGGGAGACACGGTATTCGGCAATTCCGCCATTCCCGGCATCCCCTCGGTTCCGGGGCATCCTAAATTCGGCCCGAATTACAATGCAAAAGCCGGCGATTTCCCTCTCCATGACCGGGAGCCGTCCTCCCAAGGAGTGCCGAGACCGTCTGCTCCGGGGCTGGAGTTCTTCACCGTGACCAGGGACACCAACGATGTTTTTTCTTCTCAAGGGGTCCGTTTGGCCAAATTCAAAGGCGTGAAGTCCGGCAAGGCAGTGGACCAGAGCACTGCCTTGAAGGACCCGGTATTCACCCTGAAGAAGAAAAATATCCGGCGGGTGGAGCCCCGGAACACTCCCACAGTGATCAATGCGGTGTTCAACGTCGACAATTTCTGGGAAGGCCGGGCCAGTACGATCTTTAATGGCGTTAATGTTTTCGGCTTCCGGGACCGGACCAGCACCCTGAAGAAAAATGTGGGCGGCGTTCTCACTGACGTATTTGTCCGGATACCTTTGAGCTCTCTGGCCTCCCAGGCCGTGGGGCCGCCCCTCAGCGACTTCGAGATGTCTTTCCAAGGCCGGGACTTCCCGTCAGTTGGCCGCAAGATGCTCAGCCTGAGGCCCCTGGCCAAGCAATTGGTGCACCCGGAAGACAGCGTCCTGGGGTGCTTGTCCAGGGCCCACCTGATTTTCGGCGAGGTGGTAGGGAAAAAAGGTCTGAGCGCGAAGAATTACGCGGTTGTGGTCAAGGCAGCCTTTAAAGATGAATGGTGGAATTCCACCGAAGTAGTCAACCTCATTGCCGGAACCCAGGCGGTGCAACAGCCCTCCGCCCAGAACCCCCGGACCATGGTGGTGAGTCCCGGTAAAACCGTGGTCACGAAGGCTGCGCAAGCGGTGGACAGCCCGGAGACTCTGGCGGCCAGCCTGGGCGCGAGCCAGTTTACCCAGATGGAGTATAACTTCTCCCTCTTCTTCGGGCTGGCGGTGCAGATTTACGAAGCCACGCTGGTTTCCGATGACACCCCGTTGGACCGGTACCTGGGAGCCAATCTGAACGTCCGGGGTGGCGGCGTCCCCATCCCGCCGGATCCCAACGCTTTGACTCCCCAGGAGTTATTGGGGTTGGATATCTTCCGGGGGACTAATATCTCGGGGCAAAATCAAAATCCCACCTCCGCTCCCGGTTGCCAATTATGCCACACTCTCCCGGAAACCACCGAATTCACGGTCAGGAACCTTCAGGTGGATAGTCAAGGCGTGCCCCAGAATCTGGTTAAGTGGATTCCCGACGGAAACGGGGGCTTAATCGCATTTCCCCCTGGTCCCCCCGAAACCGCCTATATCGACTTTGGCATGCGCAATCTGGCCCACCGTCCCAATACAGAGGACATCGGCCGGATAGCCACCGCCCCTGACCTGCCCCCCTTCCAGAACCCCCTGGAAGGCAATAAACCCTTGCCACTTTCCTATGTGGAGCTGTGGAAGCTGAAGACCGCAGGCAAACTGCCCGCCGATGTCGCGTCTTTCGTGCCCAACATCGCCACGCCGGTCTTCCCCACCCCACCGCCTGTGAATGACAAGACCGCGTTGAAGGGCTGCTTTAAAGTATCCAACCTGCGAAACTGCGTGTTCCATGGCCCATACTTCCATGACGGCGGTTACTCCACCTTAGGTCAAGCAGTCCAGTTTTACATCCGGGGGGGAAATTTCCCCAATATCAACTTTAACGAACATGCCTTGGGCATTGTTCCCCTCACGGAATTGGACCCTTCCGATCCCTTGAAGACCCCGGCAGAAAAAGCCTTGGCATTTGAGAGAACCGAGGCCCTGGTGGCCTTTTTGGCCAATGCCCTCACCGATGACCGGGTGAAATATCGCCGGGCCCCGTTCGACGATCCGCAATTGCTGGTTCCCAATGGGGCCAAGAACAATAATCCCCAAAAGGATATTTTCATCGAGATTCCGCCGGTGGGCGCCAACGGTGCCAAAAAGCCCCTGGACACCTTCCTGAAGCTGGATC
>JAQTXE010000101.1 GCA_028688935.1 Syntrophales bacterium
GGTCAGGCCCAGCATGCGGAGCACGTTGGGGCCGTGGAGGTCCACGTCCATCAAACCCACCTTCAAACCCCGGCGGGCCAGGGACAGGGCCAGGTTTACGGCCACGCTGCTTTTGCCCACGCCGCCGTTGCCGCTCATGACCAGGATTTTATGGCGGATCTTTTTTAAGGTGCGGGCGATTTCTTTTTCGGCGGAATCCGGGGCCTCATGATGTTCCGGGCTGCAGCCGGAACAGGACTTAGGGTCGGCGCCGCAGGTCTTGGGATCGGCGCCGGAAGGACAATCACTCATAGCTTATATCTCCTCGCAAAACTTAATCGTAGATAAACGCGGCAAGGGGAATGAACCAATGTCCATTATCCCCATCTACATATTTAATACCTAAAAAATATTTCCCGCAAGGATTTTAGACTGATGTGAAGTGAGGTCAGCACTAATAGGGCGCACTCGAGCCTGATAGAGGTTGAAAATATCCAGAAAAGGCGGCTCCTAATTACGCCGCGGTCTTTGCGGGTTTTATCTTTTCATATTCTGCACCGTGGGTTTGCAGGGTATCCCATAGGCTCACATCCGTTTGCAGGCCGAGCCAGAACTCCGGGGTGGTATCGAAAAACCGCGACAACCGTAGGGCCGTATCCGGGGTAACGGCTCGCCGGCCCCGGAGGATTTCGCTCAGGCGCACCCGGGTGATGCCCAAAGCCTCCGCCAGTTCCTTTTGGCTAAGGCCCAAAGGCTCCAAAAATTCATACCGCAGAATTTCTCCTGGGGGTGTGGGACGGCGGTTGCGGGGCAGCATAACTTCCTCCATTAATGGTATTGTACCAGTTCCAGATCAAAAATATGGCCTTCTGCAAACCGGAAACATAATCTCCAGGCGCCGCTAACCGAGATCGCCAATTGTCCATGGCGGTCACCATGTAGGGTATGAAGACGGTTAGAGGGTGGTGCTTGCAAGTCTTTCCAGTCCACCGCCCGGTTAAGCATGTCCATCTTCCGGAGCAACCTGGCTACAAGTTCCGGCGGCACCCGCTTATGTTTGCCGTTATGCCAGAAATCTTCCAGCCACGATTGTACGAAGGTCTTGATCATTTTGTCGATAAATGTATCGATTAACGTTACTCGTTGCAAGAAATTTTTTAGTGATGTATTTGTTTAAAATTTCACAATTGTGGGGGAGCAGCGCACAAATAAGGAGGGGATGGTCCAGGCTGCTCTGCATTTTATTTTATGGGGGGTGGGGGGCAGGGTCCCTCAAGACCCTTCCCCCTTCCCCCATAATCTCTATTCCCCCCACTTCTTGCGGCTCAGTTCGATCTTTTTACGCACCGCGGCCCAGGCGGGTTTGGTGAGGAAGGATTCCTGCCAGCGCGTCGCCATACGCTGAAACATCTCGTTAGGGACGGCGAAGGTGATTTCGTCGGGCTTGAGGAATTTGCGGTCCGAGGGGTCCCAGCCCCCCAGCACGGCCTTGAGCCGGCCCCAATGCAGGTACTTGAGGGGCCAGGTGACGATATTGGCGCAGCCCGCGCCGAAGGGCGAGAGCACGGCCTCGAAATCGTTGGTGACAAAAGTGGCCAGTTGGTTGAGGCCGCTGATGGACTCAGGCCGGGCAAAGAAGATCACCACCTCCGGTTCTTCGTCTTCTGTAAATTGGCTCAGGGGTTTAAAGACGCAGAACCGGGCCGGCGCGGGGCGGGGGTCGATGGTTTCATAAAACTGGCGGGTGACTTCCGGGGATTCCAGATAGCATTCCCCTTCTAAAATGTTGGGAATGCCGGTGGAGACGTAATGAACGATGGTCTCCAGTTGGGGCTTGAGATAGCCCAGAAAAAACGCGGCCCCCAGGCAGCCGAAGCGGGTCTGGTCGAAGTAGGCGGCCGCGCCCTTTTTCCGGGCTCGCCAAAGGTGACTGATGATGCAGGAAAAATTAGCAAAAGTCTCGTCCCAGTCCACCTCGCCTTTGACCTCCATCTCCCGGGTGGGCAGGGTGTAAGGCGTGGGAGAAAGACCCTCCCGGGGTTCCTGGTCGGTGTAGTAGACGCCCAAGGGCTCTTCCGTCAGGCCCAAGACCTCCAATAATCCTCTGACTTCCGGCGCATTATCCTGGATGGCCATATCTTCCGCCCCTTTCTCTTTTTAATGATCCGGAGGAGCACTGCGGTATTTGCAGAAAAATTGCCCCAGGGGAAAAAAGTAACATGGTAAATTCCTTCTGTTACTTTTCGCCCCAGATCCCGGTGGCGCACTCCTAGTTAGAAGTAAGCATTTCTTAATCCTGGTCAAGGGTTCTCCCGGTTAACCGGGGTGGCGGCCCCCTTTCTTCACTTCCATTCTTTCTTGACTTGACGGGGAATTTCTTCTAACATGACTAGTGGCGAAATTCACAATATCTATCCATGGTAATGTATATAAATAACCTCAAGTATGGAAGGTGACTCTATGGCCAAGAAGGTACAGGCGAAAAACCCGGTTGGTAAAGTAATGGTGGTGGGGGCCGGTATCGCCGGAGTCCAGGCTGCCCTGGACCTGGCAAACGCCGGTTTCTACGTCCACCTGGTGGAGAAAAAGTCGGCCATCGGCGGCGTCATGGCCCAGTTGGACAAGACCTTTCCCACCAACGACTGTTCCATGTGTATCATCTCTCCCAAGTTGGTGGAATGCGGCCGCCATCTAAATATCGAGATCAGCACCCTGTCCGAGGTTAAGGGTATTAAGGGCGATCCCGGCAATTTTACCGTGACCGTGGAGCAGGAGCCCCGTTACATCGACCCGGCCAAATGCACCGGTTGCGGCGCCTGCGCTGAGGCCTGCCCGGTGGGGGTGCCCAACGAATTTAATATAGGCCTGAATGAGGCCCAGGCCATCTATCGCCTCTATCCTCAGGCCATCCCTGCTACTTTTGCCATCAAAAAATACGACCGGGCCCCTTGCGTCCGGGCCTGTCCCGCCAATCTCAGCGCCCAGGGCTACGTGCAACTCATTAAGGCCAAGAAATACCCCGAAGCCCTGGCCCTGATCATGGACCGGCTGCCTCTTCCCGGCACCATCGGCCGTATCTGCCCCCATCCCTGCGAGAGCGACTGCCGCCGCCAGGAAATAGACGAACCCATCGCCATCTGCAACCTGAAACGCTTCGTGGCGGATCAGGTGGACTGGAAGGCGCTGCCGGTGCCGGAGATCGACAAACGGGACGAGGCGGTGGCCATTGTCGGCGCCGGTCCCTCCGGTTTAAGCTGCGCCTATCACCTGGCCCTGAAAGGCTACAAGGCGGTGATCTTCGAGGCCGCGCCCGAAGCCGGCGGCTGGCTGCGCTACGGCATCCCCGAATACCGTCTGCCCCGGGGAGTCCTACAGCAAGAGGTGGACTACCTGAAACGCCTGGGGGTGGAATTCCGCTTCAAGACCCCCATCGGGAAAGGGCAGACCATCAACGACCTCCTCACCCGGGACGGTTTCCGGGCGGTCTTCCTGGGTGTAGGCTGCCAGGACTCCGTGCGCCTGCCGGTGCCCGGGTCCGACGCCCAAGGGGTGCTCTGGGGCGTGGAATACCTGAAAGAAGCCTCTTCCACCGGCGCCAACCCCGTTAAGGGGAAACGGACCATCGTCGTCGGCGGCGGCAACGTGGCCATGGACGTGGCCCGCACCGCCAAGCGCCAGGGCGCTTCCCAGGTAACCATCGTTTGTCTCGAGTCCCGGGAAGAGATGCCCGCCTCCCCCTGGGAAGTGGAAGAAGCGGAGCACGAAGGCATCGAGATCGTCACCCGCTGGGGTGTGAAGCAGATCAACGCCGCCGGCGGCAAGGTTACCGCCCTGGAAATGCGGGCGGTGGCAAGGGTCTTCGACGAGCAAGGCCGTTTCTCCCCCACCTATTTTGATGATCAGACCACCACCCGGGACGCGGACGTGGTCATCATGTCCATCGGCCAGAAGGCCAACCTGCAATTCATCACTCCCGAAGACGGCATTGAGTTGACCCCCCGGGGCCTGATTCAAGCCGACGCCGAGACCATGGCTACCAGCCGGGACGGCGTCTTTGCCGGCGGCGACGTGGTCACCGGTCCCTGGATCGCCATCGGCGCGGTGGCCGCGGGCCGGGAAGCGGCCACTTCCGTGGATCGCTATCTGAACGGCCAGGATTTAAAAGCCGACCGCACTCCGCCGTTGCGCCCCATTCCCAAAGACCAGGGTAAATGGAGCGAAATTCAGGAGGACGCGGAAAAGAAGCACCGGGCCTTGATGCCCCACATTCCGGTGGAAGAGTGGATCAAGGGCTTCAAGGAAATCAACCTGGGCTTCAAGGAAGAAGAGGCCGTGGCCGAAGCGGCCCGCTGTATCAACTGCGGGGTCTGTTCCGAGTGTCTCCAGTGCGTGGTGGCTTGCCAGGCCGGCGCGGTGATGCATGACCAGGGTCCCAATAAGAAGGAATTGAACGTGGGCGCGGTGGTCATGGCCCCGGGCTTCCAGGTTTATGATCCCACCAAGTACGCGGCCTACCATTACGCCAATTACCCCGGGGTGGTGAGCAGCATCGAGTTCGAACGGATTCTCTCGGCTTCCGGCCCCTATGCCGGGCATCTCATCCGGCCCTCGGACCATGCGGAGCCCAAGAAGATTGCCTGGCTCCAGTGCGTGGGCTCCCGGGATATTAATCACTGCGATAACAGCTACTGCTCCGCGGTGTGCTGCATGTACGCCATCAAACAGGCGGTGATCGCCAAGGAACACAGCAAGGAACCCCTGGACACCGCCATTTTCTTCATGGACATGCGCACCCACGGCAAGGATTTTGAAAAATACTACTGGCGGGGCGAAGAGGAGCACGGCATCCGCTTCCTGCGCTCCCGGATCCATACCATCGATCAGGTGCCCGGCTCCGATGACGTAAGCATCCGCTACCTCACGGAAAACGGGGAACTGAGGACCGAAGAATTTAACCTGGTGGTCCTCTCCGTGGGTCTGGAGTCTTCGTCGGACGCCCTGAATCTGGCCAAGACCCTGGGGGTGGAGGTCAATCCGGAGACCCGTTTCGCCGAGACTTCCCCCTTCACGCCCCTAAGCACCAATAAACCGGGGGTCTATGTCTGCGGCGTCTTCCAGAGCCCCAAGGATATTCCCCAATCGGTCATGGAAGCCTCGGGCGCGGCCGCGGACGCCGGGGAACTATTAGCTGCAGCCCGGGGTAAGGATAAGAAGGTCCAAGTCCTGCCCCCGGAAAAAGACGTCAGTGGCCAGGAACCGCGTATCGGCGTCTTTGTCTGCAACTGCGGCATCAACATTGGCGGGGTGATCGATGTGCCCGCTTTAGTGGAATACGCCAAGACCCTGCCCAACGTGACTTATGTGGATGAAAACCTCTTCACCTGCTCCGCGGATACCCAGGCTAAAATCCGCCAAGCCATCGAGGATAACGACCTGAACCGGGTGATGGTGGCTTCCTGCAGCCCTCGAACCCACGCTCCCATGTTCATGGAGACCGTCCGGGAGGTGGGCCTCAACCCCTACCTCTTCGAAATGGCCAATATCCGGGACCAGGATTCCTGGGTGCATATGCACGAACCGGAAAAGGCCCTGGAAAAGGCCAAAGACCTGGTGCGGGGCGTCGTCGCCCGTTTAACCAACTTGGAACCTCTCCATAAGATGGATTTCCCGGTCACCAAAGCCGCCCTGGTCATCGGTGGCGGCGTGGCCGGTATGGAATCCGCCCGCTCCATCGCCAACATGGGCTTCCAGGCCTACCTGGTGGAAAAGAGCGACAAACTGGGAGGCAACGCCTGGAACCTGGTGGTCAGCTCTAAGGGCTACAACTACCGGGGCTACCTGGAAGAGTTGATTGAAGATGTTAAGAATAACCCCAACATCGAGATCATGTTCAACTCCGGGGTTAAAGATACAGCCGGTTTCGTCGGCAATTACCGCTCCGTGGTGGCCACTCCCCAGGGTGACCGGGAACTGGAGCACGGGGTGACCGTCATGGCCACCGGCGGCCACGCCCTGGCCCCGGAAGAGTACCTCTACGGCCAGGACCCCAATATCTTCACCGGCCTGGAAGTGGATAAGCTCATTGGCGAAAAAGACCCCAGGGTGACCAAAGCCAAGCAGGCGGTCTTCATCCAGTGCGTGGGCTCCCGGGAACCGGAGCGGCCTTACTGCAGCCGTCTCTGCTGCACCCACTCCGTGGAAAGCGCCATTGAGATGAAAAAGCTCAACCCGGATTTGGACGTCTTCATCCTCTACCGGGATCTGCGCACTTACGGAGAGCGGGAGCTGCTTTATAAGGAAGCCCGGGAAATGGGTGTGATGTTCATCCGCTTCGACCTGACCAGCAAACCCAAGGTGGAAAAAGCCGCGGGTGGCGGCCTCCAGGTGACGGTGACCGACCCCATCCTGGGGATGCCGGTGATCCTCAAGCCGGACCTCCTCACCCTGGCCAGCGCGGTGCTGCCCAACCCTATCGAGGATCTGGGCGAACTCTTCAAGCTGCCTCGAAATGCGGAAGGGTTCTTCAACGAGGCCCACGCCAAGCTGCGGCCCGTGGATTTCCCCACGGACGGCATCTTCCTGGCCGGCTTGGCCCACTATCCCAAACCCATTGACGAATCCATCGCCCAGGCCAAGGCCGCCGCGGGCCGGGCCGCCACCTTCCTGGCCCTGGAGAAGGTCTCCGTGGGCGGCGTGGTGGCTTCCGTGGATCCGGACAAGTGCGCGGTCTGTCTCACCTGTGTGCGTACCTGTCCCTTCAACGTGCCGGTCATCGATTACCAGATCGACGCGGCCTATATCGACCCGGCCAAGTGCCAGGGCTGCGGAGTCTGCGTCTCCGAGTGCCCGGCTAAGGCTATTACTATGAAGCATTACACCGATATCCAGATCATCGCCCAGGAAACGGCTCTGGCCGCGAGTTAAAGAAAGGAGAAATCATGACCGTGCCTTATGCTCCCAAAATCATCGGCTTCTGCTGCCGCTACTGAGCATACAGCGCTGCGGACCTGGCAGGTTCGATGCGGCTGCAGTATCCTCCGGAGATCAAGATTATTTTGATGCCCTGCACCGGCCGGGTGGATATCCTCCACCTGCTCAAGGCCTTCGAAGGCGGCGCGGACGCGGTCTTCGTGGCCGGCTGCCTGGAGGGCGAATGCCACTACCTGATGGGTAATATCCGGGCCAGGAAACGGGTGACCAAGTTGAAAAAGGAATTCACCGAGATAGGGCTGGAGCCGGAGCGGCTGGAAATGTTCAACCTCTCTTCTTCGGAGGGGCCGAGATTTCAGGCCATTGCCAAAGAGATGACCGAGCGGGCCTTTAAACTGGGCCCCAGCCCCTTGAAAAAAGAAGCCCGGGCCGCCTGGCTGGCGGAACACCCGGAGGCTAAAGCGAGTTAAGGAAACAATGATCTGAGGGAGGTGGTAAAGACCACCAGCCTTTATCTCCTCCCCAATCCTTTTGAATAAAAAGGGAGGGCCCAGGGCCCTCCCTTTTTACTACCGGCGCCTTAATGGGGGAGCATCGGCCTCCCGCCGGGTCTCCATACGCCTTCTATCATCCTGATCTAACCGCTGCTTTCAACCCGGGGACCATTATCTATTGGGGGTTTTACCGGAGGAGGGTCCTCTGGACCTTGCCCCTTCTCCCCATTAACCATCTTCATCAATGGCAGGTCAAACATCACCCGGGTGCCTGCGCCTTTTTTACTCTCTATCTTCAGTGACCCTCCCAGGATGCGGACCCGTTCCTCCAGTGTTGCCAGGCCCAGACCTATGGCCGTGGGTTGCCGAAGAAGGACGTCACCAGGATCGAACCCTTTCCCATTATCTTCCAACACAAAAGAGAGGTGATCTTGCCGCCTCTCGATGGTTAACCGCAACTGGCTGGCGTCGGAGTGTTTGCTGATATTGGCAAGGGATTCCTGGACAATGTGGTAGATATTGATCTGATCCTGCTTGGGCAGCAAGTCGTTAACTTCATCAATATTACAAAAACAATTCTTGATACTTTTATTTTGTTTACAAAAATCATCACAGAGATTTCTAAGCGCCACTGACAGGCCCAGGTCCTTCAGGATGACGGGGCTAAGATCCCGGGAGAGACGCCGGATATTGTCCACCATGGCCTGGAGAAATTGGCCCAGTTGATCACATTCCTGTACCAGACTCTCCTGATTTTTGAGGGGATTTTTTCCTTGTAATTTCTCTTTGAAAGAGCTGATCAGGAGTTTCATAGCCACAAGCTCTTGCGCCATTTCGTCGTGAAGTTCTTGGGAGACGCGCCGGCGTTCATCCTCCTGTACGGTGAGAAGCCGGGTGGCGAGATGGCGCAGTTTCTGCTCCGATTCTTTTAGGGCCTCTGCTGTCTGCCGATGTTCCGCCATTTCCTGCCGGAGTTGCCGGTTAACCTTCGTGAGCTCCGCAGTGCGCTCCTCCACCCGCTGTTCCAGTTCCTCATGAGCCTTTTGCAGGGCCTCCTGGGCCTGACGTCGGATCGTGATATCCCGGCATATGGCCAAGCTGGCGGGCTTCCCCATGAAATCCACTATAAGGGCATTGACCTCCACCGGGATTCTGCGGCCGTCTTTGGCTACATGCACCGAATCAAAAAGCACATGTTTGTCCGCCAGGAGTCTCTCAAATCGTGCAGGAATTTGGGGTACGTCTTCAGGGGAGTTAATATTTGCTATTGATAACTTTAACAATTCTTCCCGAGTATACCCTAATCTTTTACAGGCCTCGTCATTTACTTCCAGAAATCTGCCTATATTATTCGCTTTGTCAGCTGATAGGACCAGAACGGCGTCCTTAATCTTATTAAACAGCTGATAATAACGACTCTCGCTAACCTTAAGCTTGATAGTATATCTATATATTAAGAGACTGAATAAAATAAACAATATTACTTGTGATGTACGCATATATGCTTCGTGGATCGAAACATCAAATATAAATGAATCGAAAAACGGCTTTTTATTAAAAATGATGGAGTCCAGAACAGCATCTACCAACCAAAGAGCCGCACCGGCGATAATGGTTACAATAATTACTTTATATTTATTTCTGATCATGGCGATTTTCACTCAGGAAGCCCGGACTCCTGGCAGTTGCCGGTGATGCCGGCACCGAGTCACCTCCTCAAGGATTGCGCATAACAAATAATAAAATAATTATTCATTGAGAAAAAACAAGCAGTCAACCGGGTCCGCAGATAGACCCCGGTCATTTAAGAAGATGATGATCGGGATTAAGGGGCTTAGAGCCAGGGGAATATGGGGTTGGGAAAGGGGGGGCATGTGCTGGAGGCCCAGGTTTTCCAGCCAATGGAGCCCCGCCGCCTTCCCCAATGCCATTACTCCACCCAATAATTCGGCGCTTCCTTCATGATGATGACGTCGTGGACGTGGGATTCCCTGAGGCCTGCGGGAGAAATGCGGATAAATTTGGCTTTCTTCTGGAGGTCAAGGATGGTGTGGCAGCCCACGTAGCCCATGCCGGAGCGCAGCCCCCCCATCAATTGGAAAATGACATCCTGGAGCTTCCCCCGGGACGGCACCCGGCCGACGATGCCTTCCGGGACCAGCTTGCACTCCAGGTCAATATCTTCCTGGCAGTAGCGGTCCCGGCTGCCGGCCTTCATGGCTTCCAGGGAACCCATGCCCCGGTAAATCTTATAGCTCCGGCCCTGAAAGATCACCGTCTCCCCGGGGCTTTCGTCCGTACCCGCAAAGAGACTGCCGATCATCACCACCTCCGCGCCCGCGGCCAGGGCCTTGGTGACGTCCCCGGAGTATTTGACGCCGCCGTCGGCGATCAAGGGGATATCCGCCTTGCGGGTGGCTTGGGAGCAATCCATGATGGCGGATAATTGGGGCACCCCCACCCCGGCGATCACCCGGGTGGTGCAGATGGAGCCGGGTCCCACCCCCAACTTCACCGCGTCCACCCCGGCCTTGATCAGGTCTTCGGCCCCACCCGCGGTGGCTACGTTGCCGGCAATCAGCTCTATCTCGGGGAAGACTTTTTTAGTGGCCTCCACTGCCTTAAGCACCCGCTGGGAGTGGCCGTGGGCGGTATCAATGACGATCACGTCCACCCCGGCCTTCAGCAGCGCGTCCACCCGGGCTTCCCGGTCCGGGCCCACCCCCACCGCCGCGCCCACCCGCAGACGGCCGAATTCGTCTTTGCAGGATTGGGGATACTTGCGGATCTTTTCAATGTCCTTGATGGTGATCAGGCCCTTCAGGTTGTAATCATCATCCACCACCAGCAATTTCTCAATGCGGTACTGATGGAGCAGGGCCTTGGATTCCTCCAGAGTGATGCCCACCGGCGCGGTGACCAGCCGGTCTTTGGTCATCACCTCCTTAACCTTCTGCTCCAGGTTGGTTTCAAAGCGCAGGTCCCGGTTAGTGACGATGCCCACCAGGCGCTGGCCTTCCACCACCGGGATGCCGGAGATGCGGTAGCGCTCCATCAGGTCCATGATCTTGGCAATGCTCTCCTCGGGACCGATGGTCACCGGATCGATGATCATGCCGGATTCCGACTTCTTCACCTTTTCCGCTTCCAGAACCTGGGCGGGGATGGTCATATTGCGGTGGAGGATGCCGATGCCCCCTTGCCGGGCCAGGGAAATGGCGGTGTCCGCCTCCGTGACCGTGTCCATGGCCGAACTCAATAAGGGGATGTTGAGGCGGATGCGGCGGGTCAGCCGGGTGGACAGATCCACTTCACTGGGCAACACCGCGGACGCTCCCGGCATTAACAATAGATCGTCAAACGTATAAGCGTAAGGAATGGACTCAGGCATCGGTTTTTCTCCGCAAGGATGGTTTTTGCATGTTAATTAAGGTGTCCCCCTAGGGGTTATGTTCCATGATTTTCATTGCTTCCCTTGAAGATGAATGGCTTGGTAAAAGGTAGGTATTTCCCCCTCAATTTATCATCTAAAGCACTACCCTCCTTCTCCCGATTCAGCCGCCATCTCCCCCAGGACCCCTTCCAACAGGCCGGCGTCGATGACCACCAGGGAGTCTTGCCGGCAGACTTCCAAAATACCCAGGATAATCAGAGCCCCGGCCACCATCACCCCGGCCTTGGCGGGTTCCATACCCGGGAGCCGGGCCCGGTCGGCTTCCGCCAGGCGGCAGAGAAGGTCCGTCAAAGCCGCCACCTGCCCCTTGGTCAAGACCAGGTTATTGACCCGGGAGGCGTCATAAGGGCTCATGACCAGAGCCAGGGCCGCCAGGGTGGTAACGGCGCCCGCGGTGCCCACCAGGAGGGGTGTTCCCTGCAGGTGGGGTTGGAGGTACTGCTGATGGAATTCCTCCAGCCTGCTTAAAATTTCCTGCTTCATGGCCGCCAGAGCCGCGGGGCGGGGCGGGTCACCCAGGGGGATGGTCTGGCTCAGAGTCAGCACCCCCAAAGGCAGACTGGCGAACCGGGGCTCTTGTCCCTGACGGATAAGGGCCCATTCCGAACTGCCGCCCCCCACGTCAAAGACCACCAATTCCGGGGCGGCGATAATTTCCGGGGCCAAGGCCGACAGCACGCCTTGAAGGGACAACCGGGCTTCTTCTTCCGGGGCCAGGATGTGTACGGGCAGACCCATAACCTCCTGAACCTGGCGGACAAAAACTTCCTGGTTCCGGGCCTGGCGCACCGCCTGGGTGGCCACCACCCGGGCAACCTTCACCCCCTCAGCCTGCATTATCTGGACAAACCTCCCCAGGGCTTTGAGGGTCCGGTCCATGGGTTCCGGGGCCAGGGTGTTATCCCGGGCCAACCCTTCCCCCAAGCCGGTGACTTGCCGGTAATGCCCCAATATCTGGAAACGCCCCGGCCCGGTGAGTTCGGCCACCGCCAGGCGCACCGTTAGGGACCCTAAATCCACCGCGGCGAAGCGTAACATATTTGCGAATTTTTAGGGAAGGTCAGCGATCCCTAGGAGCGGGTTTAAAACCCGCCCCTACCACCTCCCCCAAAACTATCTTAGCAATTTACCAACTCGTAAACCTCCGGCCAGGTGCGGTTTTTTTCGCCGCAGTCCAGGCCGTAGCCCACCAGAAAACCCTTCTCCACCACAAAGCCCGTGTAATTCAGAGGCACGTCCACCTGCCGGCGTTCCCTTTTGTCGATGAGGCAGCAAATCTTCAAGGAATGGGGATGGCGGGTGAGTAAGTGCTTCCGGAGGAAATCCAGAGTCAACCCTAGATCGACGATATCTTCCACAATCAGCACGTCCCGGCCCAGCAGGTGTTCCTCCACGTCCTTGGTGATCTGGATTTCCCCGGAAGAAATAGTGCCGGCGCCATAACTCTTCAGACGGACGAAATCCACCTCCACCGGGAAGGGGAGGGCTCGCACCAGATCGGCCAGAAAGATGAACGCGCCTTTGAGGACACCCACCATCACCAGGTCCCGGCCGGCGTAGTCCCGGCTGATTTGATCGGCTAACTCCTTGACTCTCTGGGCAATATCTTCGCGTGAGATGAGACAGCGTTTCTGACCCTGCATCCTCCCTCCTTTATTCGCTAAAAAATATCAGAGAAGCCGGGGAAGTCAAACCCTAAATCAGGGGCCAGGAGTTAGGGATTAGGGGCCAGCGAATAGTGGTCAGTGGCCAGAAAAGAAATTTACCCATTGGCACAGACGTCTTGCCTGTACAAAGTGAGCGAAGCTCGCCAATTCCTTTTGGAAAAAGGATGTTAGTGAACTGTATTGGGGTTACGAGGAATTTGAATGTAACTTAACTGACCACTGGCCACTACTTCTTGTCCGGGCGGAAGACGCCGTCCCAGTCATCGGGAGGCGGCGACTCCTGGAATTGGTGGCACAGATCCAGGAACATGGTGGAGGGGCCGTCTGCCGGCAGGTGATCCAGGACGGCGGCAAAGGCCTGGGTGGCCTCGCCGAAGGCCCGCTCCCGGAAGAGTTGGAGGGCCTGGGCGAACTTCTCTATTCCTAGGGTCTGCTCCGGGGTCAATTGCCCTT
>JAQTXE010000364.1 GCA_028688935.1 Syntrophales bacterium
TTTAACCCGGCGCGGTTCAAAAAAACCGTTCCCCCGGTCCACGAAGACGAGCTTCTTCAGCCCGGAATCCATAACGGCGTCCACCGGGATGTTGACCGTGGGAGGCATTTTGATGGGAAACTCCACGTCCACAAACATCCCGGGACTGAGGGCAAACCCGGAATTATCCATCTCCAGGCGCACTTTCAGGGTGAAGGTCGCCGGGTCAAACAGGGGCCGAACTTCACTCACCGCCGCCATCTGCGCCTCACCCTCGAAGGGCAGCGTCACCTTTGCCTTTTCTCCGGGACGGACATATTTCGCGTCATCTTTAAATAAATCCGCCAGGATCCAGACCCGGCTCAAATCCGCCAGTTGGTAAAGTTCTTCACCACTATTAAATTTTTGGCCTTCGGTGACGTTCCGGGCCAGGACAAAACTGGTGGCCGGAGTACTGATAATGATCTCCTGAATCAATTCCCGGGTACGGATCAGGTCTTTGATTTGCAACTGGCTCATGCCCAGATTCAACAAGACCCCTTCAGCCGACAGCCTCTGGGTCTCCAATAGATCTTGCTGGCCCGGGGCTAGAGTTTGGTCATGCTTCAATCGCTCCACCGCATCTATGGCATAATAGAAAGTCTGTAAGGTGGTGGGCAGGTCCTTCACGTAAAAAGTGGCCAGAGGCTCATCCTTCCGCACCAGGCTGCCGGTGGTGGAGTTGTTGTAGACCTTCACAATCCAGCCCTCGGTTAACGCTTTCACCCGATAGAGACGAGTTTCATCCACGGCTACCTTGCCCACGGTTCTCAAGGTATAGGTCCAGGGGGACTTGGCCACCGCGGCCACCTTAACCCCGATAAGCTGCTGTTTTTTAGGGGTGATCTTGACGGACCCGGGGGGCAGGGCCGCCCCGGGTGGCTGGTTTTCGTCCTCGGCGTAGACCGGCTCCATCTTCATGCCGCAGGGAGCCAATTCCGGTTCAGGAGAGGTGTGGGCCGGATTCATGGGATCCACATAATACAAAATGCGCCGGTTCCCCGCGGCATTTTGGGAGTCGGCCTTTTTTTGCCCGTACCAGGATCCCGCCAGAAATAATGCCGCCACTAGAACCAGCACTACGGGGGCATACCAGTATTTTTTCAGGGCTGTTTGAGCCTGCCCGAGGCCTGAGCTCGAGTTCTGTTTCTCCATAGTTGTCTCCGGAGAGGGCTAGTAAGGACGCCGGCCGCGACCATCAGAAAAGCCCGTAGCCTGCTGCGAAGTTATCCTCTGAAAAAAAGGGCCGCCGGAAAAGCGGCCCTGCCTGGTTTAGAAGATACGGGGATCAGGATAACAGCGCCACACCCGTCATTATCACATATTAAGAAGGAGCATGAGTGAGATGGCCCCGGTATCTCCACCATATCTGGACAAAGTATTGTTAGGACTTCTAGAGGGGAGATAAGGACGCATCATCTCGTTGTCTTCATGGTCGAGAATGTGGCAATGCCACACGTAGCCCGGGCCATAAGTGGGGTTAAAAACATACTTGTTCTCACCGGGCCTGACCCCGTTTATGGCAATATCCTGGGGCGCCCAGCGGGAAATAATCCGGGTCACCTGACTGGGGTAGGCGATAACGGTATCCTTCCAACCTCTTTCTTGGGGGAGCGGCGGCTCGACCACACCAGTGAGGTAGGAACTGACAGCCGGGTTGCCGCCGATGGCCCCGTCAGCGTTCAGCTGGTTGTAGTTCCCTGGCGGGCCATAGCCGTCTATAGCCGCCCCCAGGGGAAAAAGCGCTTCATAATCGGTGGTGTAAGTGACATCATCATAAGTTTGCCGGTTCATCACCTGGAACTGGACCAGGTGCAAGTGGATGGGGTGGGCGTCGCCGGTAAGATTAATAATCTCCCATTCTTCCGTTGAGCCAACCTGGGGCAGTTCGGTCATCCATCTATCCCCAGCCTTATAGGAGTCTGGAACCGGGGTCGCGGTTCCCTCCCGCAGGCCATCGAATTTGGTGTTGTTTAACAGCACCTCGATGGGTCCGCCGGGGCCCATAACTTCCCGGAGGACCAGTTGGCGTTTTTTGCTGATAGTCACGCCTGCACCCGGAGTGCCGTTGAGGGGATCAGCCAGCCGCACAATGGCCGGGGGCTGGTCAACACCGCCGCGGAGGGGGGCCCCGGAAGAGGGGTCGTAAGAAGTGTCGGCCACAGCTCCTGCCGAGACCACGAACCGCATGATTTGCCCATCGGTGTTTGGGTCCACGGGATCGCCACCAGGGAACGGCCAGGGGGCGTAGTTCTCAAGGGTAAGGGTCTCTTCTCTGAAATTCGCAAAGTCAATGATCACGTCGTAGCGCTCCCCCGGGGCTATGATGAGCCGGTTCGTATCGGTGCTGGAAGTTATTACGGAGGCATCTAAAAGGCCACCGTCAGTGCCGATGACATAGATGGGCGGACCGGGGGTAGGGGAGGGTTGGGCGCTTTGATTCCACAGGCGAATCTCATAAAAGCGGGCATTGGAGCCGTTCAGCAGTCGCAAGCGGTAACGCCGGGGCTCCACCTGGAGATACGGCCAGGACTTGCCGTTCACCACGATGACATTTCCGAAGAACTCCGGGTTCCAGAAGGGGTGGATGTCAGGGTTAGTAGGCGGCCCGTTCAATCCCGCGGGGTAGCCATCGGGCCAGAGCCATTGGCCCTCGGTGTCGAACTGCCGGTCCTGGAAAACCAACTCAATTTCCTGGGCTCCGGCCGGCAGATTAAGCCCGGTGCCCGGTGTGCCGGTATCGAACTGGTCCCGGATGAACCAGAAGGCCGCCAGGCCCGCATAGACGTTACACCGGGTTTCCCCCAGGACGTGGTCGTGAAACCAAATAGTGGCGGCTTCCTGGGTGTTGGGGTAGGTATAGACATTCTTGAAATAACCGGGGCCTCTTCTCCCCCCGGGCGCCGGCGCGGTGGAGAGATACCCTTCGCCTCCGGGGGTCCACCATTCATCCGGGCCGCCGTCGGAATCCGACCGTAACTCGCCACCGTGCAAATGGGGCACCACCGGCTGGGGGCCGCTATAAGGGTCAAACTTTGCCGGGTTGGCATTCGCCAGGCCCAAGGGATTGGCAAACATAATGGTTTGGTCTGCAGTGAGGTAACGCTGTAGGATGGGGAAATTGGTGGCAGTCCC
>JAQTXE010000102.1 GCA_028688935.1 Syntrophales bacterium
CTCATCCTGGCCCCCCGCCATCCGGAGCGGGCCCCGGAGCTGGGACGTCTGCTGCAAGCATATAATTTTCCCTTTCATTACTGGAGCCGCCTGAAATCCGGCCAGGAAACCCGGGTGCACCCCGGGGTTATTATCGATACCATCGGCGACCTGTTTTCCCTCTACGGCGTGGCCACCGCGGCCTTTGTAGGCGGCAGCCTGGTCCCCCACGGCGGCCAGAATATCCTGGAGCCCGCGGCCTGGGGCCTGGCCCCCCTCTACGGCCCGCACCTGGAAAATTTCCGCTGGGCCGAAGCCATCCTCAAGGAAGCCCGGGCCGGGACTATGATCCGGGACGTTTCGTCCTTGACCGCGGCGCTCCGCCGCCATCTGGAGCACCCGGAAGAAGGCCGGGCCGCAGGGGAAAGGGCCCAAAACGCGCTCCGCCTGCACCAGGGCGCGGCCCGCCGCCAGGCGAAATTGATTATGGAGTTAGCAGTAAGCAGTGTGCGGTGAGCAATTCTACCTGAACTGAGGGCCAGCGGTAAACTGAGAAAAGCTCTCCCCCCTCACCCCGGCCTTCTCCCCCCGCTGGGGGGCTTATCATTACCCACAAATGAAGGGATGGAATAAATCGGACATTAGAGCAATTTCATGTTGCTGACAGGTGAATATCTAATCATGATCCACGTAAAGTCTTGACTTTTCCCCCTCCCCCTTCGAGGGGGGAGGGCCGGGGTGGGGGTGGCGTCTTATGCCCCCTTCGCCTCTTACCACCAGGATGGATATTTACTTTAAGCCCCCCTCACCCTACCCTCTCCCCCGAGGGAGAGGGAAATAAATCAGGAATATCCACAAGATAAAAACTTGCGGGTAATGGTAAGGCTGGGGGGAGCGGGAGTAAAAAGGGATTAATTAATTTTTCAGGGGTGTAAAAACGGATATTATCCTGAAGTCGTGATATGCTCACCTCCCACTACCCACCGCCTGCCGCTCACTGGCCACTGGCCACTGGCCACTGACCACCCCCCCCTTTCCACTGGAAAAGTTCCAGGTTATAGGTTATATATTGAAAAAATAAAGGAATTTACCTGCTAGTGCCGATGAAACGAGATCTGCAACTATATTTCCGTCTTTTACGTTATTTAAAGCCCATGTGGGGCCGCTTTCTGGTGGCCACCGCGGCCATGCTCACGGTCTCCGGCATCACCGCCCTGCTGGCCTACCTGGTGAAGCCGGTGTTAGACGACGTCTTTTTTGCCAAACGCGTGGAAATGCTCTATCTGCTCCCCCTCCTGGTGGTGGTGCTCTATCTGGTAAAAGGGGTGATGACCTATACCCATCAATATCAGATGAGCTATATCGGCAACGGCACCATTAACCGCCTGCGGGATGAGCTTTTCTCCCATATCCAGCGCCAGTCCCTGTCTTTTTTCGACCACCAGCCCTCCGGGGAATTGATGAGCCGCATCGCCTATGACGTCAATCTCCTCCAGGAGTGCGTCACCCGGGTGGTCACCGGCTTTTTTAAGGACGCGTTCACGGCCGCGGGCCTCATCGCCATCATTTTTTACCGGGAATGGCGCCTGGCCATTATGGCCATCATTGCCTTCCCTTTAGCGGTTTTGGTTATCGTCCGGGTAGGCAAGCGTCTCCGCCGCATTTCCCTCCTGACCCAGGAGGCCATGGCCCGGCTCTATACCATCCTCCAGGAGAGCATCGCCGGCCAACGTATCGTCAAGGCTTTTACCCGGGAAGACTATGAATGCCGGCGGTTTGCCCGCCAGAATCTGGAGTATTTCCAGGCCCGGGTCAGGCAGACCGCCACCCGGGAGCTGACCCCTCCCACCATGGAGATCCTGGGGGCCTTGGGCATGGCCGGCATCATCTTTTACGGCGGCTATAACGTCATCCAGGGGACTTCCACCCCCGGCACCTTCTTTTCGTTTCTGGCCGCGTTGTTGATGCTCTATCAGCCCATCAAGGGTTTAAGCGGCGTGCATAACAACATCCAGGAGGGCCTGGCCGCGGCCCAGCGGGTCTTCGGCCTGTTGGATCTGGAGCCCTCCATTCAGGACCGCGCCGGGGCCCAAACCCTGGCGCCCATTTCTAGGGATATCGTTTATCAGGGGGTCTCCTTTACCTATGATGACCGTCCGGTGCTCCGGGAGATCGACCTGACGGTGCGCCGGGGAGAGATGCTGGCCCTGGTGGGTCCCAGCGGCGCGGGGAAAACCACCCTCCTTAACCTCCTGCCCCGCTTCTACGAGGTGAGCCAGGGGGCCATCCTGATCGACGGCCAGGACCTGCGGGAGGTCACCCTGTCTTCGCTCCGGGCCCAGATGGGTTTGGTGACCCAACAGATCATCCTCTTTAACGACACGGTGCGCTACAACGTGGCCTACGGCCGCATCGAGGCGAGTGAGGAGGAGATCATCAAGGCGCTTAAGGCGGCGTACGCCTATGATTTTGTCAGGCAGCTCCCTAAAGGTCTGGATACCATGATCGGCGAGCAGGGGGTGCGGCTGTCCGGCGGCGAACGCCAGCGCCTGGCCATCGCCCGGGCCCTGCTCAAAGACCCCCCCATCCTTATTTTGGATGAAGCCACCTCGTCTCTCGACTCCGAAGCCGAACGGGAGGTGCAGCAGGCCCTGGACCAGCTTATCAAGGGCCGCACCACCCTGGTCATCGCCCATCGCCTCTCCACCGTGCGCAATGCCGACCGCATCATCGTCCTGGCCGAGGGCCGCATCGTCGAAGTAGGCTCCCATCTGGAACTGATGCAGCAAGACGGCCTCTATAAGCGCCTCTACGAAATGCAGTTCAGGGAAGAAGAGGTGGAGGAGGTGGAAGAAGAGTTAAAGAGAGAGCCGGCCGCGTTCCCCCAAGCCGGCGCCGCGTTCCACAAATAAGAACCTATGCCCCCGCTCGGCAAAATCATCATGGTCTGCCTGTCTTTCCACAATCCGTCCTGGCCAGGCAAAGGCCCGGCAGGCAGCCGGCAACAACATGACCACCACCTGGCATAATCTTTTTCAGCGCTTGCAGGAGTTGGACCAAGCTCCCGGGGGAACCGGGGCTATAAGGCAGGGGGCCGCCCCTCTGGCGGACTTTTTCGGCAAGTTCCTGCTCCTGCCTCTGGCGGGCTCACTCTCGCTCCTTTATGGCTTAGGCGCCAGGACCCGCCGCCAGCTTTATGCCCAAGGGTGGCTCAAAACCAAACGCCTCCCGGCGCCGGTAATCAGCCTGGGCAACCTCACCGTGGGGGGCACGGGCAAGACCCCCATGGCGGCCTGTCTGGCCCGGCTCTTTCAGGGGCAGGGGAAACAGGTGGTTATTCTCAGCCGGGGTTATGGGGGCACGGCGAAGAACGTCACCCGCATCTCCGACGGCCGGCAAATTTACGAAAAGCCCCCGAAGGTAGGAGAGGAGGCTTATTGGCTGGCCCGGGCGCTGCCCGGAGTCGGCGTTTACACCGCCCCGTCCCGCTATGCCGCGGGCCTGGCGGCCTGGCGGGAGATCAAGCCCGACCTCTTTTTGCTGGACGACGGCTTCCAGCATTTTCAGCTCCACCGGGACCTGGACGTGGTGCTCTTGGACGCGGAATCCCCCTTTGGCAACGGTTATCTCCTGCCCCGGGGCCCTTTAAGGGAGCCGATTGCCACTCTGGAAACCGCGCAGGTGCTGGTCCTCACCCGTTTCCGGGCCGATCAGCACCAGGACCGGCTGGCTTTTCTGCAAGGAAAATTCCCGGGAAAACCCGTGCTCACTGCGGACATTGGTTCCACCGGGGCCCGGATTTATCCGGAAGGCCGGGAAATTCCTCTGGCAAGTCTGAATCAACAGAAACTCCTGGCCTGCGCGGGCCTGGCCCGGCCGCGAGTCTTTTATGACAGCCTCCGGGATCTGGGGGTGAATCTTTTGGCCTGCCGGGACTTCCCCGACCATTACGCCTTTAAAGCGCAGGACTTGGAAAGCCTGGTAAAAGAGGCGCAATCCCTGGGGGCAGCCGGCATTATCACCACTGTTAAAGACTGGGCCCGCCTGGGAGAAAAATGGGAGTTGCCCTTGCCTCTTTATGTCCTGGAGGTGGCAGCGCGGCTGGAGGGGGGAGTGGAGGAACGGATTGTAAAAATATTGCGGGAGAGGTCCGGGCGCGACAACCGGTTTTTACCTTCCGAAACGGGGTTGTTAAGTCCCCCTTTCCCAAAGGGGGATTTAGGGAGATTTTCGGGGGTGCCTAAAATCCCCCCTATCCCCCCTTTAGAAAAAGGGGGGAACGAATCACTGATCCCCCTGCCCCCGGAGGTCAAGCAACGCTTTGGAGAATTGCGGGTGAGAGGCAAGGGGCATGCTGATCCTGATAAGGTGCGGCGCCTCCTGGTCCGGGCCCCCAATTGGGTGGGGGACGCGGTCATGAGCCTGCCCACCCTGGCCGGGGTACATACCCTCTTCCCTCAGGCGGAGATTACGGTGCTGGCCGCGCCCCGGGTGGCGCCCCTCTTTGCCGGTATCCCCGGAGTATCCTATGTGGTAGTCTATCCCACCAACCGGGGGAAATGGCGCACTCTCTGGCATCTGCGCCATTCCAAGGCATTTCTGCAACTTACCGAAAACCGGAAACAGAAAACCGAAAACCTTCTTTTCGACCTGGGCCTGGCCCTGCCCAATTCCTGGGAAGCCGCGCTGGGCCTGTGGCTGGCCGGGGCCCGAATTCGGTTGGGTTACGCCACCCAGGGCCGGAGGCCCTTGCTCAATGTGGCGGTAACGGGGAGCCAATCTCTATCGGGCCTGCACACGGTCTATTATCTCCTGGGGGTGCTCCAGGGCCTGGGCGGGGTGGATTTTTTTGTCGGCCCCCGGCTTTATCTCCGGGAAGAGGAAGTGCAGGACGCGGCCGCGCTCCTAAAAGATAGCCAAGGGGACGGTCCCTGGGTGGGGCTGAGCCCGGGCGCGGCTTTTGGCCCGGCCAAACGCTGGCCTCCCGAGCGTTTCGCAGCTTTGGGCCAAGAGCTGCAAAAGGAATTCGGCGCGCGGTTGGTACTGTTGGGCGGCCCCGAGGACCGGGAGGCAGCCGCGGCGGTGAAAACGCGGCTCCCCGGCGTCCTGAACCTGGTGGGCCGCACCACTTTGCGCCAGGCCCTGGGGGTGTTGACCCGCCTTTCCCTGTTAATCACCAATGATTCCGGATTGATGCACGCGGCTGCGGCCCTGGGCACTCCCCTGGTGGCCCTCTTCGGCTCCACGGACCCGGTGGCCACTGGACCCTTTACTGATCGGGCCACGGTGCTCCACCACCCCCTGCCCTGCAGCCCGTGCTTTAAGCGTACCTGTGACCGGGATTACCAGTGTCTGCTGGATATCAGCGTACCCGAAGTACTGGACGCGGCTAAGGGATGGCTGAAGGAATGATGACGAAAGAGATTGCGGTCTTTTTGGATCGGGACGGCACCATTAACGAAGAGATGGGCTATATCAACCACGTGAGCCGTTTCGTGCTCCTGCCCCGGAGCGCGGCGGCCATCAAACTGCTTAATGACGCGGGGCTCAAGGTGGTGATGATCACCAACCAGTCAGGTGCGGCCCGGGGTTATTTCCCGCCCTCCCTGGTGGAGGAGGTGCATACCCATCTCCAGAACCTGCTGGCTGCTTCGGGGGCGCGGTTGGATGACATTTTCGTCTGCCCCCATCTCCCCCAGGATAATTGCTCCTGCCGCAAACCCAAGCCGGGTCTGATTCTCCAGGCCGCGGCCAAACATCACCTGGATCTTTCCCGGTCCTATTCGGTGGGGGACCGGCATAAAGACATCCTTACCGGCGCGCAGACGGGGATGAAAGGGATTTTGGTGCTCACCGGCTACGGCCGGGGGGAATACGAGCACTTTGCCCCCACCTGGGACGTCCGGCCGGTGCACGTGGCCGCGGACCTCCTGGACGCGGCGGAGTGGATTATAAAGGACCTGGATAAGGCTTAACTGGCGGGGATAAGAGGAAGACCTAAAACTAGTAAGGAGTCCAGGCGAAGAATTACTGCATTTAAGTCCCCCTTTATAAAGGGGGATTTAGGGGGATTTTTCGGGGACTTATAAAATCCCCCCTACCCCCCCTTTAGAAAAGGGGGGAATTTTTGTCGTTGCTTTTTTTCGACGATTACTATGATGAGGCATCAACCCCGCATCTTACTGATCAAGCTCAGCGCCTTCGGGGACGTGCTCCATGCCCTGCCGGCCCTGGAGGCCATCAGAGCCGTGTACCCGGAGGGCCACATCACCTGGCTGGTGGAAGCGCCGTATGCGCCGCTCCTTGCGGGCCACCCGGCTCTGGATGCAGTCTGGGCCGTGCCCCGGCTGCGGCTGGGGCAAAAGGTCTCGCACAGGGAGCTGCTGGATCTGTTCCGTCTTTTCCGCCGGGTGCGCACCACCCCCTTCGATCTGGTCATCGACCTCCAGGGGCTATTGAAAAGCGCGCTGTGGACGGCCATGGCCAAAAGCTCCCGCAAGGTGGGCTATGACCGCACCCGGGAATTGAGCTATCTGGCCCTGACGGAGAGACTGCCGCCCTATGACCGGGAGGCCCATGCGGTCTGGCGTTACCTTAACGTGGCCCGTTACCTGGGGGCCCCCCCTGCCCTGCCCCGGTTCCGGCTGGGATTGAGGCCGGTTTTTCCTGATGCCTTATTCCAGACAGTCAATGTAGGGGCGAACCTTGTGTTCGCCCAAACCCCAGGGCGAACACAAGGTTCGCCCCTACGAGGAAATACCTCTTTGGTGGTTCTTCACCCCGGGGCGCGTTGGCCCACCAAACTCTGGCCCGCCGCGTCCTGGGCGCGACTGGCGGACTGGCTCATAAGAGAGAAAGGCTTGAGAGTGGTGATCACCGGCAGCGCCGCGGACCGGGAGTTGACCGCACAAATCTGCGCGCAGATGCAGGAGAAGGCAATAAACCTGGCCGGAGGCACGACCCTGGCGGAGTTGGCCGGGGTTCTACAAAAAACCCGGCTGGCCGTCACCGCGGACACCGGCCCCATGCACCTGGCCGCGGCTTTAGGCACCCCCGTGGTGGCCATTTTCGGACCTACCGCGCCGGGGCGCAGCGGCCCCTTCGGGGAGGGGCACCGGGTGGTGCGCTTAGGTCTGGAATGCAGCCCCTGCTTTAAACGCCGCTGCCCGGAGCCCCGCTGCCTCACGGACCTGGCCCCTGAGGCGGTAGAGGCCGCAGTGGAGAAATCCTTGTGACCATCAGTCAATAATTGGTATGATGAAACCTGACAAATTAGCTGATAATATCTAGCAAACGGAGACGCCATGGCCATCAGCAAAGAATTGTTGGACATCCTGGCCTGCCCCCAATGCAAGGGGGACATCCACTTGAATGACAAAGGCGACGGCCTCATCTGCGACAAGTGCAAGTTGCTCTACGAAATCAAGGACGACATCCCCATCATGCTCATCGACGAGGCCAAACCACTGAAATAAAAGTTTTCCGTTATCAGTTTTCCGTTGTCCGTAAAATATTTAATGACTTTCGTAAAGGGAACGGAAAACGGAAAACGGAAAATGGAAAACAGTCCTCATGAGGCTTTCCGTCACCGTCATCGCCCTCAATGAAGAGGCCAATATCGTCCCCTGCCTGGAGTCGGTGAGCTTTGCCGATGAAATCATCGTAGTGGATTCCGGCAGCACGGACCGCACCCTGGAGTTGGCCCGGAACTTCACGGACCGCATCTTTACCATAGATTGGCGGGGATTTGCGGGCACGAAAAACTTCGCCCTGGAGCAGGCCCGCATGGAGTGGGTCTTTTCCCTGGATATGGATGAGCGGGTGCCGGAGGGGTTGCGCCAGGAAATACTAAAGGTGGTGCATACGGACGGCCCCCTGGCCGGCTACAAAATACCCCGGAAAAACTACGTGGGCGGCCGCTGGATCAGGCACCTGGGCTGGTACCCGGATCATACCCTGCGGCTTTTTCGCCGCGGCCAGGGGCGTTTCCGGGACCGGGAGGTGCACGAGGAAGTAGTGGTGGCCGGACCGGTGGGTTTGTTGCAGACGCCCTTGGAGCATTATTCCTATAATAATCTTAGTGAATATGCCGCCCGCCAGGACCGCTACGCCCGCCTGGCCGCGGGGGAGATGCGGAAAGCCGGCCGCCGTCCCTGGCCCGGGGAACTCCTGTGGCGTCCGGCCCTCCATTTTTTTAAGCTTTTTGTGCTGAAGCGGGGTTTTCTGGAGGGTAAGTTGGGGTTAAATTTGTCCCTGCAAGCCAGCCGCTATAATTTCTTGAAATACCATTATCTGCGGGAATTGAAACGGGGAGTTGCAGAAGATGCTCATTGATCCCAGCGCGAAAATCGCCCCGGACGTGGAACTGGCGCCGGACGTCGAAGTGGGACCAGGGGTGATTATCGACGGCCCTTGCAGCATCGGTCCCGGCTGCCGCATCCAGGCCCACGCCTATATCGGCCCTTATACCACCATGGGTGCCAACAACCTCATCGGCTTCGGCGCCATCATCGGCCATGAGCCCCAGGATTACGCCTTCACAGGGGAAGAGAGCTATACCATAATCGGCGATCACAACCTCTTCCGGGAATATGTCACCATCCACCGGGGCACCAAGCCGGGGAGCGCCACTCGGGTGGGAAACCACTGTTTCCTCATGGGTCTGAGCCATATGGCCCACAACGCGGTCTTGGGAGATCACGTCATCGTGGTTAACGGCGGCTTGGTGGGGGGATACGTGGAAGTGGCAGACCGGGCCTTCATCTCCGCCAACTGTCTGCTGCATCAATTCATCCGGGTGGGCACCCTGGTGATGATGCGGGGCGGGGCCCGGGCCTCCCGGGATCTGCCGCCCTATAGCAACATCGACGACACCCACGTGGTCAAGGGCGTCAATCTGGTGGGCCTGCGCCGGGCCGGTTTTGGTAAGGACCAAATCGGCCCCATCCGCCAGGCCTTCCGCCTCCTTTTCGGGCGGCGCACCAATCTGAAGCAGGCCCTGGAGCAGGTGGAGGCCGAGGTCCCTCTAACCCCGGAGGTAGCGCACCTGCTGGAATTTATCCGGGCCTCCAAACGGGGCGTGGCCATGGGGCCTAAACAGGCCCGGGCGGCTGATGAGTTTTAAGCGCCTACTCCTCCTTATGTTTATCTCACGCAAAGTCGCAAAGACGCTAAGACGCCAAGAATTATATTATTGAAAAACTCTTGCGCCTTTGCGCCTTGGCGTCTTTGCGTGAGGTATAATAAGAGGTAGATAGTCGATTTTCATGGAACAAATCCCTAATAACATCCTGGTGATCAAGCTGAAGCAGCCCGGGGACGTGCTGGTGAGCAGCCCGGTGTTGGCGGCTTTGAAAGAAGCCTGGCCCCGGTCACAAGTCAGCTACCTGGTGCCCCAGGGCACGGAAGAGATGATCGCCGGCCACCCCCTGCTGGATAAGGTCTATGTGGCCCAGCGGCGGGGCTCGACCCTCCTGGGCACTCTGGCCTTTCTCCGGGAGTTGCGCCGGGGCCGCTTCGACCTGGTGCTGGAACTCTCCGGGGGGGACCGGGGGGCTTTTTTGTCGTGGGTTACGGGAGCTAAAGAGCGCCTGGGATTTAACTACGGGGGCCGGTCCTTTTGGCACCGGTTCTGCTTTACCCGGATGCTGCCGGCGCCGCCCCTGAGGATGCACCTGGTGGAACACAACCTGGAGATGGTGCGGGCCTTAGGGATTTCGCCCCGGGCTCCCCGGCTGCAATTCTTCTGGAAACCCGAAGTAGAGGCCAGGATCAGGGAATTACTGGCGGCTCATTCTCTCAAACCCGGGGGCTTCGTGGTCCTGCACCCCGGCGCGGGCTGGCGCTTCAAGTGCTGGACGCCGCAAGGGTACGCCCGGATCATCGACTTTCTCCAAGAGGAAAAACATCTGCCCGTGATCCTTACCGGCTCCCAGGCTGCCCATGAACAGGAACTGGTGGCCGCGATTCTACATGAATGTCGCACCACTCCCATTAATCTGGTGGGTCAATTGACCCTTAAAGAACTGGGGGCCCTCATCCACCAGGCCCGTTTTTTTTTCGGGATGGACAGCGCACCCATGCACCTGGCCGCGGCCGTGGGTACTCCGGCAGTAGCCCTCTTCGGGCCTTCCGGCGACTTCAACTGGGGCCCCTGGGGCGAAGGCCACCTGGTGATCAAGAAGGATTGGGACTGCCTGCCCTGCGGCCAAGACGGCTGCGAAGGCTCCAAGATCAGCCGCTGCCTGGTGGAAATCACCGCGGATGAGGTTATAGAGACAATGACCCGCCATTTTGGTGGATGATGGACTGCTCACTGCTTACTGCTCACTTTCATGAGAATCGCTCTTCTCAGATACCAGGTTAGCGCGCCGGGGGGCGCGGAAGCCACCCTGATCAACCTGGCCCGGGGCCTGGCCGGGGCGGGTCATGAAGTCACGGTTTACGGGAAGGATGCAGCGGAGGCCGCACACAAGCTGCTGGGACCGGGGGTTGATTTTGTCCCTGTTCCGGTATGGGGCGGGAAGACCGCCAGGGTCCTTAGCTTTGCCTTGAACGTGCGGCGGCGGCTGCAACAAACGCCGGGCCAGTTGGTCTTCAGCCTGGAACGCACCCTTTCTCCTCAGGTTTACCGGGCCGGGGACGGCTGCCACCGGGAATGGCTGCGGCGTCGGGCTCCATATCTAACTCCCCTCGCCCGCCTGGGCCAGGAATTCAGCCTCTTCCACCGGGTCCTGTTATGGTTGGAACAACGTCTGTTTACCGATCCCCGGTTACTGCGGGTAATCGCCAATTCCCGGCAGGTTGAACGGGAGATTAAGGAGCATTACGGACTGGCCCCGGAGAAAATCCGGGTCATCTATAACGGCCTGGACCACCGGAAATTCCAGCCTGGGGCAGAGCCGGAGACCAAGGCCCTTAAATCCCGGCTCGGTCTAGCTGATAAGGGCAAAGTGGTGCTCTTCGTGGGCTCCGGCTTTGTCCGCAAAGGCCTGGCCTATCTCCTGGAGGCCTTTGCCGGTCTGAAAGACCGGGACAGCCTCCTGTGGGTGGTGGGCAAGGGCCGATCGGGGCGCTACCAGCAAATGGCCCAGCGTCTAAAAGTGGCGGACCGGGTCCGTTTTTGGGGTGCGCAGGCGGACACCGTTTCTTTTTACCAGGCGGCCACGGTCCTGGCCCTGCCCACCATTTACGATCCTTGTAGCAACGTGGTCCTGGAGGCCCTGGGCTGCGGCTGTCCGGTGGTGACCACCGCGGCCAACGGCGCAGGGGAGTTTATTACCCCCGGAAACAACGGCGCAATTTTAACCGTGCCCCATGATACCGCGGCCCTGGGGCTGGCCCTGGAGGAATATTTACACCGGGGCCGGGACCCGGAAGTGCGCCGGGCCGCGGCCACGGCCGTGGCTCATTTGAATTGGGAGCGGACCGTGGCTCAGACCCTGGAAGTGCTGGCCGAGGCCGACGCGGTTAAGGAAAAAATGATCCCTTCCCGCTAACTGGCCTATTGATGGATTCTTTTCTTTGAACAAAAAACTAAAAACTAAAAACCAAAAACTGTATCATTGATTTATGCTCGCCCTCCAAATCAACGCAGAACGGCAAGTTGCCGTCAAGGAAATGCCCCGGCCGGAGCCCGGTCCCGGGGAAGTGCTGATCCGCGTGCACCTGGCGGGGATTTGCGGCACCGACCTGCAGATCCTCCAGGGTTATCATGACTTCCAAGGGGTCATGGGCCACGAGTTCGTGGGGGTGGTGGCCGGACCCCGGGATTCGTCCTGGTATGGCCGGAAGGTGGTGGGCGAGATCAACGTCACCTGCGGCCGCTGCGATCTCTGTCGTCAGGGCATGTCCCGCCACTGCCGGGAACGGCAGGTAATCGGCATCAAGGATCGGGACGGCGCGTTCGCTCCTTACCTCACCTTGCCCCAGGCCAACCTGGTGGCCGTCCCCCTCCAGGTGGAGGACGAAGCCGCGGTCTTTACCGAGCCTCTGGCCGCGGCCATGGTGGTCATGGAGGCGGTGCGCCCCCCCTATAATTCCCCCCTGCTGGTGGTGGGTGACGGACGCTTAGGCTTGTTGATTTCCTGGGCCCTGTCCTTAAGCAAGGCGGAAGTCCATCTGGTGGGACACCATGAGGCCCACCTGGCCCTGGCCCAATCCTATGGCATAACCACCTTCCTGGAGAAAGACTTGCCGCCTGGAGACTATGAAGTGGTGGTGGAAGCCAGCGGCGCGCCAGCCGGTTTGGACCTGGCCCTATCCCGGGTGCGGCCCCGGGGCGCGGTGATCCTAAAAAGCACTTATACCGGCAGCTACCCCCTGAATTCCGCGCACCTGGTGGTACCGGAGGTCCGTCTGCTGGGCAGCCGCTGCGGTCCTTTGGGCCCGGCCATACGTATGTTGGCCCGGGGTTTGATCAATTACCGGGCCTTGATCGACCGGCGGTTTCCCCTGTCCCAGGGAGTGGAGGCCCTGGAATGGGCCCAACGCCCCGGCGTCCTCAAGGTCCTGCTGGATTGCCGGGAGGGATGATTTAGGGGTTAGGGGGGCGTGCCTCTAGATGTTGACCCCTTACCTCACATCCCTAATTCCCTAAAGTTGTTATGAAAAGCTTTATCGACTACGAAGTCAGCGCCTGCCCCAATGTTCCGGCGGGCCTGCCCCGGCAGCGTCTTACGGTGCTCTCCCCCATCTGGCGGGGCCGGACTCTGCGGCTGGAATATCCCGACGGCACGGTCCATGTCTTAAAGGTCTGCTCCGGCCCTGATGCAGAGGGACTAGAAGAACTCCGGGTCTTCTGGACCCGCCATCAGCCCGAAGCCCCAGCAGCCTGCCTGGCCCTCGGCGGCGAGCACGGCCTCCTGATCCTGGACCCCGGGGGAACCGGAGCCGGAGTGCAAGGCCATCCCTTCCTGGCCCTGGCCGAGAG
>JAQTXE010000103.1 GCA_028688935.1 Syntrophales bacterium
TGCCAGCCCTGGGCCTACACCTTAAACCAGATTCACCAGCTCTATCTGACGCCCTATGTCAGTTGGGGGATCTTGCTCCTGGTCTTCGTCCTGGTGCTGCATTACACCGGGCAAGGCCCCAAGGTGGCGGACTTCTATGCCGCGCCCGGGGAAATCCAGCGGTTTTCCCTGGCGGAACGCTGGACCCACCTGGTCCGCCTAACCACCTTCCTGATCCTGACCTTTACGGGATATATTTTCTTCTACAACAACGTCTCCATGCTGCGGATGTTCTTCGGTTCCCAGAATGCCGCAGTCATCCTCCACTGGGTGGCGGGGCTCATCTTTGTGGCCGCCTCCATCGCCAGCCTGGGCCTGTGGTCTAAGGACGCCAAATTTGTGGCCTATGATAAGGAATGGCTGCAAAAGCGCGGCGGCTATATGGGCGGCAAAGAGGTGGAGGTGCCGGCGGGCAGGCTCAACGCCGGCCAGAAAATCTTCTTCTGGCTGACGGTGGGCTTAAGCCTGATCATGGGCCTGACGGGCATCCTGCTCATTTTCAAAACCAGCCTGCCGTTGACCCTTAACTGTTTCCTGTCCACGGTCCACGGCTTCTTCGCCATCGTCTTCGTGGCCGCGATCATCGCCCATGCCTACTTGGGCACCATCGCCAACCCGGGGACCTGGAGCGCCATGGTGGACGGCAAAGTGAGCCGGCCCTGGGCCAAGAAGCACCACTCGGAATGGTATAAGGAGATGGTGGGTGAGGAAAAGGTGACTGAAGAAGAGAAGGGCGGAAAATTAGAGTAAGGCCGGAACACGGACACGGGGGCACTTAAAGCCTCCGTGTCCCTTTTCTATAAGGGGTTTATGGGTCGGCCCCCCTATCCAGGGGCCAGGGGAAAAAGCCCGAAACCATCTGGCCCCTGGCCCCTGACTTAGCTACCTGCCGGTAAGTTCCTTGATTTCTTCCTTGCCGTGCTCTATTTCCTGGACCTGTTCCTGGTCCAGCCGCAGCAGCATGGTCTGGAATTCCCCCACATGGGTTTTTTCTTCCTTGGCGATATCCAGGAAGACCGCCTTCATATCGGCGTTATCGGTGAGGGCCGCCAGCTGCTCATAGAGGTTAATGGCGTCCAGTTCGGCGATGATGGCGACGCGTAGCAGCTCCTGGTTCAGGTTTTCTTTGGAGAGCTTGCTTAGATCCGCGGGAATGAGTGATAACATGATTGCCTCCTTGGGCTCTGGAATTTTAAGATAAGGTGTACTAAACTTTAATTGGCAAATTAAACATAACCAACCGGGACGTCAAGGGCAGGGCGGCGGAGTCCGGGGGGAAGCGTCAAGGTTCAGCCGGCCCGGTCTGCCTGGGGGGACAAAGTCCTAAAGACCCTGAACCCTTACACCCTAGAAAAAATTTAACCCCGCGCCGGATTATCCGGCTTTAGGTGTTCTAATTAACAGAAGTATTTTTTACCAGAACGAGGTAACCGGTGAAAACGGCATGTGAGCAAGTGCGGGAGCAATTATCCCCGTGGCTGGACGGCGAACTGACGGCGGCAGAGAACCGCCAGGTGGCCGCGCACCTGGAGGTTTGTCCGGACTGCTCCCGGGAACTGGCCGTACTGCAATGGCTGGACGCGGCCCTGGGGACCCTGGAAGCGCCGGTGCCGGCCCGCTTGCCGGAACGGGTGCTGGACCGGCTCCAGCCGCGGCGGCGCTACTGGTGGCAGTCCCTGGCCATGGCCGCGTCACTGGTTATCGGCATCGTCTTGGGCGGCACCCTGGCCCAGAATTTTTATCCTTACTCCACCAAGGTGGCCCAAGTCAGCAGCAGCAACGGCGAAGTCCTGGCTTTGGATGAATTCCATGACTTCCCTCAGGGGTCCCTGGGTGCGGTGATGGTCTCCTACCAGGCGGAAGAGATCAACGGCTCATGAAGCGGAACTGGTTATTATACCTGGTGATATTTGCCTTGGCTCTCAACCTGGGGACCATCGGCGTCTTTGCCTACTTGCGGTCCCAGGACCGGCAAGAGGTGAGCGGCAAGGCGGCGGCGGGGCCCATGGGCCTGCGGGACCTGTGGCGGGCCTTGAATCTGGATCAGGAGCAGCGCCAGACCCTGCGCCGGCTGGCCCCGGAGCATCGGCGGCGGATTCACCAGTTGCGCCGGGAGATGATGGCCAAGCGCCAGGAGCTCTTTGACCTGCTCAAAGGTGACAAACCCGAGTGGAGCGCCATCCAGGCCAAGATCCGGGAGATCAGCGCCCAGCAAGGCCAGTTGGAGGAAGAGGTGGCGCGCTTTCTGCTGGAGTGTAAAAAACATCTACGGCCGGAGCAGCAAGCGGCCTTTATCAACCTGGTGGACCGCCGGCTGCAGCGCCATCACCGGGGAGGCCGCTGGGGCGGTGGCATGATGGGTCCCCGGGGACCGCACGGTGGCGGCCCAGGCATGGGCCGGGGGCCGGGTATGGGCCGGGGTCCGGGCATGGGACCAGGTTCGGGGCCGCCCCAGGGAGCTCCCCTTCCTCCGCCAGCCGCCGGGGACTGAAAAACTTACCTTAATAAAGATAACGCGTAGAGGAGATTTACCATGAAGAATAATAAACAAGTGCTTGCCGGTTTGGCTCTGGTTTTAGCAAGCATCTTGCTCTGGGCGCCCCTGGGTTGGGCCCAAGGCCGGGGTCCGGGCGGCGGCGGCCGCGGCCCCTGTGGGATGAACCAAACCTCCCAAGGCAACTGGCAGGGGCGGGGACAGGGCAACGCCAATTGTCCCTATTACCCGGGGTACCAAAATCGCGGTCAGGGCCGGGGCATGAATGCCCAAGGCCAAGGGCAAGGGCAACGGGGTCAACGGGGCCGAGGCATGAATTCCCAGGCCACCAACCCGAATACCAACCAGTAAAGTTTATCTGGAGTTGTTCAGACAAAGGGGAGGAGCAAAGGGCTAACCCTTGGCTCCTCCCCTTTTTGTCAGGAAATTTCCCGGGAAAAAGAGGGCCCTTTCCCCGGGGATGCGGCCCTAACCGCAGGTGGAGCCGCAGTCCGTGGAGGAGCAGCCGCAGCCACAGCTTTGCTGGGTGGGCTGATCGCTGATGCCCGCCAGCTTGATGTTAAACACCAGGGTCTGCCCCGCCAGGGGATGGTTAAAGTCCACCTTGAACTTGTCCGCGCCCACATCCAGGACCTTGGCGGGCATGGGCCCCCGGGGGCTGGAAAACTGGAGCATCTGGCCCACTTCCACCTTCTGGCCGCCCAGCATCTCGCAGTCAAATTCCCGCTCCAGGTCCTCCCGCCGTTCGCCATAGGCCTGATCCGGGGGCAGGACCACCTTCTTTTCTTCATCGACGGCCATACCCATGACCGCGTCATTGAACCCCGGGATAACCATGCCGCCGCCCGCCTGGAACTCCAGGGGACCTCTGCCTTCACTGCTATCGAAGACGTCGCCGTTTTCCAGGGCGCCGGTGTAGTGCACCTGTACGTAATCACCATTTTTTACTTTAGACATATATCCCTCCTTTTGGGGGTTGAGGCGGGGAGTGTGGGAACTCGACTTCGCCCGGCTGATCTTTAACCGCCGGGAGAGCCGTCACCGGGGCTGTTGCCCCGGAAGGCCGCCGCCATAACTTTAGGGGCCAAGCGGTCAACTCGCAGTGGAACCGGTGGCCGGTGATTGGCAGATAGGGAGCCTGCGGAAAAGCAGAAAAACTGCTGCCAGACTCCCTCCATGGAAAGAAAGGGCAGAAATTATATTTTTACCACGTTCTGGGCCTGAGGTCCTTTCTTGCCCTCCACTATCTCAAACTCCACCTCCTGGTCTTCTTCCAGGGTGCGGAACCCTTCCCCAGCAATGTTGCTGTGATGCACAAAGACATCGGGGCCGTCTTCCTGGGAAATAAACCCATAGCCCTTGGCATCGCTGAACCACTTGACCTTACCTCTTACTCGCATTTCTTCAAACCTCCGAAAATTCACCCCCCGTGTTATCGGGGCGCTCCCCAGTTAAAAAAAAGGGGAACGACCGGCAATTCGTTCCCCTGCTGGCCTAGCTATGGCAACGTTTCTAACTGAGGTGCTTATTAAATTTTATAAAAACAAAGTTTTTTGTCAAATAATTACTTTCGGAAGATTTTTGGTCCCCCTGAAAATTATGGCACTTTATCTAAATTAAACTCAGCAAACGTTGAGGCCCGGATACTGATGTTTGCCAAGCCGCCGTGTCATGCCGGCAATGTAAGTCGAATATTAACCACTATATTTATTGAAGCCCAGGGTTAATAGTTCCTCAGCCACTTGTTGTTCAAAGGAGGTATCGGTTGCCGGTATCAGGCAGGATTGATCATTAATGGCAATATCCAGCCATTTTAAACCCCGGTTATCTTCATAAAGGCTAAATGATGCCGCCGGCCCCGGGCGAAATTTCACCAACTTGCAGTAGATTTTGATATCTTCGCCGCCCGCCAGCCGAAACCTTCTAATTCTGAACTGATCATCCGTCAAGGGCATAGCTTCTCCCGCTCCCTGGAATTATCCTCTCCAGAGCCAAATTTAAGGGAAAAAACCATGCTAAAAGATGTCTGGCAAACGGCCTAACCGCAACTGCCCTTCAATCTCCCAGCTTTCTTTAACGATCCTTTGCCAATGTCAGGATTTCTCTTTTATTGTAATCGCCTAAACCGAATCATCAAAGCATATTTAGTAAAGGTGCATTAATTTAGGCATTATTACCTAGATAAAAATGGGTAGTTATACCTATTGTCTTGATTGTATTCGGTTTTATATTATCAAAAAGCACAAGCAGAAACTGGGAAGGGGAAGTCTTAGGAAGTATCCGCTCCCCATGGTGTGTGAATCTCTATGAACTAATAGGGGGAAAAATTATGATAGACATATGGTGTAACGGCAAAGAAATTGTTATTCAGTGTTGTTCGTGCCAAAGAGTAAGAAATGACGCGGGGGAGTGGCAGGATGTGAAAGAAATCCGGCAAGGAGAAAAAACCCTGTTTTCTCATAGCGTCTGCCCGATGTGTCTGGTGGATCTTTATCCGGAACTAGTGTCTGCCATCAACCTAACTCTCTAGGCGAAAATTACGGCGTTTGCCCCGGCAAGCTACCTTTAATACCCCTGCGTGTTTAAGGCTGAATTTCCCTCGCTTCATCTCCCCGCCCCTTCACTCTGGCCCCAGCCAAGATGCAGTCAACCCCGGAAGAGGTACGGTTTTCCCCGCCACCTGAATCTGCGGCCTTAGTTAAGGCCCAGCCATGGCTAAAGCATCATTCTTCAGAGACTGCCCGGAACACCAGGACCGGCCTGGTGGTCAGGCGGGCCAGATTGAGGGCCTCGTCGCTGATCACCGGCAGGTATTTGGAGCGTTCATGCCCATAAGCCCCCAGCACCACCAGGTCATAGCGCCCCACCGCCACTTCCTTGAGGACCTCTTCCTCGAAATCGCCCTGGGCCGTCTTGGTGACCGGCTCATAGCCCAGCTTCACCAGGGTGTCCCTGCCGGTCATGACGCAGGCCTGGGCGAACTCTTCGCTCTCCCCCCGGGCCGTTTCCTGCACGTGCACGATGGTGATCTCCGGCAGCTTTTTGGCGAAAAGCGGGGCGATGTATTCCAGGGCCCCCTGATCGCAGTGGGAGCCCCGGTAGGCTACCAGGAGGCGCTCGATTTCCCGGTAATTACGGACGATGAGCACCGGCTGCTTGGCATGGTGCAACACCTTGACGGAGACCGCGCCCAGGAGCAGGCCCTTTAAGGCCGAACGCCCCCGGCCCCCCAGGACGATCATATCGTATTGGCCGGCATCCGCCTCCCGGAGGATCTCTGCGGCGGGGTCACCCACCGCCACCTGGGGTTCACAAGGAACTTTTCCCCCGATACAGATCTCGCAGGCCTCGATAATTTCGTCCAACACCGTGTCTTCGTCCCTTTTTACCTCCTGCTCGATCTGACCCCGGGTGGTGAAAGGCGCATAACCGCCTTCCATGGTCATTTCCACCACGTCGGGCTTGACGTAGAGGGCGTCCACTTCCGCGGCAAAATGCTCCAGCAAATGACAGGTAAATCGCAGGGCCTGTTGAGACTCTTCGCTTTTGTCCACGCCCACCAGAATCTTCATACGACTACTCCTTAACGGGATCGAGGAAATTTACCAGGCAATAAAGGTGCGCTGCTGAACAAGATAATCATCTTTTAGCGCATGACCAGCACCGAGGCCTGGGACTTGGCCACAAAGCGGCCCACCCAGTCCCGGGGGAAGAACCGCTGCAACAGGGACTTCTTGCCCATCCACAAGGCCAGGAGATCCTGCTGGGCCTCGCCGGACAGCATGGACTCGAAATCGGCAATTTCGGCGATATTGGTGTTCACTTTGATGCCCCGGGCCTGGTAATAATCGCCCACTTCGATCAAGCGCGTATAGACTTCTTTTTTCAAACCGCCCTCGGGGTTGAGGCCGATGACCTCCAATTGGGCCTCGTGGATGGTGACCATCTGGTTCAAAATTTCCAGGGACGACTGGCTGACGTGGGTCTGGTCCAGGCATGCCAAAATCCGGGTAATGGGCTGTTCTTCTTTGACCAGGAGCACGGAGCAATCCGCGTCCGCGGCCACCTTCTGGGGCACGCCGGGGGAGCCGGCCCACTGGCAGGCGCCGCCCCGGGAGCAGCCCAGGACGATGAGATCGCAGCCCTCCTCCCGGGCTTCCGCCAGGATACCTGCGGCTGGGTTTCCCAGCCGCAGGTGGACCTTAAAATCTTTCTTACTGCCCCGGCAGACCAGCCTTTCTTCCAGAACGCCTTCTGTAACCGGAAACCACTCGTACTGCCAGTTGGTCTTGGCGTAAGGAGAGCCTTCGCCCTCCCAACTGTTTAAAAAGGTCTCCCGGTAGCTGGTGAGGGCCAGATTGAGGGCGGGGGCCGGCGCGGCGGAGCCGCCGCCGGGCTGGATCCCCAATAGATTCACGTCGGCCCAGGTGTTCATGGCCAGCCGGGCCGCCTCCTTGAGGGCATAAGCGCTATAGGGCTGTTCATCTCCGGCAAACAGGATTCTCATGATTTACCCCCTCCGCTAATTGCGCATTTAGTAAAGCACCAGGAGCAGCGGCACCTTGAACCGGGATAACCACTCCAGATAGGGGCTGTCTTTGCTGATACCCCGCTCCAGAGCCAGAGCCACCAGGCCGTATTTTCTCAGGTACTCATCCGGCGGCGGCTCCGGGAAGAAAGAAAACACCTCTTCCTGATCCACCCGGCACTGAACCGCCTCCAGGGCTTGGTGCATCCGTTGGGCCGCCGGTTGCAAAGTCTGCTCCCGTCCCTCCAATAAGCCCAGGGACACGGGAATGGAACACTTGGACCACAGCCGGGGCAAAACTTCCGCCAGGGCCATGGCGCCGCCGGCATCCAGACCAAGAACCAGCAAGCGGTAAATCTTGCGCAACACCGGGGCCAGGGCGATGGCCGGGGCCTTTTGGAAAAGCCGGGAATGGATCTGCTGGTAAAGCGAAGCCTGGTTCCAGGGGAAACGCGCGCCCTCCACGTACAGATCAAAGGGTTCCGCCTCCATGAACCGCAGCAGTTCCGCGTCCCGATCGCCGCAAACCACCCGGGGTTCCATCACCTTAACCTCCGGGCTGTAATCGATTTCCGAGGCCATCCACTCGGAAATCTCGGCGGTGCCCTCCCGGATGAGCTCCTTTTCCCAGTGATGCCGGGCCCAACCCGAACCGATGGAGAGCTCCCGGGGGGGTGCTTCTTTGATGTACACCGGATGCAATTCCACCGGCATGAAATTCCCCAACTGGCAGGCAAACCGGACAGTCCGGCTGGCAGCCAAATCCACTTCAATGGAGACCAAAGCTTTGATCACCAGTAAATCCTCCTTTAATTTCTCATATCGATTCTTGGATTATTGGCCCGCGCTCCGAATCTTGTCCGCGGCCCGCTGCACCACCTTCTGAATCTCATTCAGGTTGAAGGGCTTGGCGATGAAATCGAAGACCCCCTTCTTGAAGGATTCCTTGGCGGTTTCCATGGTGGCAAAGCCGGTGATGACGATGACTTCCGTCTCCGGATAGAGCTTCTTCGCCTCCTGGAGGAAGCGCATGCCGTCCATGCCTTCCATTTTCAGGTCGGTGACGATGATGTCGTAGGCGGCCTTTTCCACCGCCTGCATGGCCTCGAAACTCCGGGTAAAGGTGTCCACTTCGAAGCCCAATTTTTCCAGGGAGGGCTTCAGGCGCTTGCAGACAATGGGCTCGTCATCCAGGATCAATACTCTCAATTTGTTCTGGGCCATTTTTTCCTCCTTAAGATCCTTCCAGATCCACTAAGGGCTGGAGGCGCTCAAGAAATTTTGCCAGATAAGCCGGCACGTCCTCGTCGCTTTTCAGCTGCATATCCAATTGCCGGGTAAAGCCGATGAGATGGCCGAGGACCAGAAGGCGCCGGCGGATCTCTTCCTGGGGCAGATGCAGAATTTTGGCGATGACCAAATCCCCTTTGATGTCCACTTTAAAGTGGTACTTGGCCAGGATGTCGGCCAGGAGCCGGGCCCGCCGGGAACGGCGGGTGAGGTCCGTCACCCCGCCCACAAAGCGGAAATAAATATGGTTGTGATGGGGGTCGGCGTCCATGCGCGCGTCCACCAGATTGAAGTGGTAACCCAGGCGCAGGTGCAGATTCAGGTAGGTCCCGGTGATGACCGCCAGATTGAAACCGGCCGCGGTGGCCGCTTCCGTGGTCCGGGTGAGGCTGGACATCAAGCCGGAGAAGTCCACCTGAATGGGTTCCGTGCTCCACACCCCGGGGGCGCAGACTCCTTCCCACAGGGTTTTTAAGGGGAGAGAGCGGATCTGGGCTGCAGTGACTTCGCCGCCCTGGGCCGCCGGGTCAATGCCGCCGCCCAGGTCCCAGATCTTTAGGCCCATGGGCACCTCGGAGACCAGAGTCCAGAGCTGGGCGCCTTTGAAGCGTTTCAAAAACCGGGGCAGGTCCATCAATTCCTGGACGGCCTTTTCATGGACAAAGCGGATGACGTCGTGCACCGACAGGCAGCCCTCGGGAGTGAAATCCGGGGCCTGGGGATCGATGAGGTGCAAGGGCGCCACCCTTTTTAACAACCGCCGCAGTTGCCGGAATTCGGAGGCGTCTTCAAAGCTGGTGGCCTCCAGCAGCTCGTAGTGCAGCAGTTCCTGGACCCGGCCGGCGTAGACCAGGCGGTTATTGGTATCCACGGTGACTTCCGTCCCCGGGGTCAGGACGCCGGTGGCCTTTTCCACCCCCACCAGGGTGGGCACCCGAAACTCCCGGGCAATGGTGGCCAGGTGCCCGGCCGGAGAGCCTCTCTCGGCGATGATGGCCGCGGCCTTGGGCACCACCCGGGCCAGCCAGGGCGCGGTATAGCGGGTCACCAACACCGCGCCTTCGGGAAACTGTTCCAGGTCCGCGTCGGATTCCACCACCCAGACCGGCCCGGCCCCCACCCCGGCATGGGCCACCACCCCCTGATCCTGGAGGAGGAGGGAATAGCGCTCGCGCAAATCGGCGACTTCCACCGGAGGGAAGTCAGAGATTTGCGAGAAAGCCAGGGCCCGGGACTGGAGAATCCAGACCTGGCCCGTTTGATCCAGGGCCCATTCGATTTCCTGGGGCCGCTTAAAATATCTTTCCAGGGAAATGGCCAGGCGCGCCAGGGTCTGCGCCGTGGCGTCGCTGATGGCCGGCAGGTCCCGTTCCTCCGGAGCAGGAGTCACCTCTTCTTCGCCCCCTCCCGGGGCCGGGCGCACCACATATTCCTTGGGGAAGACTTCCCGGGATCTAATATGATGGGGCGCCTGCCTCTCCACCACCAGCCGGTCCGGCTGGGCCCGGCCGTCCATGACCGGGCGGCCCAGCCCCGGATAGGCATAGACCGTGAGGCATTCCGTTTCCGGGGCCTCCAGGTTAAGGGTATGCACCACGCCGCTGGCCCGGCTGGCAATGACCTCCTGGCAGAGGACCGCCATGGCGGCTTCCTCCCCCAGCATGTCCATCTGCCGCCGGTAGCTCAGGGCCTCCGGCGAAAAAAGGCTGGCCAGGATTTTTTTATAGGCCTCAGGCACCCCTCTGGCCGGAACTTGCAAGAGACTCTCATGAAGCCCGGCGAAGGACAACTCCCCGTCTTCTCCATGGGCGCTGCTCCGCACCGCCCAAAAAGGCGCGGCTTCGGTCCGGCGCCGGATCTCCCGGCCCACTTCCTGGGGGACGACCCCGGCCAGCAAGCCGTACTGCAGTTGCCGGGAGGTCTGGAGGGTGTCCGCCTCCCGGCCCAGCCAGGCGCTGATCAGGGCATGGATGCGATCTTCCAACTGGTTTTGCTCGAGAAAGTAGCGGAAGGCCCGGGTGGTGATGATAAAACCCGGCGGCACCGGCAGGTGCAGGCGCTGGCTGATCTCTCCCAGGTTGGCCGCCTTGCCCCCGGTTAACTCCGGGTGATCCACGGGCAGGTCTTCCAGCCCCACCACATAGGGCATCTCCGCGGCCAGGCTGAGCCGTCCCCGCAGCTCCGCATCGATGGGCAGAAAAATCCTGTCCAGAGTGGTGTAGAGGTCCGGGTAGCGGTTGGAAGAAATCAAATTCAGCCCCTTGATCAGGTGTAACAGCAAGACGTGCAGTTCATTGACGCTGTCTTGCAGGTATTTGCGGTCAAAGACGTAATCGCCGCCGGATTTTTCCCCCAAGTCGGCGATGATTTCCATCACCTTCTGGTGATCCTGCAGCAACGCCTGGAAGTGCTCGAAGAGCTCCGGAAAGGTAATCAGTTCTTCCGGGGGTTTAAAGACTTTTTTCCAGAGTTTCTGCAGGGCCGCCAACACGGGTTCTATCCTCAGACAGAGGTAAGGCTGTTCCCCGGCATCATACAACGGATCGCCTTATGAGAGAATATAAGTCCGCCCATCTCAATGCGCCGTCTTTCCCTTAAATAAAAATCCCATGATAAAACCGGTGATAATGGCGATGAGCACCGCCACAAGGCCATAAAGGAGTCCCTGTTGCCGGGCCAGATTGGAGAGCGTGGCCGGGAATCCCACCATCTTTACGGTGAGGACCGCGTCCTGGTGGGCCAGCATGCGGCCCTGGCCCACCACCGCCAGCCGCACCTTATATTGGCCCGGGGGGACTTTCGCCGGCAGGGGCAGCATCCCCTGGAAGGCCACCTGTCCCTTTTGGGGCGCCGAGGTGTGCAAGGCGTCGGGCATAACCCGGTAAAGTTTTTCCCCTTGTTTCAGCCCCATAAATTCTTGAAAAAACTTATCCTCTTCTTGGGGCTGCAAACTGCCGCTGAAGGTCACCTGTTTCGCTAACGCGGCAAAACCCCAAGGCGTGGCGGCGCCGGTGAACTCCGGAATCTTCGCGGCACTGCTGAGCAGCATATAGAGAGAGGGGGCGTGATGCACCTGTATTTCTCCCACGGACATCCACAGGCCCCCCCGGCGGCCCTTGCGCAGGAGGTGTTCCGTGGCTTCGCTGCCCACCACTTCCACCACCGCCGTGGTCCCCGCCGGCATGGTTCCCTCTATTTTTACGGCCGCGCCTTCGAAAAAGGTGCCGATGTCCACTTGGTTCGGAGACAGGCGCAATTCCGGGGACGCCGCCGCGGCCGGTCCCGCCGGTCCCAGTAAGAGGGCGAGAAACAAGGTGACCCCCGGCCACCATAAACCGTTGTTAGAGCGCCGCATGATTAGTGCCCTCCCTTATACGCCAGGAGATGGGCAGGGGAGAGAATGAGGCTCACCAGAATCTGCACCATGACCAAAAGGACGATGGAAGCCAGCAGGATCTTGAGCTGGTCGGCATGCAGCCGCTGGCTGATTTTGGCCCCAATCTGCGCCCCCAGGGTGGAGCCCACCAGGAGAATCACGGCCAACACCAGGTCCACGTTGTGGTTGGTGACGGACTGCATGACCGTGACGTTGATGCAGGTGAACAGGATCTGGAAGAGGCTGGTGCCCACCACCACGTGCATGGGCATGCGCAACATGTAGACCATCACCGGCACCATGATAAAACCGCCGCCCACGCCCATGATGGCGGCCAGGATGCCCACCAGGACGCCCAGGATCAAGGGCAGCAGCACGGAGAGGGTGACGCCCGATTTTTCAAAGCGCATCTGCCAGGGCAGGGCCTGGATCATACGCACGTAGATGGAAGGCCGGCCCGGCTCCGCCTCCACCTTTTTGGCTTCGATGACTCCCTTCTTTCTGAGGGCCTGCAAGCTTTCCATGAACATGTAAAAGCCGACGATCCCCAGCATGAGCACATAAGTGATCTTGATGACGAAGTCGGCGTTGCCCATGGCCCGGAGCACTTTGATGATTTGCACTCCGAAGGTGCCCCCGATTACGCCCCCGATGAGGAGCAAAAACCCCATCTTGAAGTCCACGTTGCCCATGCGCCAGTGGGCATAAGACCCGGAAGTGGACGCGGCCACGATCTGGTTGGAATCGCTGGCCGCCGCCACCGTGGAGGGGATTCCCACCATCAAGAGGAGCGGGGTCATTAAGAAGCCGCCGCCGACTCCAAAGAGGCCGGAGAGAAAGCCCACGGCCCCTCCCAGACCGAACAGCAGCACGATATTGATGCTAGTACCGGCAATAGGTAGATAGAGGTTCCACATCCCTAAGATTCCCTCCCTTTGTTCTTAAGTGGCATCTCCGACAGATTGGTGACCCGGTCTTGTTCCTTAACCAAAAGGATTTCCCCGGGAAAGACCTGATGCAGCCGGCTCAGGCTGAGCGCGGGCAGAGGCG
>JAQTXE010000104.1 GCA_028688935.1 Syntrophales bacterium
CACCTTGATGGTGAATTTCGCGGTCCCCACCCCGGCCAGGGGAAACTGGTGATACCGGATAAGCTGGGACATGGCCGTGGCCACACAGCCGCAAGGGTAATTACTGGCGCTGCCCGCGGCATACGGCGGAGTATAGTAATTGTAACAAGCCTTACCCGTAGGCGAGTCGGCCACCCGGTCCTGGGACCAGCGGGTCGCCACCAGGGGGTCCACCCGGGGGTCGGAAACCGCGGGGAGGCCGGACTCTTGCCCCTGGTTTTCCAGGAGGCCGGACTCCATCCCCTGGCTTTGCAAAGATTGCCATTTGCTTAAGGCCTGCTCTTGGGAACCTGTGGGCTGAAAAGGGACCTTTTCCACCTGGGCCCGGGCTTCGGCCTGCCGGACCCGGGCCAGCCGCTGGGGCACGTCCCGGCTCACCATCGCCCCCAAGGGATTTTTAAGAGAGGAATCATATTTCCCCTGGGGGACAAAGGCAATGATCGGCTCCACCAGGTCGTCACCGGGAACGATGACAAAACCCTGGGGCTCCAGATAAACGACAAAGTAAGTGATTCCTTGTGGCTCATCCGGAAAGGATTGGACCTCTCTCACTTCCCGGCCCAGGATGGTGCCCAGGGGTTGGGCGTCCCGGGCCAGCCAACCCTGGACCACCCGGCGGGCCTGGGTGGCAGTAGTGGGCGCAGCCGGGACCGAAGCCGGAAAAAGCCAGATCATCAGGAAAAGAACGGCCCAGACTTTGGTGGACATTTTTTTCAGAATTTGCCTCATGGCCTTTTATTTTTCCGCCTTAACGCCAAGTTCGCTTACCGGTCGGCGCTCTTAAGGAAAAACTTGAAATTTGAGCTGGCGGAGTTTAGCACATCGGTGCTTTTAGCGATAAGAATTCTCGATAAAAAAACTATCTTTATTCTCGACTCCCGGCCTTTATGCTGCCAACCACGGCTTAATACCAAGTTCGGTTTCTGCTGCAACAAAATTAACTTATAATTTATTGATAATTTGATGTCTTTCTACCGAAAACCGAAAACTGAAAACCGAAAACGGTATTAAGATCATCTTTCCGGCAGTTGTCCCTGCTCCTCCCCAGGAGGCCATGGGTTAGAATACGCCTCCAGCAAAATTGCCTCTTCAGCCCCACGTAACCGGCATCTCTTATAAGCATATTCAGCTGACATTTAAAGATATATCTCGCAGACTACCGGGATTTGCCCATCCCGGGAATAGTCATCCTCTTCACACCCTATTGCAGGATTTTTCCAGGTGTACAGAAAAAAACCCTTGACTAAGTTTTTTCAAAGGCGGTATAAAAACGGAGGTTTTGTTAAAAAAAGCACAAGGAGATAGGGCATTGGAAATCCCTGCAGCCTTGAGCGATTTTTCCTTCGTTCTGGTTTACCTGCTGGCCGCGGCCCTTTTCGCCATGGGGCCCCTTATTATCGCCTTCCTCATCGCGCCCAAGAGTTTCGGCGCCACCCGGGATGCGGTTTATGAATGCGGCATGCCGGCCATCGGCAGCGCCTGGATCCAGGTAGCCGTCATCTACTACCTCTTCGCCTTGCTCTTTCTGGCCTTTGACGTAGATGTACTCTTCCTCTTCCCGGTGCTGCTGGCTTACGGGAAAGGCTACGTCTGGCGGGACTTAATCGAAATCACCATCTTCATAGGCATTCTCTCCCTGGTCATCGTCTATGCCTGGTGCAGAGGAGTATTCAGTTGGAAGCGAAAACAGGTGAACCCTTAATCCACTTCGGCCTCTTGGAAGAGGCCCTGAACCTGGCCCGGGCCAACTCCTTGTGGCCCATAACCTTCGGGTTGGCCTGCTGCGCCATTGAAATGATGGCCGCGGGCGCCTCCAGGTTCGATCTGGACCGGTTCGGGGCCGGGGTCTTTCGGCCCTCTCCCCGGCAGTCGGATTTGATGATCGTCGCCGGCACCATCTCCAAAAAGATGGCCCCCGCGGTGGTCCGTCTCTATGAGCAGATGCCCGCGCCCAAATGGGTGATCGCCATGGGCAACTGCGCCATCTCCGGCGGTCCCTTCTATTATGAGAATCAATACGCCATTGTGCCCGGAGCCGACCTGATCATCCCCGTGGACGTCTATGTTCCCGGCTGCCCGCCCCGGCCCGAGGGCTTGATCGAGGGTATTTTGCTCCTGGAAGAAAAGATCACCAAACGGGGCCGCTTGAGGAAGTTCCGCGATGTTAAGTGAAAGTATCCCCCAGGCCCTGTCGCCCCTGAATCTGGAGAAGGTAGCCCCCGGGGACTACGCCAAGACCGGCTATCACCTGGAGGTCACCGCCACCCCCGAGCAGATGCCGGCGGTGGCCCAGGCCCTGCTCAAGGAGGGCTGCTTCCTGGAGTCCCTCACCGCGGTGCACACCTCCAGAGAAGCCTTCACCCTGGTCTATCACTTCGCCAATTTTTATGAATTGTGCCGCACTGCGGTCCACGCCGTCCTCCCCGATGGCGCTGAGGCCCCCACCATCAGCCACGTCTTTCCCGGGGCCGATTGGTACGAACGGGAGGTCTATGACCTTTACGGCATCAAATTCGCCGGCCATCCCAACCTGAAGCGCCTGCTGCTTCCCGAGGATGCCGATATTCACCCCTTGCGGAAAGAATTCCCCGCCGAGGCGGAAGCAAAGGCGGAAGCGCCCAAATGATCACCTCAGGCATCGAAGAAAAGACCTTTGTCCTCAATCTGGGTCCCCAGCATCCCAGCACCCACGGGGTCTTGCGGGTTCTGCTGGAGATGGACGGAGAATACATCACCGCCGCGGAACCGGTCATCGGCTACGGCCACCGGGCCCACGAGCACATGGCCGAAAACCGCAACTACCAGCAGTTCCTGCCCAACATGGGCCGGGTGGACTATCTCCATGCCCTGGCCTTCAACCAGGGCTATTGCATGGCTGTGGAAAAGCTGTTGGGGTTGGAGGTGCCGGAGCGGGCCGAGTACATCCGGGTGATCACCAATGAACTCAACCGCCTCACCTCCCATCTGCTGTGGTTCGGCGCCTATCTCATGGATTTGGGGGCCTTCACCCCCTTCCTCTATTGCTTCGACGACCGGGAACACATCCTGGACCTCCTGGACAGCCTCACCGGCTCCCGGCTCACTTATTGCTTTTACCGCTTCGGCGGCGTGCCCAAAGACATCGACGATGATTTCATCTCCGGGACCCGGGCCTTCATCCACCGCCTCCGCAGCCGCTGGGCGGACTACGACAACCTGGTGACCAAGAACGTCATTTTTATCCACCGCACCAAAGGGGTGGGCCTCTTCACCAAAGAGCAGTGCCAGCTTTACGGCATCACCGGCCCCAGCTTAAGGGGCAGCGGCATCCCTTACGACATCCGCAAGAGCGAGCCCTACTCCGCCTATCCCCAGTTTCACTTTGAGATTCCCATCGGCGAAAACGGTGACATCTACGACCGTTACATCGTCCGCCTCCGGGAGATGGAGCAGAGCTGCCGTATCATTGAACAGGCCTTGAACAAGCTCCCCAAAGGCCCCATCATGGCCGAGAAGGTGCCCAAGCGCATCAAGCCCCCGGAGGGCGAGGTCTACACCGCGGTGGAGACCGCCCGGGGCGAATTCGGCATCTACATCGTCAGCCAGGGAGATGTCAAACCCTACCGGATCAAACTGCGGGTGCCGTCCTTTGCCAACTTGAGCCTGATGGTGGAGAGCTTCAAAGACAACCTGGTGGCCGACGTGGTGGCCATCCTCGGTTCCATTGACGTGGTCATTCCGGAAATCGACCGGTAAGGACCTACTGCGAGCTACTTATGGACGTGCTAACGCATTCTTTGGGAAGTGAAGGGGTCAGGATGATCGTGGGGCTCATCGGCGTCATCGCCCTGGTCTCGGTGAACGCCTTGTTCCTCATCTGGATGGAGCGCAAAGTTGCGGCCCATATGCAGCTTCGGCCCGGCCCCATGGAAGTGGGGCCCCACGGCGCCATCCAGACCGTCTGCGACGCGGTGAAACTCATGGGCAAAGAGCTCATCACCCCGGAAGAGGTGGATAAGCCCATCTATTACCTGGCCCCCATCGTCGTCTTTCTGCCGGTGCTCCTCACCTTCCTGGTGATCCCCTTCTCCCAGACTATGGTCATCAAGGACCTGAACGTGGGGATCATCCTTATCCTGGCCTTCTCCAGCCTTTCCGTCCTGGCCATCCTCATGGCCGGCTGGTCTTCCAAGAACAAATATTCGGTCTTCGGAGCCATCCGTTCCGTGGCCCAAAATATCGCCTATGAAATTCCCCTGCTGATTACGGTCATGAGCGTCATCCTCATGGTGGGCTCCTTTAAGCTCACGGATATCGTCGTCGCCCAGAGCCGCTATTGGTTCATTTTAGTGCAGCCCCTGGCTTTCATCCTTTACATCATTTGCGCCACCGCGGAGACCAATCGGACCCCCTTCGATCTCCCTGAAGCTGAATCCGAGTTGGTAGCCGGGTTTCATACAGAATATAGCGGCATGCGCTTCGCCCTCTTCTTTCTTGCGGAATACACCAACATGTTCATTGTTTCCGCGGTGGCCACTGTCCTCTTCCTGGGGGGCTGGCACGGACCCATCCTCCCCGGTGCGATCTGGTTCCTGCTCAAGGTTTACGCCCTCATCTTCCTGATCATGTGGTTCCGTTGGACCTTTCCCCGGGTGCGTTTCGACCAGTTGGTCACCTTTGCCTGGAAGATCCTGATTCCCTTGTCTTTTGTCAATCTGCTGCTTACCGCCCTGGCATTGAAAATCTTTTGAGGAACCGTGCCTGTAATAAAGGTTGAATCGCAATGATTAATTACTTCAAAGAGATTCTGGTGGGTTTCTGGAGCCTGCTGGCGGGCATGGCGGTCACCATCCGCTATTTCACCAAACCCATCGTCACTGTCCAATACCCCCGGGAAAAGATCAAGATGAGCCCGGCATACCGGGGTTATCCCCGGCTCATCATCGATCCCGAGACCCAGACCCATCGCTGCATTGCTTGTGAGATGTGCGCCCGCATCTGCCCCTCCCAGCTCATCACCGTGGAAGGAATCAAGTTTCCGGGGGAAAAGCAGAAAAGAGCCACCAAGTACGTCCACGAGCATTATTACTGCAGCCTCTGCGGCCTGTGCACCGAGGTCTGCCCCACCTCAGCCCTGGAGTACTCCGATGAGTACCGCCTGGCGGGATATCACCGGGAAGACGCGGTCCTGGACCATTTAGTCATCCTGCAACTGCGGCAGACGGCCGCCGGCCTCCCCGTCACTGCCATTCCCAGTGCGGAGGAGATCGCCGCCGCGGCTGCCGCTGAAGCTGCGGCCAAAGAGGCCAAGGCCAAAGCGGCCGCAGCCGCTAAAAAGCCCCAGGCCGGCGAAGAGGTGAAAGAATGAACTTCCTCGGCTCTTTTCTCACCCCCCAGGGAGTAGCCACCGCCGCCTTTTTCATGGTGGTGGGGATGACCATCGTCGGCGCTTTGATCGCCGTGGCCGCCCGCAACATCTTCCACAACGTCCTGGGATTGGTCCTGGCCTTGATCGGGGTGGCCGGGCTTTTCCTCTACCTCAACAGCCCCTTTGTGGCCCTGATGGAAATCCTCATCTACGTGGGAGCCATCTGCATCGCTATTTGCTTTGCCATCATGCTCTCCGAGCCCATGTACCTGCCCCGCCCCCCCCGGAAGCTCACCAAAATCCTGGGCGCGGCGGCCGGCGCGGGCCTGATCTTCGTCTTTTTGTTCCTCTTAACCAAAAAGACCACCTGGGTCCCCGCGGCCCAGCGGAGCACCGATTGGTCCGTTACCACCATCGGGCATTATCTGCTCACCAATTATGCCCTGATCTTTGAAGTGGTCTCTTTACTCTTGTTAGTGGCTATGCTGGGCGCCATCGTCATCGCCCGGGGCGGCCGCGGCAGCTCTTAATTTCGAGGTCCATGATGCTGGTGTTTAATCATTTGGAAACCTACCTCTACCTGGCCCTGGTGCTGTTTGCCATCGGTCTGTACGGGGTGCTGGCGCGGCGCTCCCTGATCGCCATCCTGATCTCCGTGGAGCTGATCCTCAACGCCGCCAGCATCAATTTTATGGCCTTCAACCGCTTCCTGGCCCCCCACCCCGCGGTGGGCCAGGTCATTACCTTGTTCATCATGGCTGTGGCCGCCGCCGAGGCCGCCATCGCCTTGAGCATCATCGTGGCCGTGTACCGGAAGCTCAAGAGTATCAACATCGAGCACGCCACGGAGCTTAGGGGTTAATCATGGGCTCCTGCGATCCCATCTTCCTGTCCTGTTTCCTCATCGTCGCCTTACCGCTGCTCTCCTTCGCGGTAATCATGATCTTTACCTGGAGAAGGCACAAGCTCTCCCTGTCCATTTCGTTGACCTGCTCCACCATCCCCCTGATTCTGGCCTGGTCTCTGTTCTATAAGCTGCACAACGCCGTCACCCTGGCCAAGCCCATCATTACCCAGGTCAACTGGCTGGTTTCCGACGCGGTCATCGTCCCCTTCGGTTTCTTGCTCGATCCGGTGAGCCTCTTGATGTTGTGCATCGTCGCCACCATCGCCTGGCTTATCCAGATTTACTCCATCGGCTACATGGAGGGGGACCCGGGGTTTGCCCGTTTTTATGCCGACCTGTCTCTTTTTGGCATGTCCATGTTGAGCCTGGTTTCAGCCAGCGGCATGTTGCAGCTTTTTATCTCCTGGGAATTGGTGGGTCTGGCGTCTTATCTCTTGATCGGCTTCTGGTACGAAAAGTTTTCCGCGTCCGAAGCCGGGAAGAAAGCCTTTGTGGTCACCCGCTTCGGGGATATCGGTTTCTTCATGGGTTTGGTCTTCCTCACCTTCTTCATGAAGGACCTCAATATCCCCGGTCTGGGGATTTTTGATATCAACGGCGCCGCGCTGACCCACAAGTTATCGGAAGCCCAGGTCACCCTCTGCGCCCTGTTGATCTTCTGCGGCGTGGCCGGCAAGAGCGCCCAGTTCCCCATTCACGTCTGGCTGCCGGACGCCATGGAAGGTCCCACGCCGGTTTCCGCCTTGCTCCATTCCGCCACCATGGTGGCCGCGGGTATTTATCTGATTACCCGGCTCTTCCCCCTCTTCGCCGCCTCCGCCACCGCCATGAGCGTGGTGCTGGTCATCTCCACCATCACCCTGCTGCTCTCCTCCACCATCGGCATGGTGGCCAAAGACATCAAGCAGGTCTGGGCCTATTCCACGGTGAGCCAACTGGGGTTCATGGCCATGGGCCTGTCGGCCGCGGCCCTGGGCGGCAGCACCCTGTTCGCCGGTTACTACCACCTCACCACCCATGCGGCCTTCAAAGCCCTCCTCTTTCTCTGTGCCGGCGTCTTTATCCACCACTTCGGCACCAATGACTTCTTCGTCATGAGCAAAGACGGCGGCCGCAAACTGATGATCCCCATGGTCACGGTCACCATCGGCGCCCTGGCCCTGGCGGGGATTTTCCCCTTTGCCGGCTTCTTCAGCAAGGAAGCCATCATGGCCCAGTTGTGGCACCTGCCCAATAAGCTGTGGGTCGGCCTGGGGCTCTTCGGGGCCTTCCTCACGGCCTATTACACCTTCCGGGTAATCTTCGTCATGCTCTTTCCCCGGAAGGATGACAATCCGGTCTGGAAAGAATATTACGTGCGGGAACCGGGAGGCCACGGGCACGGCGCCCACGATGATGACCACGACGGCCATAACGGCAATCACGGGGTTCCCTGGGTCATGGCCTTCCCGTTGATCGTCCTGGCCGCGTTTGCCTGCGTGCTGGGCTTCATGCAGACCGGACTGGAGAAGTTCTTGCTGGGTGAATCCCATCCCCACGAGATGAACTATCTGCTCCTGGTGCTGGCCGTGGGCAGCGCCCTGTCCGGCATCGGCCTGGCCTGGCTCGACTGGGGCTCTCCTGCAGCCAAATGGCAGGGGTTCATCAGGAAGGTCCCGGTCCTGGAGAATTTTTTCATCCAGAAATGGTATATGGACCATTTCTGGCGCTGGTTCCTGAACACCGTTATTTACGGCACTTTTTCCCGGATCTTTACTTATAACGACCGGCGGGTGGTGGACGGCGGCGTCGACGCGGTGGCCTTCTCCACCATCGGCAGCGGCCGCTTGCTGTCTTTCCTCCAGACTGCGTTCGTGCAACTGAATCTGCTTTTCATGGTCCTGGTCCTGGCTGGGGTCGGGCTATATCTCTTAATGGGTCGCTGATATGACCGAACATGCTGCCACTTTTCCGGTATTGTCGTGCATGCTCATCTCGCCGCTGATGGGCCTGATGGTCCTCCTGTTGCTCAAGGAGGAGCAGAAGTTCCTCATCCGGGCCGTCTCCCTGGTGGCCGCGGGTATTTCCCTGGGTCTGGCTATCTTTGTCTTTGTGGCCTATGACAAGAGCCTGGGGGGCCTGCAATTCGTCGAAAAGTACGAGATGGTGAAGACCTTCGGGATCGCCTACCATGTGGGGGTGGAAGGCCTGAACGCGCCCATGCTGCTGCTCACCGGCATCGTTATCTTCACCGGTGTGCTCACCATGTGGGAGTTGGAAACCCGGACCAAAGAATTCTTCATCTGGATCCTGGCCCTGGTCACCGGGGTCTTCGGCGTCTTCATGTCCTATGACATGTTCATGTTCTTCCTCTTCTACGAGATCGCCGTCGTCCCCATGTACATCCTCATTCTGGTCTGGGGCTCCACCCGCAAAGAATACGCGGCCATGAAGCTCACCCTCTACCTGATGGCGGGCAGCGGCTTCATTATTCCCGGCATCCTCATGCTCTACGCCGCCTCCGGCCTCAACACCTTCAACATGCTGGCCCTCCACGGGGTCCACTTCTCCCCCTGGGTTCAGAAGGCGGCCTTCCTCCTCCTCTTCCTGGGTTTCGGGGTGTTGGCGGCGGTTTGGCCGTTCCACACATGGTCTCCCGTGGGCCACGTGGCTGCGCCCACCGCGGTGAGTATGCTCCACGCGGGCGTGCTCATGAAGCTGGGTTCCTTCGCGGTCCTCAGGGTGGCCATGTACCTCTGCCCCGAGGGTTTTCATTACTGGGCCCAACTCATGGCGCTGCTGGCCACCGTGGGCATTGTCTACGGGGTCTTCGTGGGCCTGGCCCAGACCGACTTGAAGTACGTCATCGGTTACTCTTCCGTGTCCCACATGGGCATCGTCTGCCTGGGGCTGGCCACCGGCACGGTGGACGGCCTCAACGGCTCCGTCTTCCAGATGTTCGCCCACGGCATTATGACCGCCCTCTTCTTCTCCTCGGTGGGCTATATTTATGACCGCACCCACACCCGGGATATTCACGAATTGGGCGGCTTCTCCAAGATCATGCCCGTAGCTTCGGCCTTCTTCATCACCGCCGCCCTCTGCGGCGCAGGGGTGCCGGGCATGGCCAGTTTCTGGGCGGAGCTCCTGGTCTTCATCGCCACCGTCAAGGTTTTCCCGATCAACGGCTTGCTGGCCATCGCCGCTTTGGTAGTGGGCGCCCTCTTCGCCCTGCGGGTGGTGCAAACCACCTTCTTTAATACTCCTAATCCCAAGTTTGAACACTTTGAGGACGTCAGTCCCTTCTTGGGTCTACCCCGGATGATGCTCATCGCCACCCTGGTCTTTTTCGGGATCTTCCCCCAGACCATGGTAGGCATGATTAAAACCGCGGTAATCCCCTTCCTCCAGGGAATGTAAAAGATGAACGTGATGCTCTTCGGACCGGAACTCTACTACTTGGGCGCGGCCCTGGTGTTCTTCTTCCTCACCTTGAAACGCAAGCCGGAGCCTAAAGCCGATTACCAGATCGCCATGGCCTTGGGCTTAGGGGGACTGCTGGTCACGGGCCTATGTCTCTGCCAGCATGGGGAGTTGTTCTTCAAGGCCTACCGGGTGGATCTCTTCAGCCAGATCTTTAAATTCGCCCTGGCCCTGGGCTTCTTTCTGGTGTTGACCATCTGTCACAACCTGCCCCAGATCGCCGAACGCGACCAGGCCGAGTTTTATCTCTTCCTCACCACCACCACCATCGGGATGATGCTCCTGGTCAGTTCCGTGGAACTTCTCACCATCTACGTGGCCCTGGAGCTTTCTTCCTATTCTTTGTATATCCTGGTGCCCTTGCGCCGGGGTGACGGCATCGACGTGGAAGCGGGCATCAAGTATCTCCTCATCGGCGCGGTCTCTTCCGGGGTGATGCTCTTCGGCTTAAGCTATCTCTTCGGGGCCACGGGCAGTACCTATCTGGCCGATATTCTCCCCAAGCTGCCCCAACTGGCCTCCAGCCCCATCGGCCTCTTGGGTCTGCTGCTGGCCCTGGCGGGGTTCTTCTTTAAGCTTTCCGTCTTCCCCTTCCACTTCTGGGCGCCTGACGTTTACCAGGGGGCGGCCAACCAGGTGACCACCTTCATCGCCACCGCCTCCAAAGCCGCGGCCGTGGCCCTGCTGCTGCGCCTGGCGATCCTGGGCGCGGGTTATGGTTACAGCTTCACCAAGGCCCTGGTCATCCTCTCCATCATCTCCATGACTCTGGGGAATTTGGTGGCCATCATCCAGCGTGATTTCAAACGCCTGCTGGCCTACTCCTCCATTGCCCACGCCGGCTACTTCCTCATCGGTATCTTGACCCTCAAGGAAGCCGGCTATATTGCCGCCATCTATTATGCCCTGGCCTACCTGGTGATGAATTTCACCGTCTTCATGGTCATCAACGAAGTGGCCAAAGATGGCCGGGATTTAAAGATTCAGGAACTGGCCGGCCTCTGGCGCCGCAGTCCCTTGCTCAGCTTAAGCCTCATCGTCGGCCTCTTTGCCCTGGCGGGTGTGCCGCCGTCCATCGGCTTCACCGGCAAGCTCCTGCTCTTCACCTCGGCCATGAGCCAGGGGTATTTCTGGCTGGTCCTCATCGGCGCGGTCAACGGCACCATCTCCCTCTATTACTATCTCCGGGTCATTTATTGCTCCTATTTCACCGATGATCCCAACCTGGGACCCATCACCATCTCCACCCCGATCCGCTTCCTGAACTATGCCTTGATCGCCATCGTCCTGGGCTTCGGCGTCTTCCCCGACCGCATCGTCGAACTGGCCAAAGCCGCGGTGAAGACAGTGCTTTAAAGACAGTTTTTAGTTTTTAGTTTTCAGTTAAAAGAAAAAGCCAAAGCCCTCTTCGAATCGAAGGGGGCTTTTTTTATAAACTCCATGCGAGTTGGGTAGGGGGGGGCATAAGCGCTAGCTTAGGGTTCTTTTGTCATTCTGAGCGCAGCGAAGAATCCCGTATGTTATGGAAAAGACGAGATTCTTCACTGCGCTACGCTCCGTTCAGAATGACAAATATTGTTTAAGTTAGCGCTTATGGGTACGGGGGGAGGGGGAGAGACCCGTAGGGCGGGCGTCCTCGCCCGCCTTTAGTTCCTGGCCCCTACCCCCAATAGCTTACTCACCGAACAGGGCGTTCAGTTTCATCAGCAGCCCCAGGTCTCCCTCCACCTTGAACTTCCCGGTCATAAAAGCTGCGGCCCCGTTCAGCTCCCGCCTGGAGATGGCCAGCCAGACGTCCGCGGGGGTCCGGACGATCACGTCCGGCTGCGGGGCCGGGCCTTCCTGGAAAGTCGCTGTGCCGTCCTCGATATGTAGATGGGCGGTGAAATTCTCGTCACCGCTCACCTCGAACTGGTAGGTGACGTTCAACCCTGCGGCCGCTTCCCGGTTCAAAGCGCCGGGCATGGATTCCATCATCTCCCGGACCGTTTGGGGCGGGCCAGGATTACCAGGATTGCCGGGATTGGCGGCTGCGGCCTGGGGAGCTTCCCCGGTGCCTCCTTGCTGACGCGCCATCAGGCCCTTCAGCCAGTTCTCCCGCATTTCCGGGCTGCCGGTGGCCGGAGAGCGGCTCTGGCCGATAAAGGTCTCGAAACTATCCAGAATCCCCAGTTTCTGCCAGTGCTCATAGTCCGCCTGCATAAAATCCCGGTTTTCTTTGATCAGGCCGCCGATAAAATGCCAGTAATCCAAATCCATATCCGTGGGAGGATAGCGCCGCCCTTCTTTCACCGCCCGGGCCAGGTCCCGGGCCAGGTCGGAGGCCCGGGCTTCCACCGCCTCCTTCCCCCAAAAAGCCCCGGGGCCAACCGCGATGGCGGTGAGTTGTCCCACCGCAAAGGCCCCGTAGACTCCCAACACCTGGGCCAGGTAATGGGCCACCTCGGTTTCGCCCCATCCCGCGGAAACACTCACCGCCAGGCCCGGCTTCCAGGTTCCCCGGGGCCGGTGCCCGTAACCCAGGGACCGGTCCAGGAAAGTCTTCATCTGGGCGGTCACGTGCCGGAAATACACCGGCGAGGCCAAAATCACCGCATCCGCCTCCAGGAGCTTTTTCACCACTCCCTTGTGATCGTCCCTGATCCAGCACGCGCCCTTGTCAATACACACCCCGCAGCCGGTGCAATATTCGATCTGCTGCTGGTTCAAGAAGATTTCTTCCAAATTGAATCCCTCTTCCGCCAGCTGCTCTTTCAGCATGGCCAGTATCTGGGAGGTGTTGCCAAAACCCTCGTGGGGCGAGCCGTTAAGGGCCACTGCCTGGTATTGAAAAGACATGCCGCCTTCCTCCTTTTTATCCTTTTATCCTTTTCATTTCTCTTGAGACCGCAGACTCATTACCCGTTGTTGAAAAACCCGGTCGATGATATAGGCCCTTAAGGCCCGGGCCGCCCGGGTAAGCTCCAGGGTGAAGATGGCGTTTTGCTCCAGGGGC
>JAQTXE010000105.1 GCA_028688935.1 Syntrophales bacterium
CAGGCTACCGGCCCCAGTTTTATCTGCGGACTACGGACGTCACCGGGGTGGTGACGCTGCCGGAGGGAGTGGAGATGGTGATGCCCGGGGACAACGTCTCCATGGTGGTGCACCTGATCACCCCCGTGGCCTTGGAAAAGGAACTGCGCTTCGCCATCCGGGAAGGCGGCCGCACCGTCGGCGCCGGCGTGGTGAGCGAGATCGTGGAATAGCTTATGCGAGACATCATTACTTTATCCTGTACCGAATGTAAGCGCCGGAATTATACGACCACCAAGAATAAGCGGCGGACACCCGACCGGCTGAACTTCAAGAAGTATTGTGCTTTTTGCCGGACCCATACCCTGCATCGGGAGACCAAGTAAGGAGAAAAACAGGCCAGTAGCTCCAACGGTTAGAGCGCCGGTCTCCAAAACCGGATGTTGGGGGTTCGAATCCCTCCTGGCCTGCCAGTTTTGGAGTAAAGAGGGTTGACCAGCGTGGGTCCTTGCGGGTAAGCCGCTGTTACCCGTATCGTTACCTTCCCCCCTTAAAATCACCGCCGGTGAACATTAAGGTAAAAATGAAGGCAGGTAAGAAGGTTGTTGCGGGTGGGCCTACCCGGCCGGAGAAAGGGATGGGAGCTTGCGCCGGGGCCGGGAGCCAGGGAGTGAGACCCACATTATGAAAAAGAACAAAACCACGAAGGCGAAAGCCGGCTCCAAAGAAGGCGCCACCGGCAAGGGCCAGGTGATCAAACTGAAGGCGGCCAAGCAAAAGGCCCCCTGGACCAGCAAGTTGCCTCCGGTCAGGCAGTACTGGAACCACAGTATCCAGTTTGTCAAAGAGGCCTGGCAGGAGTTGAAGAAGGTAAGCTGGCCGAATCGCCGGGAAACCTTGGGCGGCACCGGGGTGGTTCTGATTCTGGTGATCCTGATTGCCGTTTTTTGGGGGCTGGTGTACTTCGGCCTCTCCCGGCTGGTAAAAACCATCATTCACTGAGGCAAGGGACTGAAGCAGTGCAGCAGAAGTGGTACATCATCCACACTTACTCCGGATTGGAGCAGAAGGTGAAGGAGGCCATCAAGGAACGGGCCAAGTCCCGGGGCCTGGAGCACCTGATTTCCGAGGTGCTGGTGCCCACGGAGACAGTGGAGGAGATGGTCAAAGGGGAGCGCAAGCTCTCCCACCGCAAGTTTTATCCGGGGTATGTGCTGGTGCGCATGGAACTCACCGACGATTCCTGGCATTTAGTGAAGGATACCCCCAAGGTCACCGGGTTTGTGGGCAGCAAGGACGAGCCGGTGGCCATCCCCGAAGAGGAAGCCGAAAAGATCATCGCCCAGATGCAGGAAGGGGTGCTGCGGCCCAAGCCCAAGATCAGGTTTGAGACCGGGGATAAGGTGCAGGTCACGGACGGGCCGTTTGCCAATTTCACCGGGGTGGTGGACGAGGTGCGGCCGGACCGGGGCCGGGTGCGGGTGATGATCAGCGTTTTCGGCCGGCCCACACCGGTGGAGCTGGAATTTACACAGTTGGAGAAGATATAGGTGAGAGCTATCAGCTTTCAGCGGTCAGCTTTCAGCTTAAGAAATCCTCTTTTAGCTGACAGCTGATGGCTGACAGCTGACAGCTTATACAAAGGACAGCTGAATATGGCGAAAAAAGTAATTGCCCAAATCAAACTCCAAATCCCTGCTGGTCAGGCCAACCCCTCACCCCCTATTGGCCCGGCTTTGGGCCAGCACGGGGTGAACATCATGGAATTCTGCAAAAGCTATAACGCCAAGACCTCGGGACAGGAAGGGACCATCATTCCGGTGCTGATCACCGTCTATGCCGACCGTTCTTTTACGTTTGTGACCAAGACGCCGCCCGCGTCGGTGTTGATCAAGCAGGCGGCCCAATTGGCCAAAGGCGCTAAAGAGACCGGCCGGGAGAAGGTAGGGTCCATCACCAAGGCCCAACTGGCGGAGATCGCCAAGCAGAAAATGCCGGATTTGAATACCGTGGACGTGGACATGGCCATGAACAGCATCGCCGGCACGGCCCGGTCCATGGGCATAGAGGTTGTGGAGTAGTAGTCAGCAGCCAGTGGCCAGTAGCCAGTAATTAAAAACTGACCACTGACCACTGACTACTGGCAACTTAAAAAAAGGGAGACACCGATGGCCAAACATGGCAAGCGATATCGGGAGGTGGCCGCCAAGGTAACGCCGGGCCACCGCTACCCCTACCCCGAAGCGGTGGGTCTGGCCGTGGAGACGGCCAGCACCAAGTTTGACGAGACCGTGGAGACCGCGGTGGCCCTGGGGGTCAACCCCCGCCACGCGGACCAGATGGTCCGGGGTGCGGTGGTCCTGCCCCACGGCTTGGGCAAAACCGTCAGGGTCCTGGTCTTCGCCAAAGGGGAAAAGGAAAAGGAAGCTCTGGATGCCGGCGCCGATTTTGCCGGGGCCGAGGATTTGATCGCTAAAATCCAAGGCGGCTGGTTGGATTTCGATAAGGCGGTGGCCACGCCGGACATTATGGGCCAGGTAGGAAAAATCGGTAAAATTCTGGGTCCCCGGGGGCTGATGCCCAATGTCAAGGTGGGGACCGTGACCTTTGACGTGGCCAAGGCGGTGAACGAACTCAAAGGCGGTAAAGTGGAATTCCGGGTGGACCGGGCCGGGGTGGTGCACGCGCCGGTGGGCAAGGTCTCTTTCGGGGCCGAAAAGCTCCTGCAAAACCTGGCGGCCTTGATGGACACCCTGATGCGCCTGAAGCCCGCCACCAGCAAAGGGACTTATATGAAGGGCATCCATCTGTCCACCACTATGGGGCCCGGCATCCCGGTGGATCCTGCGGATGTCAAGAATCTGATACGTCTGCTCTAGAGGAGGTCGGGATGCGCAAGTCAATGAAGGCGGAAATCGTCCAGGATCTCCAGGAGAGAATCGGGCGGTCGCAATTTAATATTCTGGCGGATTTTACCGGGCTGCAGGTGGAAGAGATGACCCGCCTGCGCCAGCAGGTCCGGGAAGTTGACGGCGAGCTGCGGGTGGTGAAAAACACCTTGCTGACTCGGGCCGCCACCGGGGATTCCCCCCTGGCTCCTTTAAGTTCCCATTTTGTGGGGCCCAACGCGGTGACCTTCGGTTATGGGGACCCGGTGTCCCTGGCTAAGGTACTCGTCAAGTTCGCCCAGGAAAAACCCAAATTTAAACTCAAAGCCGGGGTCCTGTCCGGGCAGGTGTTGACGGCCCAGGAGGTGGACGCCCTCAGCAAACTTCCGGACCGGGAGATCCTGCTGGCCCAGTTCCTGGGAGTGCTCCAGGGAGTGCCCACGGCCCTGGTGACTGTCTTGGCCGGGGTAATCCGGAATCTGCTGAACGTCCTGGTGGCCCTGAAGGATAAGAAGGCCGAAGCCGAGCCGGCTGAGGCCGCGCCCGCAGCCGAGCCGGAAGCAGCCACACCCGCGGCCGAGGCTGCGCCCCAAGAGTCTGCGCCCGCGGCAGAGGCGGAGCCGGAAGCGGCCGCGCCGGAGGCTTCGCCCGGACCGGAAAAGGAACCGGCGGGGGAGTAGCTTCCGGGCTGCGAACCGAGTTGGGTCAAAATAAAGTGAACACTGCGCAACTTCACGGTTGCGGTTAGAGAATGCCATCAAGAATACAGATGCGTATGAGGATAAGGAGGATTAAAGATGTCTATCTCCCGTGCTGAGGTAGTGGATTACCTGGCCAACATGACGGTATTGGAGCTCTCCCAGCTTATCAAGGAGCTGGAAGACAAATTCGGGGTATCCGCGGCCGCGCCCATGGCGGTGGCGGCAGTGGCCGCGCCGGCCGCGGCGGCTGGGCCGGCGGAAGAGGAAAAGACCGAGTTCGATGTGGTCCTGACCGCGTGCGGTCCCAACAAGATCCAGGTGATTAAAGAAGTGCGGGCTGTCACCAACCTGGGCCTGAAAGAAGCCAAGGAGGCGGTGGAAAACGCCCCCACAGTGTTGAAGGAAGCGATTTCCAAGGCGGAAGCCGAGGAAGTCAAGAAGAAGTTGGAAGCCCAGGGGGCCACCATCGAAGTGAAGTAGTCCCCCTGAGTTTCGGCCATTTTTTCAAGGAGTACGCATGGCCAAAGCATTATCGCCTTTAAGGGTGTATCGCAAAGGTTTCGGCAAGATCGAGCGGATAGTGGAGATCTCCAATCTCATTGAGATGCAAAAGGAGTCCTACCACCGCTTCTTGCAAAAAGACCTTTTCCCTGCCGAGCGCCAGGAGTTCGGGCTCCAAGGGGTGTTTAGAAGCGTCTTTCCCATCCGGGACTTCAGCGGCGCTTGTTCGCTGGAGTTCGTGGATTATAGTCTGGGAGATCCCAAATACGACGTGGACGAGTGCCTGCAGCGGGGCATGACCTACGAGGTGCCCATGAAGATCAGGGTGCGCCTGGTGGTCTATGAGGTGGGCCCCGATTCCAAGGCTCAAGCCATCCGGGACATCAAGGAGCAGGAAATCTACTTCGGTACCCTGCCCCTGATGACCGAGCACGGCACTTTTATCATCAACGGCACGGAGCGGGTGGTGGTGAGCCAGTTGCACCGCTCCCCGGGTCTGTTCATCGACCATGACCGGGCCAAGATCCACTCCAGCGGCAAGATCATCTATTCCGCCCGCCTCATTCCTTTGCGGGGGTCCTGGATCGACTTCGAGTTCGACCCCAAGGATATCCTTTACGTGCGCATCGACCGGCGGCGCAAGTTTCCGGCCACCATCCTGCTGAAGGCCCTGGGATACACTACCGAACAGCTGCTCAACTTCTTCTATACAACGGAAAAAATCTATCTAGAGGCGGAAACGGTCCGCCGCAAGTTCATCCCCGAACTCCTGGTGGACAAAACCGCCACGGACGACATTCTGGACCCCAAGACCGGAGACGTGATCCATAAGAAGATGAAACGGATCACCCCGGCGGTCATCCAGAAGCTGAAAAAGGCCAAGGTGGAGTACCTGGTGGGCTCCCCCGGGGACCTGGCGGGCAAAGTGGTGGCCCACGACGTCCTGGACCCGGAGACCGGGGATGCCCTGGTGCTCTGCAACGAAGTGCTCTCGCCGGAGAAGGTGGAACTGCTCCAGGAACGGGGAGTAAAGGAACTGGACCTCCTGTACATCGACGGGGTCAATGTCAGCCCTTGCCTCCGCAATACCCTGGTGGCGGACAAGACCGCCAATATGCAGGAGGCCATCCTGGAGATTTACCGGCGGCTGCGCCCCAGTAACCGGCCCAATCCCGAAGTGGCGGGCAGTTTTTTCCAGAACCTCTTCTTTAATCCTGAATACTACGACCTCTCCCCGGTGGGCCGGCTGAAACTCAACCTGAAGCTGCGGCCCGGCGGGCAAGCTCTGCCTTTGACCCAAACCACCCTGGTGCCCGAGGACATCCTCCTGGCGGTTAGGGAACTCATTACCCAGAAGGACCGGGAAGGACCGGTGGACGACATCGACCACCTGGGCAACCGCCGGGTCCGGGCCGTGGGCGAGCTGTTGGAGAACCAGTTCCGGGTGGGACTGGTGCGCATGGAACGGGCCATCAAGGAACGCATGGCCATCCAGGACCTGGATACCTTGATGCCCCACGATTTGATCAACGCCAAGCCGGTGCAGGCGGTGATCAAGGAGTTTTTCGGGACCTCCCAGCTTTCCCAGTTCATGGACCAGACCAACCCGCTTTCCGAGATTACCCACAAGCGGCGGCTGTCCGCCCTGGGGCCCGGAGGGTTAACCCGGGAGCGGGCCGGGTTCGAAGTCCGGGACGTGCATCCCACTCACTACGGCCGCATCTGTCCCATTGAGACCCCGGAAGGTCCCAACATCGGTCTCATCGTTTCTTTGAGCACCTTCGCCCGGGTCAACGAGTTCGGGTTCATCGAGACCCCTTACCGGGTGGTGGAAAACGGCCGGGTCACCCGGGAAGTCAGATATTTGAGCGCTCTGGAAGAAGGGGACAGCATCATCGCCCAGGCCAATGCCCTCATTGACCAGGATGGACGGTTTCTGTCGGATACGGTGGAGGCCAGGCAGGGGGGCGAAGTCCTCATCGTTGACCCCTCCCGGGTTAATTACATGGACGTCTCCCCTAACCAATTGGTCTCGGTGGCCGCGTCCCTGATCCCCTTCCTGGAGCACGATGACGCCAACCGGGCCTTGATGGGCTCCAACATGCAGCGCCAGGCGGTGCCGCTTCTGACCAGCAGTTCCCCCATCGTGGGCACGGGCATGGAGGGGGTAGTGGCCCGGGATTCCGGGGTCACGGTGGTGGCCCGCCGCAGCGGCGTGGTGGAAGACGTGGATTCCAGCCGTATCGTCATCCGGGCCGCGGAGCCTGCCAAAGGGGGCAACGGCTCGCCGGTGGATATCTACAAGCTGGTGAAGTTCCAGCGCACCAACCAGAATACCTGTTTCAACCAGCGGCCCATTGTCGACCAAGGGGACTGGGTGGAAAGAGGCCAGATCATCGCAGACGGGCCGGCCACGGCCACCGGGGAACTGGCTCTGGGCAAAAACGTGGTGGTGGCCTTCATGCCCTGGGGCGGCTACAACTTTGAAGATTCCATCCTGGTCAGCGAACGCCTGATGAAGGAAGACGTCTTCACTTCCATCCACATCGAAGAATTCGAAGTCATGGCCCGGGACACCAAACTGGGCAAAGAAGAAATCACCCGGGATATCCCCAACGTGGGGGAAGAAGCCCTGCGCAACCTGGATGACAGCGGTATTATCCGCATCGGCGCCGAGGTGCGCCCCGGTGACATCCTGGCGGGTAAAATCACCCCCAAAGGCGAGACCCAGCTCACTCCGGAAGAGAAACTCCTCCGGGCCATCTTCGGGGAGAAAGCCGGGGACGTGAAAGACACTTCCCTGCGGGTGCCCCCGGGGATCGAAGGAGTGGTGATCGACGCCCGGGTCTTCTCCCGGAAAGGCGTGGAGAAAGACGACCGCAGCCGTTCCATCGAGGATGAGGCGGTGGCCAAACTTCAAAAGGACCAGGCCGACGAAATCGCCATCATTACCCAGAGCTACCGCCAGAAGCTGGCGGAACTGGTGGTGGGTAAAAAGGTGGAAGAAGCCCTGGACGACGAGCGGCATGGCAGCACCATCCTGGCCAAGGGGGCCGAGGTGCCCCCGGAGATGGTGTCCAAAAAACCCCTGGAGGTCTGGCGGCACGTCTCTTTCCAGGAAACCGGTTTGGAGGATCAGGTGGATGCGCTCCTGGATCGTTACCAGGAACAATTGCATCTGGTGAATATGCTGTTCGAGGCCAAGCTGGGCCGCCTCCGCAAGGTGGACGAACTGCCCCCGGGAGTTATTAAAAAGGTCAAGGTCTTTGTGGCCATGAAGCGCAAGCTGGCGGTGGGCGACAAAATGGCCGGCCGCCACGGCAATAAAGGGGTGGTCTCCCGGATCATGCCGGAAGAGGATATGCCCTATTTTGCCGACGGCACCCCGGTGGATATCGTCCTCAATCCCCTGGGCGTTCCCTCCCGGATGAACGTGGGGCAGGTGATGGAGACCCATTTGGGTTGGGCCTCCCACATCCTGGCCAAGCGGGTGGGAGAGATGATCGACCGTTTTTACAGCCTGGACGCCATCAAGGCCCGGATGAAGCGGATCTTTACCGAACCGGCCTTGGAAGCGGAGATCGACGCCCTCTCCTTCGAGGAGTTGCGTCCCTTCTGGGAAAAGTATTTTAAGGACGGCATCCCCATGGCCTCCCCGGTATTCGACGGGGCCACCGAAAAGGAAGTGCAGGCCTGCCTGGATGACGCCGGGCTGCCCATGGGCGGCCAATCCCGGTTATATGACGGCCGCAGCGGCGAGGCCTTCGACCGGGAGGTGACGGTGGGGGTGATGTACATGATGAAGCTCCACCACCTGGTGGCGGACAAGATCCACGCCCGGTCCATCGGCCCCTATTCGCTGGTGACCCAGCAGCCCCTGGGCGGTAAGGCCCAATTCGGCGGCCAGCGTCTGGGGGAAATGGAGGTCTGGGCCCTGGAAGCTTACGGCGCGGCCTATACCCTCCAGGAATTCCTCACCGTGAAATCGGACGACGTAGCCGGCCGCACCCGCATGTATGAAAAGGTCTTCAAAGGTGAATACGACCTGGAAGCGGGATTGCCGGAATCGTTCAACGTCCTGGTGCGGGAACTGAAAAGCTTAGCCTTAAACGTGGAACTCCTGAAAAAGGACTCCACAAAGGAATAAAGATATATGGAAAAAATGCGGGAAGTGGCTTTGGAAGATTTAAACAGCCTGTTTGCCCGTCCTGAAGACCCGATTGCCATCGAGGCGGTGCGCCTGTCTCTGGCTTCCCCCGAGATGATCCGCTCCTGGTCCCACGGGGAAGTGAAAAAACCGGAGACCATTAATTACCGCACCTTCAAGCCGGAGCGCGACGGGTTGTTTTGCGCCAAGATCTTCGGCCCCGCCAAGGATTACGAGTGCAACTGCGGCAAGTACAAGCGCATGAAGCACCGGGGCATCACCTGTGAAAAATGCGGGGTGGAGGTCATCCAGAGCAAGGTGCGCCGGGAACGCATGGGCCATATCGAATTGGCCTGCCCGGTGGTGCATATCTGGTTTTTAAAGAGCCTCCCTTCCAAGATCGGTAATTTGTTGGACCTTACGTTAAAAGAGCTGGAGAAGATTCTCTATTTCGAAGCCTTCGTGGTGGTGGAACCCGGAGACACGCCCCTGGTCAAAGGGTCGCTGCTGTCCGAGGAAAAATACCGGCAGTGCCGGGAGGAATACGGCGACCGTTTCATCGCCGGCATGGGCGCGGAAGCGGTCCGGGGGATGCTCCGGGCCGTGGACCTGGAAACCCTGTCCGCGGAAGTGCGCGTGGAGATGGCCAAGACCAGTTCCGACGCCAAGCGGAAAAAACTGGGGAAACGCCTGAAGATCATCGACGCCTTCCGGGAATCCGGCCAGCGGCCGGAATGGATGGTCATGGAAGTGATTCCGGTCCTGCCCCCGGACTTAAGGCCCCTGGTGCATCTGGACGGCGGCCGCTTCGCCACCTCCGACTTGAACGATCTCTACCGCCGGGTGATCAACCGCAACAACCGCCTGAAGAGGCTGTTGGAGCTGAATGCCCCGGATATCATCATCCGCAACGAAAAGCGCATGCTCCAGGAAGCGGTGGACGTCCTCTTTGAAAACGGCCGCCGGGGCCGCACCATTACCGGTCCCAACAAGCGGGCCTTAAAATCGCTGTCCGACATGCTCAAGGGGAAACAAGGGCGCTTCCGCCAGAACCTGTTGGGTAAACGCGTGGACTACTCCGGGCGTTCGGTCATCGTCATCGGCCCGGAACTGAGGCTGCACCAGTGCGGTCTACCCAAGCAGATGGCTTTGGAGCTGTTCAAACCCTTTATTTTCCACCGTCTGGTGGCCCAGGGCCACGCCACCACCATCAAGGTGGCCAAGCGCCTGGTGGACCGGGAGACTCCGGAGGTCTGGGACATCCTCGATGAAGTGGTGCGGGAACACCCGGTGATGCTCAACCGGGCCCCGACCCTGCACCGCTTAGGGATTCAGGCTTTTGAGCCTCTGCTCATTGAAGGCAAGGCCATTCAGCTCCATCCCCTGGTCTGCACCGCGTTCAACGCCGACTTTGACGGCGACCAGATGGCGGTGCACGTGCCCTTGTCCATTGAAGCCCAGATCGAGGCCCGGGCTCTGATGATGGCCACCAACAATATTTTGTCGCCGGCCAACGGGGACCCCATCATCGTGCCCACCCAGGATATCGTCCTGGGGCTCTACTACCTGACCCGGGAGAAGCCTCTGGTTAAAGGAGAGCGGGTGGCCCGGAACGGCGAAAAGCCCATTCCTTATGCCTCTCCCGAAGAGGTGCGGCTGGCCTTCGACCAGGGCGAGGTGGATCTCCAGGCCCGGATTCCGGTGCGCATCGACGGTAAGATTTACCAGACCACGGTGGGCCGGGTGCTCCTCAGCGAGATTATCCCCGAAGGCATCACCTTTGATCTGGTGAACGGCACCATGACCAAGAAGGAGATTCGCAAACTCATCGCCGCCTGCTACCGCAAATGCGGGATCAAGCAGACGGTGCTCCTGGCGGACCGCCTGAAGGACCTGGGCTACAGATACGCCACCAAGGCCGGCATCTCCATCGGCATTACCGATATGATCGTGCCCAAGCGGAAACCGGAGATTCTCCGGGAGTCCCAGGCCGAAGTTAACCAGGTGGAGGACCAGTACCAGGAAGGTCTGATCACCGAAGGGGAAAAATACAACAAGGTGGTGGACATCTGGGCCAAGGCCACGGACGAGATCGCCGCGGAAATGATGGCGGAAATGGCCCGGGAAGTGATCTCCGTGGAAGACCCGGAAACTAAAGAAGTACACCAGGAAGAGATTTCTAGCTTTAACCCGGTCTTCATGATGGCCGACTCCGGCGCCCGGGGCAGCAAAGACCAGATGCGGCAGTTGGCCGGGATGCGGGGATTGATGGCCAAACCTTCGGGGGAGATCATCGAGACTCCCATCACCGCCAACTTCCGGGAAGGCCTTACCGTGCTCCAGTACTTCAGCTCCACGCACGGCGCCCGGAAAGGTCTGGCGGATACCGCTCTGAAAACGGCCAACTCCGGTTACCTGACCCGGCGTCTGGTGGACGTGGCCCAAGACGCGGTAATCACTGAAGAAGACTGCGGCACCATCGACGGCATCTTCGTCACTCCCCTGGTGGAAGGCGGCGAGATCATCGAGCGGGTGGGGGACCGGGTCCTGGGCCGGGTGGCCCTGGATGACATCGTCGACCCCCACACCGGCGAGGTGCTGGTGGAGGCCAACGAAGAGATCGATGAAGACGCGGCCGGGCGCATCGAAGACTCGGGTCTGGAGAAAGTGCAAATCCGCTCGGTCCTCACCTGCGAGGCCCGGTGGGGGGTGTGCGCCAAATGCTACGGCCGGGATTTGGGCCACGGCACTTCGGTGTCCATCGGCGAAGCCATCGGCATCCTGGCGGCCCAATCCATCGGCGAGCCCGGCACCCAGCTGACCATGCGCACCTTCCACATCGGCGGCACCGCCTCCCGGCGGGTGGAACAGAGCTACCACGTGGCCCGGGGCAAGGGCCGGGTGCGCTTCGACAACATGAAGTCCGTGGTGGACCGCTACGGGGAACTGGTGAACTTAAGCCGCCTGGCGGAACTGGTCCTGGTGAGCGAAAAAGGGATCGAACGGGAACGCTATCCTTTAACCTACGGCGCCCACATCAAGGTCAAAGAGGGCCAGGAGGTGGACGCGGGCCAGATCCTGGCGGAATGGGACCCCTTCACCAATGCCATGCTCACGGAAGTGGGCGGCCGCATCAAGTTCGGGGACATCCTGGATAACATCACCGTGCAAGAGCGGGTGGACCCGGTGACCCAAAAGTCCTCCCGTCTCATCGTCGAGTCCCGGGATCAGGAACTCAAACCCCGTATTTCCATCAAGGATGAGAGCGGCCAGACCGCCCGGATTCCCGGCACTCCGGCCTCCGCCCGCTACTTCATGCCCGTGGGCGCCATCCTGATGGTGTCGGAAGGGGATGAAGTCTCCCCCGGCGACGTCCTCGCCAAGATTCCCCGGGAGACCACCAAAACCAAGGATATCACCGGCGGTCTGCCCCGGGTGGCGGAACTCTTCGAGGTGCGCAAGCCCAAGGAGACGGCCATCATCAGCGAAATCAGCGGCGTGGTTTCCTTCGGCCGCCACATCAAGGGCAAACGCAAAATCGTGGTTACCCCGGAAGTGGGCAAACCCAAGGAATATTTGATTCCCAAGGGCAAGCACGTAGCCGTGCAGGAAGGGGACTTTGTCCGGGCCGGAGAGGCCTTGATGGACGGTTCCGCCAACCCCCACGATATCTTGAACATCAGCGGGCTCAAGGAACTGGCCCGCTACCTGGTGGACGAGGTCCAGGAGGTCTACCGCCTCCAGGGCGTGAAGATCAACGACAAACACATCGAAGTTATCGTCCGCCAGATGCTCAGGCGCATCAAAGTGGTGGACCCCGGGGATACCGACTTCCTCATCGGCGAGCAGGTGGAAAAATGGGTCTTCGAAGAAAAGAACGAAGAAATGGAGGCCCAGGGCCGGAAGCCGGCCACCGGTGAGCCCATGTTGCTGGGGATCACCAAGGCGTCCTTGACCACTGAGAGTTGGATTTCCGCGGCTTCCTTCCAGGAGACCACCAAGGTGCTGGCCGACGCCGCGGTCCTGGGCAAGATCGACTATCTTAGGGGCCTCAAAGAAAATGTGATCATGGGGCGTCTGATACCCGCGGGCACCGGTTTGGATCAATACCGGGACCTGGGTATGGTGATCGTCGGGGAAGAAGAAGAGGAACTGCCGCCGCCGGTGGAAGGGTTGCCGGAAGCGGTGGGGGAAACCACGTCACTTCCCGGGCAATAAATGATTGACAGATGCTGTGAAAATTTTCTAAAATAATTATTTTGAGTACCCCACATTCGGGGACGGCAGGAGAGGCTATGCCCACCATCAGTCAGTTGATTCGTAAAGGCCGGGAGAGAAGCCGTAAACGCACGGCGTCACCGGCTTTACAGAGCTGCCCTCAGAAGCGGGGGGTCTGTGTCCGGGTTTATACCACCACCCCCAAGAAACCCAATTCGGCCTTGCGGAAAGTGGCCCGGGTGCGTCTCACCAACGGTATTGAGGTGACCACCTACATTCCGGGGGGGGG
>JAQTXE010000106.1 GCA_028688935.1 Syntrophales bacterium
AAGAGGAGGAAAAACTCCTGGTTCCCTTTTAACCTTTTTCCCTTTTTCCCTTAATTCTCCGGCATCTCAAAGGGCGTCTCACTTTGCTCCGGGGACTCCAGCGGGAGCTTGATGGTGAAGGTGGTGCCTCCGGCGGGTCCGCTAGCCACTTCGATGGCGCCGCCATGGCGCTGCAAGACTCCATAAACGATGGACAGCCCCAACCCGGTGCCTTTGCCCGGAGGTTTGGTGGTAAAAAAAGGCTCGAAAATTTTATCTCTGATTTCCACGGGGATACCCGGACCGGTGTCCGCAAAAGTCAGGACCGCCCCCTCATTTCCGGCCGCCGGGCGGCTGCCGATGGTTATCTTGCCCTGGCCGCCCATGGCGTCCGCGGCGTTGAGCAGCAGGTTGGTGAACACCTGCTGCAATTGCCCGGGATCGCCGATGATTTGGGGCAGTTCGGGGTCAAGCTCGCGGTTTACTTCAATATTGTGAAACAGGGGCTGATGACTGATCAGTTCCACACAGCGGATGATGATCTCATTCAGATCGAACAGGGTCTTCTGGCCCAGGGATTGGCGGCTGAACTCCAGGAGGCGGGTGACGATCTGCTGGCACCGCACCGTCTGGCTGATGATCACTTCCAGGTTCTCCCGGGCCTGGGCATTTTCCTCCAGGTCCCGTTTCATGATCTCCGCATAAATGAGAATCCCCGCCAGGGGGTTGTTAATCTCATGGGCCACCCCCGCGGCCAGCCGGCCCAGGGAGGCAATCTTCTCCGCCTGGAGCAGTTGGGTCTGGCTCTCTTCCAATTTTTTGGCCATGCGCCGGTGCTCCCGCAAGTCCGTAAAAACGCCGACGCTGCCCACCTCCCGGTCCCCGTCTTTGACAATGGAGGCGGAAAAATTGACCGGCACTTCTTCCCCGTCTTTGTTGATAAAGGTGATCTGGGTGGTCTCCAGGGTGCCCGGAGGTCCATATCTATCGCTGCGCATGCGGCGCATCATCTTCCGGGCCACCTCAATGGGATAAAAACGCCGGAAGACTTCGGGATCGGCGATGACCTCTTCGGCCTTATAACCCAGGATGCGCTCCGCGCCCTTGCTGAAGATTAAGGGATCACCCTTGGGGTCAATAACCACAATGCCGTCAAAGGAACTGCGAATGATGTTATTCAGAAAGATATTGGTTTTTTGTAATTGTTCGTGGACCTTGATACGGCTGGTGATATCCCGGAGATAAATGCCGGTCAGGGTGTGGTTGCCGTAACGGGAGGCTTGCATGCAGGTTTCGAAATAGAGGCGGCCGTTCTGACCCGAGAGAGGATGTTCGATGGTGCTGCAGAATTGAGATTCCTCCTGAAAGCCTTCGGACAACATGCGGATCAAATCCGCCGCCCTTTGGACGTGCTGGGGGGTCAGGACTTCGCCGAGGCGCCGGCCCATGAGGTCTTCCTTGGGCCGCCCCACGATTTCCCCCATCCGGGAGTTGGCGAAGATGACCCGCTGGTTTTCGTCCACCATCAGGATGCCTTCCTGGGTCAGCTCCGTGAGGAGTTCAATCTTTTTCTCCGCCTCCACGATGGGAGTGATATCCCGGACGGCCTCAAACCCGCCGATAACCCTGCCGGAAGGGTCGGTGATGATGGACGCGGCCACGGTTACCTGCACCTCGTTGCCCTGGCGGTCCCGGACCACCCGCCGCAAGCCGGTGAGAGGCTTTTTCTGTTCCATGACCTGCTTCAACACGCAATCACAGGTATTGCATTGTTCGGTATTGAGCATAGCCCCGCAGGTCATCCGGCCCACCACTTCGCGGCGGTTGTAGCCGGTGAGTTTCTCCATGGCTTCGTTGATATGGGTCACCCGCAATTCCGGGTCCACCATGAAGAAAGGCATGGGAAAATTTTCCAGGATGCTGGAGAGCGTGGCCAGTTGCAGTTGCACCACCGGATTGGTGGCCAGGTCTTGCTGTGCTTCCCGGAGAACCACCAGGCAGCCCCCAGGCTCCCTCCCCTCGGGACGTAAAGGAGTGACGGTAACGGTCAGAGGCAAGGCGGTGTCCCAACCGGCCTGCCGCAGGAGAGGCGCGTCTTTCAGGCCTTCCCCCCGTTGCAGACAGGGATCGTGGCGCAATTTGCCATCCGGGCTTAAGGGTATCCCCGCCAGCTGGGAACAGACGGGACAAAGATCGCCCACCCCCAGGTTCTCCCCGAAGAGCTTGGCCGCAGCCCGGTTTAAGAAGACCACCTTTTTGCGCTTATCCGTGATGAGCACGGCATCGGGAAAGTCCGCCAGCAAGGAAGAAGCGGCCGCCAGCGGCAGGCTTGGGGCTGCATCCGCAGAAGATGGGGAGTCAATGGGCGTTTTCCTTGGCCTAGGGGTCATGGCCTGGGCCCTCCGGCGCCGCCCCCGGGACGGCCAAAGGGCCTGGGCGCTCCGGGACTCGGCGCGGCAAAAGTCTTTTGCAGGACTTGCACCGCGGCCTCTAATTCCTGCTGTTTGAGGACCGCGGAGACCGAAGAGACGGTACAGCTTAAGGCCAGGAGCGACACCCGGACCCGGGCCAGGGACTGCAAGAAGGTGTAGACCACCCCGTAGCGGTCTCCGAAATGGGGGCCATGGAAAAAAATCCCGGCCACGGGGGTCAAGCGCATGGGGCGAATTTCCGGGAGGTGCCACTGTAAAATCCGCCGTACTTCCGGCCCCTGGTCTCCCTGGGAGGCCGCCTTTAAGGTGCTGAAGGACAACAAAAAATCTCTGCCGCCCAACCCCGGGTTGGCCACGATGAAGGGGATCTTCAGCCCCAGCTTCCCCATATCGATGAGCGCGTGGGCGAACCCTTCCAGGATGGCCGTGGAAGAGATCGTGGCCCCCCAAAGGTCCAGGTCCGGCTGGGGTAAGATCCAATAAACCTTAATGACTTTCTCCTGATAGGTGGCCACTACTTGTTGCACCAACTCTTCCGGCGGGGGCTGGGCCTCAAAAAATTCCTGGGGAGAAGCGAAGGCAGGGAAATGGAAATGCTCGAAGAGTTGCTCCACCACCGCCTTCTCTCTGCGGGCCGACAAGACCACCGAGATGGCGGAGGGCGAACTGGCCAGGCCGTGGAGGACCACCCGGGCCCGGGCCAGGCTGCGGATAAAGGTCCCCATAATTTCCGGGCCTTTATCGTGGGGATAAACCGAGATCACCGCAGTGCCCCGCTGCAGGCGCAATTCCGTGCCCGGAGCGGCGCGGCTTTTTACCAGGGTGAAGGCTGTTTCCCCCACCTCGTCCGCCGTGCACATAACCTGGCGATCGCCCGAAAGATGAGTGAAAAAGGTAAGGTTGATCTTTTTCTGGGCCAGGGGGGCGCAGATATCGGCACTTAAACAGTTCGCACCCAGAGGAGAGGAGGACACCACGCAGGCGCCCCCCTCCAGGATTTTAAGGCCCCCTATTCTGATCCTGTCGCTTGTTTCCAAAGTTTGCCAGGCACATGCCGGGTGCACTAAAACCAGCGATTAAAGTAATCTCTCCACCGCTTCCACCAGGGTGGCCGCGTCCACGGGCTTGGGGATGAAATCCTCGTCTTCCACCGCCATCCCTTCCGCGTGGCTGTACGTAGTGGTGGGCACGGCTTCGCCCACCGCGGTGAGCAGCACCACGGGGATGCCCCTGGTGGCCTGATCGGCTTTCAATTCCTTACAGAGTTGGTAGCCATTCTTCCGGGGCATCATCACGTCCAGCACCAAGGCATCCGGCCGACGCTTTTTGATGGCCTCTCCGCCCTCGATCCCGTCATAGGCTTTTCCCACCTCATACCCCTTGCTTTCCAGGATCATCGAGACGGTTTCCACCAGGTCAGGATCATCATCAACAATCAGCACATATTTTGCGGACATGGGGTCTCTCCTTTGCGATTGACCCATCTCAATATGAACACAAGAATTAGGAAATTACAAGGTTCATGAGATGGTTAGATATATTTCCCGGTGATGTTCCCGAACCCTCAAGGATCCGGGTTGCCCGGCCTAATTAAGCCAGCTGGGGCCGGGGATAAAGACCGATCCTCTCCACAATTTCCGGGACCTTCTCCTCCCATTCGATGGCCATGATATGGAAGCCCCGGATGCCTTCCACTTCCTTCAGTTCCTCGATTTGCTCCACGGCCAGGGTGATGCCCTCTTCGGCCTGGTTCTCCTTGGGCACGCCGCCGATGCGTTTCACCACCTCTTCAGGCACGTCGATCCCCGGCACCCGTTTCTGCATATACTTGGCCATGCCCACGTTCTTCATAGGGGTGATCCCCGCCAGGATGGCCACTTTTTCATGGAGACCCCGGTCCACCATCATCTTCATGAAGGTCTTGATGGTGTCCATATTGTAAATGCACTGGGTCTGGATGAACTGCACCCCCGCGGCCACTTTTTTGGCCAGCCGGGAAACCCGCATGGCCACATTGGGTCCGGCGAAGGGATTGGCCGCGGCGCCGATGAACATCTGGGGGCGCACTTCAAATTCCCAGCCCCCCAGGAGCTTGCCCTCATCCCGCATCATCCGCACGCACATGGCCAGTTGGGTGGAGTCCAGATCGAAGACGTTGGCGCAACTGGCATGATCCCCGAAGTGCTGGTGGTCGCCGGTGAGGCAAAGGATGTTGTTGATCCCGAAAGACGCGGCCCCCAGGATATCGCTCTGCATGGCGATGCGGTTCCGGTCCCGGGTCACCATCTGCAAGACCGGCTCCAGGCCCATCTGTTTGATGCGGATGCACGCGGCCAGGCTGCAGAGGCGGCAGACCGACGTCTGGTTGTCGGTGACGTTGATGGCGTCCACATAATCCTTGATCATCATCGCCTTGTGCTCGATGATCGCGCCGTCGGCGCTCCGGGGCGGGCCCACTTCCGAGGTGACGGCGAAGTTGCCCGAGTTGATCATTTTCTGGAGTTTGCTGGGGGTCTCGGCGCTCATATTCTCAAATCCTCCCTGACGATCTTGCGGGGTCCGCCATCCCGGGAAGTGGTCCAATCCTTGGGCACCGTGGGATTCTCAAAGCGGTCCAGCTGCCCCACGGTCTTCAGCCGTTCGTAGATCAGCTCCCAGCCGCAGGGGACGTCCTTGCTCACCTCGCATTTGCCTTTATCCGAGCCGCCACAGGGGCCGTTCAACATGCGTTTGGAACAGCGGGCGATGGGGCAGATGCCGCCGGTCTCCGCCAGAATGCAGCGGCCGCAGGCCTGGCAGCGCTCCGAATATAAGCCCCGCTCTTCATTGACACCCATGAAGCAGGTGTCCACTCCCGGATAGATCACCTTTTTGTCGTACATTTCCGCCAGGTATTGCACCCCGCAGCCGCAGGCCAGGGAGACCACCGCGTCGTATTGGTCGATGCGGTCCGAGAGCTGGGCCAGGTATTCCTTTTCGCACTGGCGGGTGAGGCTGGTGTCGTCCACCTGGGCCTGCTTGCCGCCTTGGGTAAAGTAAAGCCGCAGCGCTGAGGCCAGGATCTTGGCTTCTTTCAGGCCGCCGGCTTCACAGACGGTGACGCAGCCGTCACAACCGGCGATGAGCAGCTTGTCGCAGTCCTTCACGTTTTCGATGATTTCTTCTATTGGCTTTGGTATGGCCTTGATCATGCGGCTACCTCCCCGGCGGCCTTGAGGGCCGTTCCCGTTGCTTTTCTGATGGGGCTGGGCCCCAACTCCATGATCTTCTCAGTCATTTCCCGGACAATCTCGGCAAACCTGCCTCCCATACCGGAGGAGAGGTTATACATGCCCACCCGCTCGCCGCCTAAGCCCACCCGGTCCAGAATCCCCTTGACCCGGGAAACCCGCTTCTTGGCGTGGAGGTTGCCTGCCATATAATGGCAATCACCTTCCAGACAGCCGACGACGATCACCCCGTCCGCGCCCACCTCAAAGGCCATGAGCAGGTGGTTGATATCCACTTTGCCCGTGCACGGGACCTCGATGATCCGCACATTGGGGGGGTATTGCAGTCGCATCGAACCTGCCAGGTCCGCGGCGCTGTACGCTCAGTAGTGGCAGCAAAAGGCGACGATTTTCGGCTCGAAGTTTTCCATCCTCGACTCCTCAATATAAGGTTTTTATCTTGGCGGCGATCTGATCATCCTCAAAGTGGGACACCTGGATCACCTCGGCCGGACATTCCGAGGCGCAAGTGCCGCAACCCTGGCACAGAGCCGGGTTGATCTCCGAGACGTTGTCCCCGGTGATCTGGGGGACATGGTAAGGGCAGCTGCGGACGCAGACCAGGCAGGCGGCGCAGCGCTCCGGCGACACATAAGCGGTGACCCCGCTGATGGTCTGAGTGGTATCCGCCAGGAAGGCCCCGGCCCGGGAGGCCGCGGCCATGGACTGGGCGATGGACTCGCTGATGAGTTTGGGTGAATGGGCCATGCCGCAGAGGAAGATGCCCTCCGAAGCAAAGTCCACGGGCCTCAGCTTGGCGTGGGCCTCGATGAAGAAGCCCGCGGCGTTCCGGGGGATCTTCACCAGGGACGCCAATTCCTCAGTGTCGTTGGGAAGAGCCGCGGCGCTTAAGATCACCGCGTCCACCGGCATCTTGATGGGCCTCTCCAAGACATGGTCCACAAAGGTGACGCTCAGTTGGTCCCCGTCCACCTCCACCTGGGGCGGGTCTTCCAGCTTATAGCGGGAGAAGAGCACGCCTTTTTCCCGGGACTCCCGGTAATAGTCCTCCAGGAACCCGTAAGTGCGCATATCCCGGTACAGCGTCATGACGTCCATCTCCGGGTTGAGCCCCTTCAACTGCAAAGCGTATTTCACCGCACCCTGGCAGCAGATGCGGCTGCAATTGGGATTTTCTTTGTTCCGGGAGCCCACGCACTGGATGAAGGTCACCCGCTGCCACTTGGCCGCCTCTTCCGGGTGTTCGTGGAGGAAATCCCCCAGTTCCAGTTGGGTCATAATCCGGGGGTGCTCCCCGTAGCTGAACTCCCGGGGGCGGTATTCCCGGCCGCCGGTGGCCACCACGGTGACGCCGTGGTCGATCTTCCGTTCGTACATGGCCGGCCCCACCAATACTTCCGTGGTGAAGTTGCCTTTGTAACCGCTGAAACCCACTACCAGGGCCCCGGTGAGGATCTGGAGCTTAGGGTGATTCCCCACCTTCTCGATGAGGTCCTCCAGATAACCCTGAACCTCCTGGCCTTCGATGGTGTGGTGAACTCTCCGGGCATTGCCCCCCAGCTGGTCTTCCTTCTCCAGAATGATGGTCTCAAAACCCTGGTCCCCCAGGTTCAGGGCCGCGTTCATGCCGGCGACGCCGCCGCCGATGACCAGGGCCCGCTGGTTGATGGTCAGGGGTTTTTCCACCAAGGGCTTTAGGAGGGAAGCCCGGGCCACGGCCATGCGCAGCAGATCCTTGGCTTTTTCCGTGGCTTTTTCCGGCTCCTTCATGTGCACCCAGGAGTCCTGGTTGCGGATATTGGCCATCTCGAAGAGGTACTTGTTCAGCCCTGCATCGATCATGGTCTCCCTAAAGAGGGCCTCGTGGGTGATGGGCGTGCACGCGGCCACTACCACCCGGTTGAGGTTTTCTTCTTCGATGATCTTGGTTATCTGTCCCTGGGTGTCCTGAGAGCAGGTGAAGAGATTGTCCGTGGTATAAACCACGTTGGGCAGGCTGGCCGCGTAGTCCCTGAGCCCCGGCACGTCCACGATGCCGCCGATGTTGATGCCGCAGTTGCAGACGAAGACGCCGATGCGGGGCTGGTCCTCGGGACGGATGTCTTTCTGGGGCGGAGTCTCCCGGACCTTGGTCTTGGTCCACCGGACCTCTCCCAGGGTGGCGCTCACTGCGCCCGCAGCCGCGGAGGCTTGCATCACCGATTCCGGGATATCCTTGGGCCCCTGCATGGCCCCGCAGGCATAGATACCGGGCTTGGACGCGTCCACCGGCGCGAAGGGGGTGGTATTGACGAAGTCATGTTGGTTAATGTCCACGCCCAGGGTCTGGGCCAGTTGTTTGGCCTTCCGGCTCACCTCCATGCCCACGGACATGACCACCATGTCAAAGATTTCGCTTTTTTTCTCGCCGCTTTCGTCCAAGTAGGTGATGAGCAGGTCATCATTCGGCGCCGCGTCGATGGTATGGATCCGGGAGCGGATAAAGCGCACCCCCTGTTCATCCTTGGCCCGATTGTAATACTGCTCAAAATCCTTCCCGAAGGTGCGCATGTCCATGAAGAAGATGGCCACGTCCAGGTCGTAGGGCGCGTGTTCCTTGGCGATCACCGCCTCTTTGATGGCGTACATGCAGCAGACCGCCGAGCAATAGGAATGGGTCTTCACGTCCCGGGAGCCCACACATTGCAGCCAGGCAATCTTCTTGGGCTCTTTACGATCCTTCGAAGGCCGCACCAGGTGGCCGGCGAAGGGCCCGGAAGCCGAAAGAATGCGCTCAAACTCCAGGGAGGTCACCACATTGGGGAACTGGGCGTAATGATAAGAACTGTATTTAGCGGGATCGAAGGTCTGGAAGCCCGGAGTCATGATCACCGCGCCCACTTCCAGTTCCCGGACCTGATCTTTCTGTTCAAAGTCCACCGCGTCCGCGGGGCAAAACTTCTCGCAGGCCTTGCATTTTCCGCCTTTCCGAAAATAAATGCAGGTTTCCTTCTCAATGGCGTATTTCTGGGGCACCGCCTGGGGATAGAGGACGTAGGCCGACTTGCGCATGGCCAGTCCCTGGTTGAATTCATCGGGCACCTTTTGGGGGCATTTTTCGGCGCACAGCCCGCAGCCGATGCATTTTTCCAGGTCGATGTACCGGGCCGGCTGGGCCACCTGCACCTTGAAATTGCCGGGCTCGCCGCTGATGGACTGCACCTCCGCCGGGGCCAGAATCTCGATGTTCAGGTGGCGGCCGCACTCCACGAGCTTGGGAGAAAGGATACACATGGAGCAGTCGTTGGTGGGAAAGGTCTTGTCCAACTGGGCCATGACCCCGCCGATGGCGGGCTTGGCCTCCACCAGATGAACGTAGAAGCCGGAGTTGGCCAGATCCAGGGAAGCCTGAATGCCGGCCACGCCGCCGCCCACCACCATCACCGCGCCTACGGGCGCGGCTGCGCCTTTGCCGTTGCCACCCTTCCGGGATTGGTCCTGGGCCGCTTTCTCTTTCTCTTTGGACATAACTTATTCCTGTATGCGTTCCGGTCTCAGACCCCGGCTGCCGCCAGAATCCCCGAAAGTTTGTCTTCCCAGCCGATGGTGGAAATGTTCACCCCGGGACACCCCTGGTCCTTGAAGGCGTTCACCAGTTCGGCGGCGATCTGGACGCACTCCCGCACCCGGTCCGGCGCTTTCTGGATGCGATTGATATAATCCTCAGAAATCTTCATCTCCATGAAGCGGTTGATATACCGGGCCATGCCCACGGATTTAAGGAGCAGCACCGTGGGAATCACCTTGGCCCGGCGTTCATCCAGGCTCTCCTGGAGTTTCTCCAGGGCTCCGGGGTCGAAGATGGGCTGGGTGACAAAAAAGCCGGCGCCCGCGGCCATCTTCCGGTCCAGCTCCGCCAGTTCCTTGTCCCAGGCCTCACCCCGGGGGGTCACCTTCATGGTGGAGCCCACAAAAAAATCGGGAGCCCCCTGGAGGTCCACCCCGGCCATGTCCCGGCCGGTCTTCAGGGTCTGTAAGGCCCCCAGCAACTCCATGAGGTCGATGTCATAAACGGCCCGGGCCTTGTGATGATCCCCGTGAGTGATCTCTTCCCCGGTGACCGCCATGACGTTGGGCACCCCCAGGGCCTGGGCCGCCAGCAGGTCACCCTGGAGCGCCAGGCGGTTGCGGTCCCGGCAGCAGACCTGGAGCACCGTTTCCAGTCCCCGGCTCTGCAACAGCAGGGCGCCCCCCAGGGAACTCATCTTCATCACCGCGTTGCTCATCTCCGGGATCACAAAGGCGTCCACTTTGCCCTTCACGGCCCAGGCGTTGGCGATCATCGCCACCGTGTCGGTGCCCTTGGGCGGCTCCATTTCCGCTAAAATTACGAATTCCCCATCAGTCAGTTTCTGTTGTAATTGCATCGAACTCCCCTTTGTCATTATTGGGCTGAGCGCACCATGGCATTGGAGATGGCTAAGATGAGTTCATCCATGCCAAACGAATTCACGTGATAATAGAAAATGCCTCTCTGGCGGATACGGCTTTCCTGCTCCGGGTTGTTCTCATCCGCAGTGATGATGATGGGCAGTTTGCGGTGGAGCCCTTTAATGATGGAAATGGCTTCGTAGCCCATGTCCTCGGGGAGCAAGGCGTCCATCACCAGGACGTTGATTTTTTCATTCTGGAGGGTCATAAGCACGTCCTTAATGTTGTCCACGGTCTTGCATTGGTGGCCCTGCTCCGCCAGCCAGGAAGACAGGCCCTGGAATAGACCGGAACCACGTTCAGCAATCAACAACCGGCCGCACTTTTCCGTCATTGCCACACCTTTGCTGCCGTCAAGGGTTAACCCTGCTCTCCCATAAACCTCAATTCTCTGATTAATTGCCTGGTGCAAGGGCTGTGCCCTGGGGAAAGGGATGGCTAAGCGCATTAAATCACAAGGTTTTACCGAGATAGCGCGGGAGCGGGACAGATTGGGAAATGCGTAATTTCTAGCAGGAAGATAGGGAATGGCAGATAATTATGTTTGAAATTACAGTATGTTATACATTATGCGTAAAAATGCCACATAAGTTACCTCTTTACCGGGGTAAAAAGGAAGCATACCTGAGGGGCGAGAAAAGCAGGCCCGGCCATCATCTCGCGGTTTTAGCGGGTCCGGGTTGGGCCAGGCGGGTTTCAGGAGGTGTAAAAGAGTTCGACATACCGTAAAAACGGTTGACACTTTCGAGTCGGGCGGGAGTGTAAAAAAGAAGAAGAGATTACTTCTCCTGGCGCACCTGGGCTTCCAGGGCCGCCAGGCGGGCGCGCATCTCTTTGTCCTGCTGCCAGCGGGCGGTGACTTCCCGGATAATAGCCCCGATTCCCAGAATTTCCCCCTGCTCTCCTTTGACCGGAATAATGGTGAACTCCACAGAGAGGCGGGAGCCGTCCCGGCGCAAGGCAGGAACGGCCAACAGGTCCCGGGCGTATTTGCTGGACCCTGCGGCCATCACCCGGCGGTAGCCCTCCTTATGCCGGGCCCGGAGATTCTCGGGGATGATCAGATCCAAGGACCGGCCCAGTGCCTCCGGGGCCGGATAGCCGAAGATCTCTTCTGCGCCTTTATTCCAGAGGCGGATGATACCCTCTTCGTCCGCAAAGATGACGGCGTCCAGGCTGTCTTCCACCAGGCGGCGGCAGAGCCAGGCGTGATCCAGGGGCATTTTTTCTCCTTTTGGGGCAAAACCAAGAAGCCCAGCGGCTGGCTGGGCTTGAAAGGATCAAAATTGGTGGAGGCGGCGGGAGTCGAACCCGCGTCCGCAAACAGTCCGTGATAGCGTCTACATGCTTAGTCGACGTTTTGTTTTCGCCCCTGGAGACTTCCGCCGACGGAATTCCCAAAGGCTATCCTGCTATAATTTTCGTCCGTCGGGCCACAGGAGAACCCGGCAGCTTTGCCAGGAAACGGTCACCTGGGGTCTTCTCCCGGCGTAAGATCCCCAGGCGCTAGCCTTAAGCGGCTAGAGCGTAGCCGTAGTTGTCGGCAATTGTGTTTTTCCTACCTGTTTTACGAGCAGACAGGACCTCGGCATGCAACTAGCAGTTCTCTATCTACGTCGAAGCCGTTACGCCCCCTAAATTAAATTATAAGTATTATTCCGTTCTTTTGCAAGGTCCTAGTCGGCTCCCGGGGCCAAAACTTTACCCCGGCCGACCTCCATTGATGGGTGCTGCGGGCCGCTTCAAAACCAAATTTCTCCTTCCATCTTCTGCATCTTGAAAAGAATGGCGATATTATACTCCAAAAATTAACGATACCAGATTTATTAGAGGTAGAGATGGGCCAGGGACCGGCAACGCTATTCCTGCTGCCTCCGGCTCCTCCCCCGAACTGAGGACAAAAAAAGGCGGCTCACCCTAATCAAACCCGGGCTGATACCGCCTTAATGGCTAGAGAGTGGAGGCGCAGCCGGAGCGTAGAAATGGCCTCACGCCACTTCCTGAGCCTGTGCCGACTGAAGTTATCGCGCTAAATCTTGTTGACCTTGATGGCCTGCAAGCCCTTGGGGCCTTCGTTCACCTCGAATTCCACCTTGTCGTCTTCCTTCAAGGTGCGAAAGCCGCTGCCCACGATGTTGGTGTAGTGCACGAACAGGTCGGGGCCGTCATCCCGCTTGATGAAGCCGTAGCCCTTGGCTTCATTGAACCACTTGACACTGCCGGTATAGCGTTCCATAACTCCTACCGCTCCCTGAACTTAATTCCTTTGCCGGCTTTCCGCCGCGGGGGGCGCGGGCCAAAAAAAAACGGCCGGCTCCCGCCATACCGTCATTGCCTTGCTCCGCTACTACTGTGTCGCCCCGATTCACTGCATCACGCCTGACTAAAGGATACTTAGCCGTGTAGCACAGTTTGTCGGGGGCTGTCAAGAAATTTAAATAGGGTATAGAATTTTTATTTTAATTTTTGCTTTTTAATTAAAAATCTAAAGATTAGCAAACCATCGTGAGTCTGTTTTATTTGTACAACCTAATGGTAAGAAGGTTTGACTGGTATCAAGTTTACCAGGCAAGTACCTCCCCATCCCTTTACCGGAAATTGTCAT
>JAQTXE010000107.1 GCA_028688935.1 Syntrophales bacterium
CCAGGAGCACCAACTGGGGTTAGCGGCCTTCTGGACGAGATACGCCGATAATTTCGGGGCGCCGCCGACTTAATTCTAATTATACGCTCAAAAAAATATATGCCATGTTTCTTGAAGTTTTGGGTTCTAGAAGGGTGTAGATAGCCATATGTTAAACCGCTCCATAAGAAAGTCTGTGCTCATATTGGCTTACATTTGTTTTCTATTAAATATGACATCATATGGGCAAGACCAAACTCCAACAAATAATGGTAATTTACAAAAGAATCAAACTGAAGGCAGACAAAAAAATGTCTCAATAGCAGTCGATGTCCCCCAAGATTCTGCACCCACGATCCTTCCCCTTGTCGGCGCAACTACTAAAAAAATAACTTCAAATGAGACAAACAGTAGGAGTGACAAATCGACAGCCGATTGGTGGTTGGTGTATTTTACTGCCGCGCTTGTCATCGTTGTTTTCTTTCAGTTCATCTGGATGCTTCGCCAGGAAAAATGGATGCGAAAAACCGTCGATTTGACGCGACAAAACATGATTTCCACTCAACGCGCTTTCGTATTTCTTAAGGATATTGACTTTGAACCAATAAGGGCCCCCGATGATTACAGAAAATATGCATGGAAACTCTCACCCCGTTGGGGAAATAGCGGTGAAACACCAACAAAGAATTTGTTTATTAGTGTGAATTGCGGTGTTTTTGATGGTGAACTTCCAGAGAATTTCCCTTTCCCATATTCTGCACAGAAAAATGTGCCAATGTTGATTGGACCTAAAACCGACATTCTTAGTGAAGCTATAGAACTCATTGTCAAAGATGATCGTATTTACTATTATATTCTTAATCCATTTTCTATTTATAGAGTTTATATGTGGGGAGAAGCTATATATAGTGATATTTTCGATGGAACTATGCAACACTATACCCAATTTTGCGTTGAAATGCTCTTTACAGAACAACAAGGTAGTGGAAAGCCTCTATTGAAATCGTTCACATATTATAAAAAATATAATTGTGCTGATGATGATTGCTATATGAAGTCTTAAAGTATATTTTCTATACTATCTTTTCAGTTTTTCCACCTTTTATAGACTATTATTATGTCAAGTTATGGATAATCGACTTTATAAAAAGTGGACTTTAAAACTCCATGCGAAATTGCTCCAACAAATTATTTGGCACTCAATTTTAGGTGCACACAGCATTTTATAAGGAAATGACCCAAAACAGCTTTTCTTTGGATATCCCCTCCGCCGAGCTCCTAGCCCGGATACAGGAACTATTCCGGAAATGGGGTGCCTTTGCCAAACCTTTCACCCTGCCCTACCAGGGCCAGACCTTCCTGGTCTCCTGCGATGCCCGCAGTTTCACCATTTACCGCCTTAATCCCCATTGCCACGTGCCCCCCGGCGCGCCGGGCTGGCCCGTTTGTCTGATCACCGCCGAGATGGCCGCGGACGAGGGTTGCGCGCCCCATCTGGAAGAAGACGAATTCGCCTCCCACCTCACCCTCCAGGACTGGCTGGAACTCATCCAGAAGACCTTGGGGAAATAAATTTATCCCAAATTCGGTTTCTGCCGCAGCGAATCCCACTATTAACTCATTGATAATAGTGAATCTTTTTGCCGAAAACCGAAAACTGAAAACCGAAAACAGGTCTTAAATCTCCACCTGGCTGCCCAATTCCACCACCCGGTTGGGGGGAATGCCGAAGTAGGTGGAGACGTTCCAGGAATTGCGGGAGAGAAAAGCAAAGAGACTCTTGCGCCAGGAGGCCATTTTCCCTTCCCCGGTGCTCAGGAGCGTTTCCCGGCCGAGATAAAAGGAAGTGGAATAAAGATCGAGTTCCAAGTCCTTGTGCCTGGCGGCCTCCAGGATCTCCGGCACGTTGGGGGTCTGCATGAACCCATATCGGGCGATTACCCGGTGAAAACCATGGCCCAGATGGGTAACGGCCACCCGCCTCTTTTTCGGCACAAAGGGGGTGTTGCCGGCCACAATAGACAAGAGCACCACGGTTTGGGGCAGAGACTCGGTATGCTTGAGAAGATGCAGCAGAACTATGGGAGTGCCCTGGGGAGAGACGGAGAGAAAGACTCCGGCGCCGGGGGTGCGGACCAGCTTGTAGGTTTCGATATCTTCCAGTAGGACCTTTACGGGAAACTTGGAAGTCTCGAAGCGTTTGGCTAACACGGCCCGGCCATCCCGCCAGGTAATCATAACCGCGGCCAACACCAGAGCCACAGACACGGTAAACCAACCGCCATCCACGAATTTCAGCATATTGGCGCCGAAATAAGCCAGGTCGAAAAAGAGGAAGACCCCCACCGGGATCAGCACCTTCCATAACGGCCAGTTCCAGTTATAGCGGGCCACGTAATAGTAAAGCAGGGTGGTAATGCCCATGGTGCCGGTAACCGCAATGCCGTAAGCCGCGGCCAGGCGGCTCGACTCCCTGAACATCACCGCCAGCCCCAGGCAGCCGATGAGCATCACGGTGTTCACCCAGGGCATATAGATCTGGCCTTTGGTTTCGCCGGAGGTATGGACGATCTCCAGCCGGGGCAGGTAGCCGATCTGCATGGCCTGCTGGGTGAGGGAATAGACTCCGGAAATCATGGCCTGGGAGGCGATAATGGTGGCGGCGGTGGCCAGGCCCACCATGGGATAGAGACAGAACCGGGGCACCAGCTCATAAAAAGGATTATAGGCCGCTTGGGGGTTTTGCAGGAGCAAGGAGCACTGCCCGAAATAATTGAGCAAGAGCGCCGGAAAAACGATGGCTAGCCAGGAAATCTGGATGGGCCGCCGGCCGAAATGCCCCAGATCGGCATAGAGGGCCTCGCCGCCGGTGATGACCAGCACCACCGAGGCCAACACCACCATACCGTGCAAATGGTTGGCGGCAAAGAAGGCCACGGCGTAGCGCGGGTCCAGGGCTTCCAGAACTTCGGGACTTTTGATTACCTGCATCACCCCGAAGACGGCCAGGGTGAGGAACCAGATGATGGTGATGAGCCCGAAAACCTTGCCGATACGCTCAGTGCCGTGGCGTTGTACCATGAACAAGAGAAAAATGATGATACAGGTGAGGGGCAGAACATAGGGGTCGGCCGCGCTAGTCGCCACCTTCAAGCCTTCCACCGCGGAGAGCACGGAGATTACCGGGGTGATGAGGCCGTCGCCATAGAGCAAAGCAGCCCCAAAAATGGCCAGCACCGCCAGATACTTAACCGTCTTTTCGGAAACTTCTTTGCCGCCTTTCTCCAGGAACAGGGCGGCCAGGGCATAGATGCCTCCTTCCCCTTCGTTGTCTGCTCTCAGGATGAAGGTGACGTATTTAATGGTGATCACCATGGTCAGGGACCAGAAAATGAGGGACATCACCCCCACGATGTTGGCATGGGTAATGGCTATGGCGTGCAGGCCGTGGAAGCATTCCTTGACGGCATACAAGGGGCTGGTGCCGATGTCACCGTAGACGATGCCCAAGGCGCCCAGAGAGAGGGCGAGGGTTCGCTTTAAGCCTGGTTTGCTGGTGGAGCCGCGGTCCGCGGCTTCAGGCGGGGAAGATGGGGCCGGGCGCGCCTTGCCGCCCCCGTTTTTAGTGGCCATCAGAACTCCCGAACCATTTTTTGGGGAGGCCACGCCCCCGGTCAATGGGCCGGAAGGTTGGTCCCCAGCGACGCCTACGAGGTTAGCTGACGGGCTTGGACCGTTGAGGTTATCCTACGCCTGGCGGCGATAAGCCCCTGCTACTTGGGTCCCCCGTTTCTCCGGTTGGGTACCGGAGAACTCGGCGGTTGGCCTGCTATTAAACAGCCCAACAATCTTTTTTTAATCCTTTCCCCAGAGATGTCAATAGAAATTACCTGGGGAATCATCAGTTTTAACTAAAATAAATATAAAATATCATCGAGTTATAGATTGAATCTCATATTTCCGAGTGGAGGCACCTGGCAGTCAGCGCCGACAGTCCATCACTCCGGTTGTGGCCAGTGAATTTACTTCCGGTGGGGGAAAGGCTGATTAAGGAGGGAAAAAAGTCGCGGGGGAGGGGCAAGGTGGGCAGGTTCCTTGGCCCCTCCCCCACTCTTCCTCACCAAAAAGCTGAAGGAGGCACGACTTTCATCTTATTTTACCGGAGAGATCAGGCAGGAAAATCGGATAAATTCTGATTTTTGTGTCCAAAATTCTCTTACAAAAAATAGGTCAAAGTTGTGGTCTCTGCGAAAGTGCCTTTTCTTGTCATCCTGAGCGCAGCGAAGGATCTCGTATTTGGGCGTCCAATATTCTCAAAATGAATGTAATCATCAGCACGGCCTGGAAAAGCTGTGACGCCAAAAACGAGATTCTTCACTCCGCTTCGCTGTGTTCAGAATGACAGAAGAGGAATTTTCGCAAAGGTCTCAACTTTGAACTTCTAGAAGCAGACGCGTAGGGGCGCAAAGAGATATTGCCAATACTTCGATGTTGGAGACTCAGAATTCAACCAGCCGGTTTTGGATGGCGAAGCGGGACAACTCGGCATTGTTGCGCAGGTTGAGTTTTTTTAGCAACCGGAAGCGGTAGGTATCCACGGTCTTGACACTGATATTATAGGCTTCGGCGATCTCCCGGGTGGTCTTGCCCAGGGCCAGTTGCCGCAGCACCTGAATCTCCCGGTTGGATAAGGCGTCCATGGGCGAACGGTCCTGGGTGCCGCTGGCCAACCGGTGGGCCAGGGACTCGGCCGCGGAGTCGCTGAGATAACGCCCGCCGGCGTGGACCTTGCGGATGGCGTTCACCATCTGTTCCGGCGCCGAGCGCTTGGTGATATAGCCCTTGGCTCCGGCGCTGATGGCCCGAAAGACGTATTGCTCTTCCTCGTGCATGGTGAGGATGAGGATGGGCATCTTGGGATAGTAGTGGTGCAGTTGGCTGACGACTTCCAGGCCGTCCATGATGGGCATGGAAATGTCGATGACCGCCACGTCCGGCTGGGTCTCATGGGCCTTCTGCACGGCCTCGTGGCCGTCCGCGGCTTCAGCGATGACTTCAATATCGCCGGAGTCTTCAATGATGCGCCTTAGGCCCGCCCGCACAATACTGTGGTCATCCGCCAATAAAATCCTGATCATGGCCCGGCTCACCTTCTGGCCTGGAGGGGCAGCTTAAAACAGACCCGGGTCCCCTTCTGGGGTCTGGATTGAATCTCCAAAGAGCCGCCGATGAGTGCGGCTCGCTCCCGCATTCCCGCCAGACCCAGGCACTCCGAGTCTTCGATTTTTTTGGTATTGAAACCATGGCCGTTATCCACCACCTCCAGGGTCAGCATGCCTCTGACTTCCTTTAAGGTGATGTGCGCCTGGGTGGCAAAGGAGTGCCGGGCCACGTTGGTCAGGGCCTCCTGGGCGATGCGATAGGCCGCGGTGGCCACGAAATCGTCCACCCGGGTGACATTGGAAGGCTTGAAAATACAGGCGATGCCGGTGCGCTTGCGGAATTCCGCGGCGTACCATTCCAGGGCGTCGATGAGTCCCAGATGATCCAGGACTCCGGGACGGAGGCGAGTGGCCAGGCCCCTAACCTCATCGATGGTGGTGTCGATGAGCTCGCACATCTTTACGGCACGATCCCCGGCCTTGGCGTCTTTGCCTTTCAGGTTTTCCGCCAGCCAGACCGCATCCATGCGCAGGGCGGTGAGCACCTGGCCCAACTCATCATGGAGTTCCCGGGCAATGGCCGTGCGCTCTTTTTCCTGCCGGGCCATGATGCTGCCGGAAAGGCGCCGCAGCTTGTCCTGGGCTTTCTTCAACTCGGTGATATCCGTGGCAATGCCGCACAGACCGGTGGCTGTGCCTTGATCATCATAAACGGGGAATTTCACCAACAAATATGTGTGCACCCCATCATCCTGGGGGATGGTTTCCTCCACCTGCCGGGGCCGCCCTGCCGCCAGGACTTGCAAATCGGTGGTCCGGAACTGGTCGGCCACCTCCCGGGGGAAGAAATCATAGTCGGTCTTGCCGCGGATCTCCTCATTGGTGATACGAAAGAGTTCCTCAAAGCGGGAGTTGACCAGGCGGTAGCCGCCGTTTTTATCTTTGATATAGACCACGGCCGGTGTGTATCTTAAGATGCCGATGATCTCCCGGGTCCGTTGTTTGACCTGGCGTTCCAGGTCCTTGGAGTGCCGGCTCAGTTCTTCCTGGGCCCTTTTCAGCTCCATCTCCGCCTTTTTGCGCCCGGACAGGTCCCGGGCCACGCAGACGCCGCCGATGGTGCGGCTCCGATCATCCTTGAGCAAACTGATGGAGATATCCATGGGCACAATGGACCTATCCTTCTTTTTCATGCCGATCTCGAACTCCCGGACCCCCCCTTCCCGGCGCAGTTGCGCCAACATTTTTTTCAATTCCTGGGGATCGGGGTAGAGCTCGAAGGCAGTTTTGCCAGCCAGTTCATTAAAGCTATAGCCGTAAATTTCTTCTGCCCGCCGGTTCCAGAGGAGGAAGCGGCCATGCCGGTCAACGATGCCGATGGCATCCACCGAGTTATTGATGACATTTTCCAGGTATTCTTTGGTCCTTTTCAGTTCCTCTTCGGCGCGCTTGCGTTCTTCGATCTCCTGCTTCAGGAGCCGGTTGGCGGTCACCAGTTCCGCGGTGCGCGCCTCAATACGTTGTTCCAGCTCAGCGTAAGCCTGTTGCAGCGCTTCATCGGCGCGCTTCTGCTCGCTTTTCAGGACCTCTAAATCGGCGATCAAGCGGCGCACTTCTAATTGTTGATTCATCGGACGATCTTTTTTTCTGGATAGATTTCCCATCTTTAACCGCTCGACTGTTTCCTCGATGGCGGCCAATCCCGGACCATCTTTGGCGGCACTACTCTTTTCCCGTCTCCCGATGACAGGCGCAGTTGTACTTCCATTTGGGGTTGAACCGTTGACTTATATGAGGCCCTTCTTTTGCAGCAAGGGCAAAGGGTTCACCAGGTGCTTGGCCAGCCATTCTTTAACCTGGGGATGGCCCAGGGCCAGGCCGATGAGTTCGGTGAAATAAAAGACCGGCAGATCATAAGCCTTGCCGAATTCTTTAGAGATGCGCTCCTGGGTCAAATCCAGGTTGGCCTGGCACATCTGGCAGGAGACCACAAAACATTCGGCCCCCGCGGCCAAGGCCCGCTCGTAGAGGCGATGGACCAGGGTATCGATGATATCCGGCCGGGACATAGCATGGCCCGCGCCGCAGCAATCGGTCTTATAGGACCAATCCAGGGGCGTGGCCCCCAGGACCTCAAGGAGGCGCTCCATATTTTGGGGATTCTCGTAATCCTTTTTGCCGGTAATCCCGGGGGGCCGGGCCACCACGCAGCCGTAATACCCCACGGCCTTCAGATCCTTCAGGGGCTTGACCACTTTCTGGGCCAGGACCTGTAAATAGTCTTCCTGGGTCAGGTAATCCAGCAGGTCCCAAATCTTGATGTCGCCTTGATAAGAGATGCCCAACTCGTTCCCCGCCGGGTTTTTCAAGGCCTTCTCCGCCACCTTGAGCCGGTTGAAGCACAAGGCGCAGGGCGCCACCACGTCCCGGCCCATCTTCTCCGCGGTCACCAAATTGCGGGCGGGCAGGGCCAGGGCCAGATCATGGTTGATGCTGTGGGCCGCGGTGGCTCCGCAGCAATTCCAATCGGTGATCTCTTCCAACTCCACGTCCAACAGCGGGGTAATGCCCGCAATGGAGGCGGCGTAATCCACCGCCGTGTTTTCCAGGGAGCACCCCGGATAATAGGTAACTTTCATGGGCGTTATGACCTTATCTGCTGCAAGAGTTCCTGGATTTCCTCCTGCTGCTTAGGCTTGTGAGACCCCAGGAGACGCAAACGTCCCCGTTTAAAAAGCCGCCACCCCAACTTCATATTCTGTTGCAACTCCTTAAAATCGAACTTGCGCCGCATCTTAAAGAGGGTATAGCGGCGCACCAGGGTGGCCTCGGCGACCCGGCCCCCCCCGGCCTTGATGGACTCCAGAAAGTAGCGGTGAAAAATGGCCACTTCCGGCTGGGGCACGTCAATCCCGCGTTTCAGGGCTTCTTCCTTGAGCCAATCCAGGACCCCGGCGATATCGATGCCGTTGGGGCAGCGGGTGGTGCAGGTCTCGCAGGCGGAGCAGACCCAAATGGTGTTGGAGGTCAGGACTTTTTCTTCCTGGCCCAACAGCGACAAGAGAATCACCTGATGGGGCAGCAGATCCATGGCAAAGGTCAAGGGACAGCCGCAGGAGCACTTCTTACACTGATAACAGGCGGAAGCGGGCAAGTTTCCCAGAGCCAGCTTCTCCGCCAGGGCTGAGGAAGGATGCAGGGAGTTATCCATGGTTTCCATCGCTCTCTTCTACATAACTACGTTTATACACTAATATAATTATATCATTTTTCTAGGGCCGGGGCCTTGATGGGTTGGAAAATTTGGGGGAGCATAGGGTTCGGTTCCGGCTGCCTGGGCCATCAAGCTTTTTCCCAAGCTCCCCATCTTTTCCACCAAAGATGCTTACTGACCGCCGCCTGACGCCGGTATCTTCTCGGTGGAAGCCACCGCGGCCCTGATAAATTCCCGGTTCAAGCGGGCGATATTACGGATGGAAATCCCCTTGGGGCATTCCACTTCGCACTCTTTGTGATTGGTGCAGTTGCCGAACCCTAAGGCGTCCATCTGGGCCACCATGGACAGGGCCCGTTTGGCGGCCTCCGGGCGGCCCTGGGGCAGCAGCGCCAGATGGGAGACCTTGGCGCTGACGAAGAGCATGCCTGCGGCGTTGGGGCAGGCCGCCACACAGGCGCCGCAGCCGATACAGGCCGCTGCGTCCATGGCTTCTTCGGCCTTGTTCCGGGGCACGGGCAGGCTATTGGCGTCCTGGGCCTGGCCGGTGTTCACCGAGACAAAGCCACCGGCCTGGATCACCTGATCAAACGCGGAGCGGTCCACCACCAGGTCTTTGATCACCGGAAAGGCCCGGGCCCGGTAGGGCTCGATCACCAGGGTGTCTCCGTCCCGGAAACGGCGCATATGGAGCTGGCAGAGGGTGGTCTCCCGGTCCGGCCCATGGGGGCGGCCGTTGACCGCGCAGCCGCAGGTGCCGCAGATGCCTTCCCGGCAGTCATGGTCAAAGGCCACGGGTTCCTTCCCCGCCAAGGCCAACTGCTCGTTGACGATATCCAGCATTTCCAGAAAAGAGGCCTCCGTGGAGATATCTTTGGCCGGGAAAATTTCCCAACTCCCCGGGGCTTGGGGACCGTTCTGACGCCAGATTTTCAGAGTCAGGTTGATGTGTTTGCCGCTCATTTGTAACTCCTCACCGACAACTTGACGTTCTCATAGACCAGGGGTTCCTTGTGGAAAATCGGAGCCTTGCCCTCCCCGGCATATTCCCATACCGCCACGTGGCACATGTTCTCGTCGTCCCGCAGAGCTTCGTGGTCTTCCGTCTGAAAGGCCTCATTGAAGTGGCTGCCGCAGGACTCTCTCCGGGCCAGGGCGTCAGTGACCAATAGTTCGGCAAATTCCAGGAAGTCGGCCACCCGGCCGGCCCGCTCCAGGCTCTGGTTGAGGGTTGTATCCGTTCCCGGGATCAACAGGTCTTGCCAGAATTCTCCCTTAAGATCGGCAATCAGCTTCAGGCCCTTGGTCATGCCCTCATCGGTGCGGCCCATGCCGCAGTATTCCCACATGATATTGCCCAGGTCCCGGTGGAAGCTGGCTGCGGTGCGTTTACCCCTGATGCCCAGGAGCTTTTCCGTGCGGGCTTTGGCCTGCGCCTCCGCCTCCCCGAACGCAGGGTGGGAGGTATTGACTTCACTCAGACGCGTGCCTCCCAGGTAGCCGCCCATGGTGTAGGGAATGACGAAATAACCGTCCGCCAGGCCCTGCATCAGGGCGCTGGCTCCCAGGCGGTTGGCGCCGTGGTCCGAAAAGTTGGCTTCCCCCAGGACAAACAGCCCGGGAATGGTGCTCATCAGGTTATAATCCACCCACAGGCCGCCCATGGCGTAATGGGACGCGGGAAAGATCATCATGGGGACCTCGTAGGGGTCCTGGTCGGTGATCTTGTGGTACATCTGGAAGAGGTTGCCGTAACGCTCTTCGATGACCTTGCGGCCCAGCCGCTTAATGGCGTCGGCAAAGTCCAGGTAAACCGCCAGCCCCGTGGAGCCTACGCCCTTGCCCTGGTCGCACATCAGCTTGGCGGCCCGGGAGGAGATGTCCCGGGGGGCCAGGTTGCCGAAGCTGGGGTAGATCCTCTCCAGGTAGTAATCCCGTTCTTCCTCGGGAATCTCTTGGGGGGGGCGCTGGTCCCCCGCCTGCTTGGGCACCCAGACCCGGCCGTCGTTCCGCAGGCTCTCGCTCATCAAGGTCAGCTTGGATTGATAGGGGCCATGCACCGGGATACAGGTGGGGTGGATCTGGGTGAAGCAGGGGTTGGCAAAGCCCGCGCCCTTCTTATAGGCCTTCCAGGCGGCGCTGACGTTGCAGCCGGTGCCGTTGGTGGAGAGGTAAAAGACGTTGCCGTAGCCGCCGGTGGCCAGGACCACTGCGTGAGCCGCATGGCGTTCAATTTCGCCGGTGATCAGATTGCGCACCACGATGCCCCGGGCCTGGCCGTCCACCATCACCAACTCCAACATCTCCCGGCGGGGAAACATGGTGATCTGGCCCGTAGCGATCTGGCGCATCATCCCCTGGTAGCAGCAGAGCAAGAGCTGCTGTCCGGTCTGGCCCCGGGCGTAAAAGGTCCGGGAAACCTGGGCCCCGCCGAAGGAACGGTTGGCCAGCAAACCGCCGTATTCCCGGGCGAAAGGAATGCCCTGGGCCACGCAATGGTCGATGATCAGATTGCTCACCATGGCCAGACGATAGACATTGGCCTCCCGGGCCCGGAAATCCCCGCCTTTAATGGTGTCGTAAAAAAGACGCCAGATACTGTCGCCGTCATTGGGATAGTTCTTGGCGGCGTTGATGCCCCCCTGGGCGGCGATGCTGTGGGCCCGCCGGGGGCTGTCCTGGATACAAAAAGTCTTGACGTTGTATCCCAACTCCGCCAGGGCCGCGGAGGCCGAACCGCCGGCCAGGCCGGTGCCCACCACGATGATCTCAAACTTCCTTTTGTTCGCCGGGTTGACCAGTTTCATATCGAAACGGTGCCGGTCCCACTTCGTTTCCAGCGGTCCCCCCGGAATTTTGCTGTCGAGTTGCATTGAAAGACCTCCCTATTTCAACGCGAGGATGGCGAGGGGCAGAGAGCCGAAGCCGACCGCGACGATAATGGCAAAAATGATGCTCAACCATTCAATAAAAGGCATGTATTTCGGATGATTGGCCCCGATGGTCTGAAAAGCGCTCCAGAGGCCGTGCCGCACGTGCAGGGCCACCACCACCATGGCGGCTAAATAAAATATGAGGATGCCTTTGTTGGAGAAGAGCTCGTAGGCAATCTGAAAGATATTGCGGTGCGTCTGATCCACGATATGGTGGGAAAAGGTAGCCAGGTGGAATATCACAAAGGCGAGGATCAGAAAACCGGTATAAGGCATGGTTTGGGAACTGAAAGTGCGGCCGCCGCCGCCGCTTTTATCCACGGCATACTGGATGGGCCGGGCCTTGCGGTTCTCGAAAAAGAGAATGACGGCCAGAGTGATGTGAATTAATAATGCTACCACCAGCCCCACCTCCGCCACCACCAGCAACTTGCCCAGGGCGTGGAGATGCTCGGCGTAGCTGATGAAGGCCCCTTGCCCCCCATAAATGCTCAAGTTGCCCAAAAGATGCGTGGCCAGAAAGAGCAGGAATAGTAGGCCGGTTAAGGCCATTAGTTGTTTTTTACCGATTGACGTGGTGAAGATCCGGACCACCCAGATCATTTCCTTCTCCCTCCTTATCCCGCTAATTTCCCCGGACACAGAAGCGAGATATGAGATTTCCCCCCGGCTGGAAACGGCAACCGGGAGGCCGGGGTTTTTCCGACCATTCACAATAACATATTAGCTAGCATTCTTGGAACCCCGGCGTGCATGGAGGCCTAGGAATAGTTTCAATCAGGAAGTTTAAGTTCAGGCGCGGCAGGGGTGCGGACGCACCAGAGGAAAAATCCCTGGGAGTCACACCCTAATAAGTAAAGACGCGGATACGCGTGGGTGATTCCATGTAACTGTCAAGCTTCTCTTGCAGTTTCCGGCGTTCCGGATTATTGAACCAATCCTGCCAATGTTCCAGGGTCTCCCAGGTGCTGATTACCAGGTAACTATTGGGGTCATCCACGGCATGCAAGGTTTCCCCGGAGATATATCCCAACTGCTGCATGGCCAAAACCCGCAAGTGCCGCAGCAGGCGGATAATCTCGCCCACATGCTCTCCTTTGATCTCTCTCTCCAACAATACCTTGACCATGTCTGCCTCCTTGATCGGAGTCTCGTTTACATTTTACCAGTAAAGGGTAGGGGCGGGTTGAAAACCCGCCCCTCCAGTAGCTTCTTTTTTTCCCTACTTGCCGATCACCAGGATGATGGCGTCTTTGGCGACGGAGGCGCCGGGTTCGAAGTTGATGGCTTTGATGGTGCCGGAGGCGGGCGCGGGGAGGCTGTTTTGCATCTTCATGGCCTCGAGCACGCAGACC
>JAQTXE010000365.1 GCA_028688935.1 Syntrophales bacterium
GTGGGTCCCCGGCCCCGTTCCGTATCCGCCCAGTTAATCTTCAAGGTCTCCAGGTAGCCTTCCTCATAGCCTGCCTGGGCCATGGGTCGCACCGTCTTTTGAAGGTCGTTTTCCGCATAGCCGATCCAGGCCAGGCGATAGCCACCCTCCTCAACGACTACACGACAGACGTCCTGGAGCAGTTCCGCCTCCGTTGGCGCCCGCACCACGGCTTTATTGACGGCGCTCAAGGTTTTCAGAGCCCGGTTGGCCCGCTTGACTTCGGCCTCTTTATCCTTGAGGACGGTGACGTCCACCCCCATCTCCAGAATCAGGGTGGTGCCGTCGGTATCCTTAAAGGGAAAATCGTAGATCTGGTAGTCGTAACCGTCCGGGCCGGTCCACTCCCACCCATGGGGGGCGTTGGTATCCAGCACCTTGTAAGTTTCACAATCAGGGCAAGGAGAGGTGCGGCCGAAAAGAAAATCATAGCACTTCCGGCCCTCAGACGCGCCGAAGCGCTTGATGAATTCCCGGTTAGCAAAGGGCACGGAGTAGTCCGGAGCCAGAAGGACCACATAGGCGGGCAGGGTGTCCAAAACGGCATAGAGCTTTTTTCTCTCGGCCTGAAGGGCCTCTTCCAGCCGCTGATGCCGGTCAGCCCCGCCCTTGGCTTGGGAGGTGATTTTGCCAATTTGGGCGGTCTGCTTTTCATCCCGGGGTCGCAGTTTTTCCTCGAATTGCCCCTTTTCTTTCCGGTCCCCCTTTAATTCCTCCCCCCTTTGTTGCCGGTAGAGGGCCATATCGATGATGGTTTCCAACTCCCTAAGATCGCCGGCTTTCCGCAGATAATCGAAGCTGTGGGTGATCTTCAGCTTTTTTAAGGTGGCCCGGTCTTCGTCCGCCACCAGGTAGACCAACCTCTGGGGAAAGCTCTTCCGGAGCTGCCGCACCGCCTTGCCTTTCTTGCCCTCCCGGAGCCATGCCAGGTCCAGCAAGACCAGGTCCGGCGGGGCCTCCTCCGTCTTGTTCCCGGCTTCTTCCGGGGAAGAAACCACCGCGGTAACCGCAAACCCCAAAGACTCCAGATTTGCCGCCAGTTCGCCGGCGAAATCAGGGTCGCCAGCCGCCACTAATATTTGCGCCCGGGCCATCTTTATATTTCCTTGGCAAACGATTGTTCCGTTCTTTGCTGAATCTAGGCATGATTCCGGTTAAAGGCCGCGGGGTACGCGGCGTCCGGCGGTTAATGACAGCCTGCGGTTCCTGCAAACCTACCGCGGCTTGAGCGAGAGTCTGTTAACACTTGGAAGTTATTTTAGCAATAATTTTGCGCAAATGCACTAACAGAGTCATTGGGTTCGCCAACTTCCCCTGCTTACCGCTGACCCCGGCTGCCCTCCCTCTTTAACTTCCGTTTCCCAGGGTCTCTCAGTGTAAGATAGGCAGACGGAAAAGCAGGAGAAAGCCGTTAAAAGAGAGCACGGCCCCCAGGGACGCGGCCACCAAGGCAAAAATAAACATGGACCGGGAGGTGGCCAAAATGGAGATGGAGGCCATGACAATGGCGATCTGGAGCAGAACCTCGGCATAGTCGAAATAGGGGTCTTTGGCCCGGTTGATATCCCGCTCGTGCTCGAACTTTTCCGCCTCTTTTTTGATGTCTTTTTTCTCCATATTATATCGCTTTTCTTCGCCGCCTAATTTCTTCAGGTACGCTTCCAAGCGGTTCTTGATGTCCGGCTTCAAAGTGTCCTGGCGCTCCAGGAGGTCGATTTCCAGACGCTCTTTCTGTTGGCGGTAGAGATGCTCCCGGATCACCTTGGCCTGGTAAAAGGCCCATTGATCCGAGGCCTGCTGCTGGGCCAGGAGCATTTCCTTCATGGCGTTGCTCCCCCCCAGGGAAGTGATGGCCAGGAGGACCGCAAAAATAGCGGTGGTCAGGGCCACCCGCTTGGCAAAGGGTTTGCCTTTTTTTTCCTCCAATTCCTCCGGCTCCGGCAGTTCGATCTCCGCCATGGCCCCCTTCTCCTCTCATTAATTTATTTGACCCAAATTTTCATATCCGGGGCCAGGGCGCCGGCCAGCCCCAATTCATTGCCCCACTCGTCATAAGCCTTCAAGCCGGCTTCAATTTTCTGGAACAGCCCGGCCTTGATCAAGGCATGCCTGACAGTCATGCCCGGAACTAGCTCCAACGGCTCATCATTCACATAGACGCGCATTTTAAGGCAGTTGTTAGTTTTTAATTTTTGGTTTTTGGGTAAAAACTCGGGGGGCTGAGAGCATGAAGTAAGGGCAGGGTTGGAGGGTAAACTCCCCTCATGGGTCCCCGGTTTCCCCGTCTCCATACCTAATCCTTTTCTTTGATGCGTCCGTCCACCTTAGGGGCAATCTCTTTTTGCTCCCGGATATAATCGATCACCAGGGTCCGCAGCCAGCGGCCCGCATCGTTGTAAACCAGTTTCTCCCCTTTGAGGGCGCCGCCGATATTGGCGAAATCCCGGGAAGACTTCAGGGCTTCACCGAAGGCCTGGTAGCCGTCTCCGCCCGCGGCCATGAAGTCGTTGGTGGCCACGGCGTATTCCTTTTTAGGATCAAGGGGCGCCTCCCCGATGCGGATATCTTTCACCCGGGACCCTGCCGGGGCCTTCCGGCTGTAGGTAAAGGAGAGCCCGGAGACCTGGGGGAACCTGCCGGCCCCTTCTTCGATCCCGGAGACTCCGTGTTCCAGGGCTTCTTTGATCTGCTTGCCGGTGAGCTTGATGGCCACCAGATAGTTATCGAACGGCAGGACCGCGTACACCTCTTTGACCGTGATCTCTCCTTTAGGGATGCTGGTGCGGATGCCGCCGCCGTTGAAAATGGCCGCGTCCGCGCCGGCGGTCTTCCGGAAGATATCGGCCAGAAAGTCCCCCAGGTTGGTTTCCCGCTGCCGCACGTGTTCGCCGTCCAGGTCCACGGCGGCCACGCCGATCTTTTGCCCCAAGACTTTGTTAACCCGGGCTTGATATCTTTGCACCAGACGGGCCACGGCCTTATCTTCCCGGCCCGGAACCGGCTTGATCATCTCCAGATGGCCGCTGAGATCGGAAGAGCACAC
>JAQTXE010000108.1 GCA_028688935.1 Syntrophales bacterium
TGGCTACGCCTATGCCATCAACAACATCGGCCAGGTGGCGGGGGGCGCGGCTGATACGGTTGGTAATCAATGGGCCTTCGTGAAAAAGCCTGGCCAGTCCATGCAAAACCTGGGTGGTCTGGGAGGAAGTTGGAGCTGCGCCTACGGCCTCAATGACGCCGGCCAGGTAGTGGGGGAGGCGCCGGATGACTCAGGCGCCAGGAGGGCCTTTTTATGGGAGAAAGGCAGCATTTGCGACCTCAATTACCGGACGGTAAATCTCCCTGCCGGCACCCGCCTGATGAGGGCCCGGGCCATCAACGCTGCTGGCTGGATTGCCGGCAGCACCAACAAAGGTCACGCCTTCCTGCTGACGCCGCTGCCACCGCCCAAACATGTGCCCCTGGAGTTGCTCCTCCTGAATTAGCCGCGCACGGCTGACGGGAGGAGAAGGAGAACTTGGTGAAAAATCTCTCATTGGCCATAGCCGCTTTGACCCTGGCGGCCACCCTGGCCCTGGCAGGACCGCTGGCGGCCGCACCCCGCTATTATTACCATGACCTGGGCGGCCTTCCCGGGGGAAACGCCAGCCGCGCCTATGGCCTAAACCGCTTCGGCCAGGTGGTGGGGTATGCCTATAATAGCGCCTGGAATTCCCGGGCCTTCTTGAAAAACTATGGCCAGACCATGGAGGATCTGGGGACTTTAGGGGGCAGTTCCAGCACGGCTTACGGCATCAACGGCACCGGCCGGGTGGTGGGGGAGGCGTTGACTGCCTCCGGTAAAACCAGGGCCTTCTTCAAGGAACCCGGCCAGGCCATGGAGGACCTGGGCACCCTGGAGGGGGGAAGTTGGAGCCGCGCTTATGCCATCAACCATGCCGGACAGGTGGTGGGAAGTGCGGATGATGCCGCCGGCAATTCTCGAGCTTTCTTGAAAGAGCCGGGCCAGGCCCTGCAGGACTTGGGCGTCCTGGAGGGTGGGAACTGGAGTTTGGCTTACGGCGTCAACGACGCCGGCCAGGTGGTGGGGGTGGCCCAAAACGCTGACAGTTATTCCCGGGCCTTCCTGAAGAACCCCGGCCAGGCTATACAAGACCTGGGCATCCTGGAAGGAGGAAGTTGGAGCCGCGCCTTCGGCATCAACCGCACCGGCCAGGTGGTGGGAACTGCGGATGATGCCTACGGCAATTCCCGGGCCTTCCTGAAGGACCCCGGCCGGGCCATGAGAAAATTAGGCGAGCTGTGGGATGCATACAGTGGCGCTAATGGCATCAACGACGCAGGCCAGGTGGTGGGGTGGGCACAGGATGCCGGGGGCAATTATTGTGCGTTTCTTTGGGATAAAGGCGCCATCTATGATCTCAACGACCTGACGGCCGATCTCCCCTCCGGGGTCCGCCTTAAGGAGGCCCAGGCCATCAATGCCCGGGGGTGGATTGTTGGATATACCGCCAACGATCGCGCCTTCCTGCTGACAACAGGTGGGTATTTGCCTTCAATGTTGCTTTTGGGAGACTAGACAAACCGCGGCAGCCCGCCAAAGGGTGGGGCTTTGCAAGAAATATTTCCAAAACAGGAAAAATTCAGCTAATTATGCGTTGGCATTTCCCTAGAAGAAATGCCGTTATACCCATCATTGGAGGCCAGGAGGAAAGAAATGAGATTCAGGCTACTGACGGCAACCGTTTTTTGTCTGGTTTTGACTGCGTCCTTGAATGCGGCCGGCATGTTTAGCGATGTGCCTCTTCCCAAGGATTTGCAGCTTCAAGGAAAGATGCCGGCGGCCCTGACCGCCCGGGCCTGGAGCGGCAGATGGAGGAATCCGGCGTCCCCGCCCGGGGCAGGCCTCAACGCCATCATCATCTTTGAAAGGGTGGCCGGCAAAAAGGCCCAAATCATCTATGCCTACGGAGATTCTCCCGAATTGCAGATCAAGGCGGGGTGGGCCAGGTATGAGGCGGATCTGCTTACCGCGGGGAAAAAGGTAAGATTTTCCTTCACTTCCAAATTGGGCCATGTTCTGGACTTTGAAATGGCGGGGGCAAAATTGCGCGGCAGCATGCGGGGAAGAAACGTGAAAATATTGATGACCCCCTATCAGCTCGGGAAAAAGTAACTCCCGGGATGACGCATCTTCTGTGACCTTGTCATCTGGCGCGGGGGAGGGTGCCCCTCTCCTCTGTGCCAGTTGACCTCCTAAGAAGCGCCATTGGCATCGGGAATCGCGATCAGCCGCTTCATTTCAACCCGATATTGCTCTTTTTCTTTGACGATCAGGGTGCCGGTTTCGTAGCGCAGCTTGATGACGGCATTGGCGTAATCCAGTTGGCTGTCCACTTCGGTGACCATGGCAGTGGACAACCGGTTCTGCACGGTGATGAGATCAATAATGGTGGACATGCCCATGCGGAACCGCAAATTTTCATCCGTATACCCCCGCCGGTACAGGGTTACGGCCTCCCGGGCCTTTTTCAGGCCGGCGCTGTACCGTTTCAAGGCCTCCAGGGTGACCAGGACATTGGCGCGTATTTTTCTATGCAGATCAACGGTCTGAATATGGGATTGACGCCTCTGGGCCAGCTTTTGCCCGGCCACGCCTTCCGCGGTGTTGTTGCCCAAAGGGTACTTGAACATCAGGGCCGCGGAATAATTGAGACCCACGGTGTTGTGGTTGACGGCGTTAAGATAATCCCTGAAATTGCCGGACTCCTGCAGCCCCCCGTAACCCAGTCCCAGGACGGCATTGAGCTGCGGCTTGAGGTTCTTTTGGGCGGCCACCAGGAGAATCTGGGCGGCCTTTTCCTTCTCCTTTAACGCCAGCAGATCGGCCCGGTACTTTTCCGCCAATTGGAGATACTTATCCTTCTCCCCTTCCAGGGTTTCGGTCATCCCCGACAATGGTTCAGGATAAGAATCTTTCGGCAGCGGCAAGGCCAAAACTTCCCGGGACTTAAGGCCCATGGCCAGCCCCAGGTTCTTCCGAGCCTCCAGCAATTGCTGCTCGGCAGAGATGCGCAACGCGGTCTTTTCCGCCAGACTGGCCTGGGACTGGACCAGATCGGTGACCGGGTTTTCCTTGGCCGCCACCAATTGTTGCAGATTGTCCACCAACTGACTGGCGCTGCCCTCGGATTCCCGGTAAATTCCCAGCTTCTTTTTGGCCGCCAAATAGCTCCAATAGGCCTGAACAGTGGTCAAAACGCTTTGGGACACGGTCTGGGTGAGGTCCAAACGGGTGGCCTCCAGGTTAACCCCGGCTGCCTTTTCATCGGCCCCGGCCACGTCCTGGCCGAACCCCTTGAGCAGGGGGACCTCCAGGGTGAAGTTAAAGGTGGAATAATTGTCGGGGACAGTGTTGAACTCGAAAAAATTGTCCAAATTGCTGCCGGAACGGTAGACTTTCATATTGGGGCCGATTTTAATACCCGTGCGGAATTGCTTTTCCAGACCCACCGTGGTTGTCAGGGTATCCTGGTCATACTCGGTAATGAGGTTGCCGTAGGACTCCTGTTGATCTTTAGTTAGGGGGGTTTTCTCCACCTTTTTCTCCACCGACCCTTTCACGGCCAGGTCGAATTTCCCGGTATTTTGTTGCAGCACCCCGGCCTGGTTCTGCACCTGCTCCCTTTGCATCAGGATATTGGGCTGCAAGGAGACGGTGAGCCCCACGGCCTGCAAGAGGGTGAGCCCCTTCCGGGGCTCCTGGGGGCAGCCCCGGCCCGGGGAAAAAATGAGAGCCCCCATAAGAACCACGCTGCTTAGCCACCGGCCTGACGAAACCGCCCGGTTCGGAACAGAATTCCCCTGCCGCTTCATGTCTTTCTCCACCCCCAAGCCAGGATAAAGGCGTTTGCCTTAGTTATGCGGGGGAGCGCCTGCGCATTCTGATGTCCCGGCACTGTCAAATCCTCTTGCCTTTCTTCAGGCTATCTGCCTTTTGGCCAGCTCTGCAAAAAGGCCCTCCTGGTTCAAAAGTTCCTCATAGGTGCCCTCTTGCACCAACTTGCCTTTGTCCAGAACCAGGATCCGGTCGGCGTGGACAATGGTGCTGAGGCGGTGGGCAATGACCACCCGGGTGGTCTTGAGTTCTTCCAGGCTTTTGGTGACAATGCTCTGAGTGCGGTTGTCCAGGGCGCTGGTGGCCTCATCCAGAAGGAGAATCCGGGGTTTCTTGACGATGGCCCGGGCGATGAGAAGCCGCTGCAACTGGCCGCCGGAGAAGGTGCCGCCCCCCTCGCAGACAAAGGTGTGCATGCCCATGGGCATGTTTTCGATGTCTTCTTCCAGGCCGGCTTTCCGGGCCGCGTCCCAGGCCTCCTCCTCCCCCAGGTCGGACGTGGTCAAAATATTGGAAAGGATGTCACCGGCCAACAATTTCCCTTCCTGGAGCACCTCCCCGTTTTGCTGGCGCACCGACTGCAAGTCTAACCCTCCCAGATCCAGGCCGTCATAATAGACGCTCCCCATTTCCGGTTCTTCCAAACCCAGAAGCAGCCGGAACAGGGTGGACTTTCCCGATCCCGAAGGCCCCACCAGGGCCACAAATTCCCCGGGCGCCACCCGGAAGGAAACCTCATCCAGAATCATGGGGCTTTCCGGGCTGTAGCGAAAAGAGAGATGCGCGGCCTCAATCTCACCGTTCAGCTTCGGAGGTTCTTCCTTGGATTCGTCCACTTCGGGGACCGCCTGCAAGATGGGCTTGGCCCTTTGATAGAGAGGAATGAGATTCAAAAGGGAGGCCGTCTCGGAGGAAAAGCTGAGCACGGCTGTGAAAAAGGTGGTGAACGCGGCCAGGAAAGCCAGGAAGTTGCCGGTGGAAAGGCGGTGGGCTTGCTGTTGGAATACCACCCAGGCAAACAGGATGCCGGTGGCTGCCACCGGCAGGAGGGAGTTGATGGCTTCCAGGAGGTTGGCATAGGTGCGGATGGAGAGAAAGAGGCCCTTTTGCGTGCTGAAAAGTCCGGCCCAGCAAGCCAGACCCCGCTCCTCGGCCGCAGCCACGTGCAGTTTGCCCAGGCCGGAGAAGAGCTGAAAGGCCAGTCCGGCTATCCGGCCCTGCAAGTCGAATAATGGTTTCTGGTATCTTAATTCTAGAAATCCAAAGACTATGGTGATTAAGGAAGCCATCAGGATGATGCCGGTGGCCACCAGGGCCAGTTCCCAGTCGTAATAAAACAGCAGGGCAAAGCTAAATACGGAGAAGAATAAGGTCAGGACGCTGGTGACCAGGGTGCTGGACAGACGCTGGCGGATAATGGCGAAGGCGTTGGCTCGCATGGCCAGGTCGCCGGCGGTGTAGTCCCGGAAAAATGGGGCCGGCAACTTCAGCAGGTGGTCCCAAACCGCAGCCTGGAGCGCATAATCCATCTTCCCTTCGACCCGCAGCAAGGCCAGGTTGCGGGTGATGGTGAACATGGCGCTGGCTGCGGCGCAAACCATCAAGATCAGGGTAAGATGGAGCAGTTGCCCGCGTTCGTCTCCCGGTATGATGTAGTTGTACAGCAGGCCGGTGGCTATGGGCGTCAGGATGCCCAGGAGCCCGGCTGCGGCCCCCATGAGGAAGATCGTGGAGAAATCCCGGCCCATGCCCCGCACACTGAACCGCAACAGATTCATGGTGGTTAAGGCCAGGTTATGAAAGGGGCGATATAAGACATAGGCGCTGGGACTCAGAGTGGCAGCTACCTCCGGGGTTACCTTAGTCATGGTATGCCGCCCGGGGTCTGCGAGCCTGTAAGAGCGCGGCGTGTCGGGAATGAGGGCCACCGGGCGGGCGTCGGGGCCGGTAAAGCCCAGCAGCGGGCCGTTATCCCGGCGCCACCACTCCCCCCGCAATTCCACCTGCCGCAGGTGAAAACGGGAAACCCTGGCGATCTCCCGCAGACGGAACTCCTGGGTCATGGCCGTCTGAGTTTTAGGGGGCGGCTTGATGACAATCCCCAGGGCCGCGGCCACCAGGTAGCAGGCCGAAAACAACGGGTCTGCACCTTCCACCCCCAAAAGGGCCTGGCCCGGCTGGAGCACGGCCGCCAGGCGGGCAAAAGACCCTTCCAGAAAATCCTGGCTGTCCCGGGCCTGGTCATCGAGAGACTGGAAGGCAGCCTCCCGCAATTGCTGCCGGGCCCGGACTATGCCGGCGATGACTAGACGATGAAAATTATCCAGCGCCTGCCATTCGGGGTCCCTGGAGAAAAACTCGTCTGTGGCCCATACTTGCAGGGAGAGGTCGGTTGCGGCCTCAACCCAGGCGCCGGGAACCATGGGGAACCAGACCGTCCCCCCCGGCAGCGGGGCCAGGTCGTCCCGGCCCAGGTACTTGCCGACGCCATCCTGGAAGGCGATCCAGATGACTCCCTGGCGGGAAATGGCAGTCTGCCCGCAGTTTAAGGAAACGGACATTCCCGGCCGCAAGAGAAGGGCATCCTGGGGGAGTGGCTTGGGGGCGGTGAGCACCCGGGACAAATTCCCCAGCCATTTTTCCAGCAACTCCCGGATCTTTTCCGCCTCCGCCGGCTGCCGGGCCAACTCCCGGAGCCGCTCCTGGCCGACTGCGGCCAGCCTGGTCCCCGGGAGCCCCACGGCCAGCAGGGCCACCTTCTGACCCTCGGCCACCTCGAGTTCCCAAAAAGCCCCGCCCGGAGGCACCCGGAAGAGGTGCACGCGCACGCCCACCGCCCGGCCGTCGGCCAGCCTCACGGCAAAAATATCCATACCGCCGGACAGCACCAGCCAGGCGCGCTGTCCCTGGCTGAGTAAGATAGGGGCGTTCGTCTCCGCCTCCAGGACGCTCCCGTTTTGCAGCCAAAAGTCAGGAGCAGCGGCCATTGCTTCCCCTTTTTTACTCGGTGTGAATGAGCTCGGCATACAACCCTTCCTGGTTAATGAGCTGTTCGTGCCGGCCCCGTTGCACCACCTGGCCCCGGTCCAGGACGATGATCTCATCGCAGTCCCGGATGGTGCTGAGGCGGTGGGCCACAATGATGCAAGTGCAGCCCCGGCGCCTCAGGTTATCGTCGATGAGCACCTCCGTGACCGGGTCCAGGGCGCTGGTGGCTTCGTCCAGGACCAATATGGTGGGGTCGTTGACCAGGGCCCGGGCGATTTCCAGCCGCTGGCGCTGGCCGCCGCTGAAATTGGCGCCTCCCTCCACCACTTGGCAATCATAGCCGCCGGCCCGGGCCATCAACTCTTCATGGATGCAGGCATCCTTGCCGGCCTGGATCAGGGCTGGCTCCGCAATGTTATGGTCAAACAGGGTGAGGTTTTCCCGCACCGTGCCCTCAAACAGGAGGATGCTCTGATCCACCATGGAGAGGGACTGGGAGAGCAGGACCCGGGAGAAGTCCTGGCGCGGCCATCCGTCCAGCAGCACTTCCCCTTCCCAGGGTTCGTAAAGACCGCAGATCAGCCGGGCGATAGTGGATTTGCCGGAGCCGGAGGGCCCTACCAGGGCTACCCGGAAGCCGGGGCCCAACTTCAGGTTGAAATCCCGGATAAAAGGCGGGGCCAGATTGCTGTAGCCGAAAGTAATATTCCTGAGTTCCAGTTGCCCCGTGAGTTTAGGGGGCGAGGGCGCCTGGGGCGGCGGGGCTGCCCGGAATTGCGGGATTTCCTGGTAGCGGAGCACGTCGTCGACGCGGCGCATGTCGCCGTCGATCTCTTGCAGTTCGCCCCCCAGCCCCACCAGCTTATTCAGGGGGGTGATGAAGGCCATCATGAAGCTCTGGAAGGCCACCAGCATCCCCATGGAAATCCGCCCTTTCATGACCAGCAATCCTCCCAGGCCGATCACCGCAGCGTTATTCAGCGCGGTGAGCAGCGGCGGCACCGCGTTCAGGTAATAACTGTAGGTCCCGAACTGCTGCTGGGCCTCGATGACCTTGGCCTGGTAGCCGGCCCAGCGGCTGAAAAAGGTGGACTCCGCACCTGAAGCCTTGAGGGTTTCGATCATATTCAAGCCGTCCATGGAAGTGCCCATAAGCTTGCCGCTTTCCTGGATCATCCTTAAATTCAAATCCCTGCGCCGCCGGGAGACATACCGCAGGGCCACCAGGTTGACGAGGGCCACGGCGATGACCACCAGGGCCAGGACCACATCATAGCCGGCCATGAGGATGGCAAAGAAGAAGATGGCGATGAGCCCCAGGAAGTTATTGGCCAGTTCCCCGGACAGGAGTTCAGCCAACCGGTCATTGATCTCCACCCGGGAGGCCACGTCCCCGGCAAACCGCTGATTAAAGAATTCCACCGGCAGCCGCAATACATGCCAGAAAAAATGTCCGGAAATGCTCAGGGCCATCTTGATTTCCTGGCGCAGCAGGCATTGCCGCTGCAGCCAGGTGAGACCGGCCATCATCAAAGCGGTGAGGCCCATGGCCAGCAACAGGGGCCGGACCCAATACTTCAGGCCGGCCACCAGGTATTGATCCACGAAAATCTTGGAGAAGGTGGGCACCAGCATGCCGGGAATGACCAGGGCCAGTCCGGCCAGGACCCCGTAAATGATGGCGGGGCGTGAGCCTCCCAGGAATCTCAGCAAGCCCCGGTAAAGCAGGTGCTTCCGGCCTCCCGGCTGGAACTGCGGACCTTTAGCAAAGGTGAGGACGATGCCGCTAAAAGATTCTTCGAACTCCTGCCAGGTCACCGTGCGGGGTCCCAGGGCCGGGTCGTTCAGATAAACTTTATTCCGGCCGAAACCCTCCACCACCAGGAAATGGTTATATTCCCAAAACACGATCACCGGCAGGGGATAGTCCTTCAAGGCCGCGGCCTGCACCCGGAAACCCTTGGCCGTGAGACCGTAGCCCGCGGCGGCCCGCATCATGTTTCCCGCCTTACTGCCATCCCGGGAGATGCCGCAGGCCTCCCGCAACTCTTCCAGGGCCACGTAACGGCCGTAATAGCCCAGGATGATTCCCAGGGCCGCGGCGCCGCACTCCACCGCCTCCATCTGCAAGACCGTGGGGGTCTTGACCCGCTTATGATACCTGCGCTCTGGGAGCAATCGCCGCAGCCAGGTCATCGCGGGGCTCACAGACCGAAAAATTTTTTCAGATAGGGGATTACCAGGGAAATGGGGCGCTGCTCCCTGACCACTATCTCACCGGAGACCAGCGTGCCCGCGGTAATCCTGAAGGGGGGGCCCTCCCGGGAAGACCACTTTAAGCCGCTGGGGGTATGGGGGTCGGTGATCAGATCCGCGTGCACTACGATGGGCGGGGTGTCCTTGGAAAATTGTTTTACCAGGCCCTCGTTTCCCAAAATGCTCAGCATCGATTCCTTGGTGGCCGGGTAGGGGGAGACCCAGGTAACCCGGCCTAAAATGAAGCCGAACTCGTCCCGCTTGACCGTGGCCGGAGAAATCTGGACCTTCATTCCCGGCTCCACCTTTTTCCCTCCCTGGCCGGAGGGTATATAAACCACTGAGCGCAGCTCCGGCTGCAAAGGTTCCATGCTGAAGATGCGGTTGCCCCCCTGCAACTGGTCCCCCACCCGGACCGCAATCTCCAAGACCCGCCCGCTGAATTCGCTCTTAACGTTGGTCTGGTAAGCAAGCTGTTCAATGAGCAGGGCCAGGTGGTTCTCGGTTTCGAGAATCTTCTGGCGGTTATTGAAAAGGTCGCGCTGCTGCTGGCTCTTGGTCCGGAGTTCGTCTTCGTTGATCTTCTCGAGATTGAGCAGGGTCTTGCGCCGCTCCTCCTTGGCGTTCTGGAGCTTGATCTTGGTGTCAAAAAGGGTCTTTTCGGTGATCAGGCCCTTGTCCAGGAGCCCTTGCTGATTATTTTGGCGTCTGGTCAGCCAGCGCTCCCGTTCGCCGATGTCCCCCAGTTGGCTGTGGAGGTTGCGCCGTTGGTCCCGGAAATTCGCCACCTTAAGTTCCCACTCCCGGGCGAAGACCTTCTGGAGATGCTCGTACTGGCTGTGGAGCGATGCCAATTCCCTGCGGGTGCTGGCTATCTTCACGTCCAGGTCCGGCTGGGTGATGCGGGCCACCACCTGGCCGGTCTGTACCAGATCGCCTTCCCGAACGTTGAGGGCCAGGATCTGGCCGGGGCCCCGGGTCACCACTTCCAACACTCCCCCCGTGTGCATCAGGAGGCCCCCGCCGCTGGCTTTGGTGGGCACGGACCCCCAAATCCCCCAGATGAGGGCGGTGCCGATGAGGACCCAGCAGGCTAACAGGGCCAGCCATCCCGCCGGCGAGGTCACGGTCACCAACCGGTCCAGGTTATCCGCCGAGTGGGGTTTGCCGGTTTTAGGCTCAGGAGAGGGTTTGGCTTCCATTATGTTAAATAGGGCCGTAATAAAGAATTTCCTAATGTTCAGTAACCTACAAGATTATTTAAACTGCCATAAACTCTTTGGGACGAACCGATCAAAAAATGTGATGAAATGACCTTGAACGATCTCCAGGGAAAATACACCCGTCAGCAGAGATATACCGGTTGCCGAAAGTTTTTTCCGCCCCCCCTCACCCTGACCCTCTCCCCCCATCGGGGGGAGAGGGAATAAGAGGAAAGAACTTTTGGCAAATGCTATAGTTAGGGAGTTTTAGGGTGGCAGGGGGACTCGGAAGGCTAGGAGAAGATGGTTCCGGTTAAATGCGGCAGGACTTTTTCCTTGAAGCGTCGCAGCCCCTTGCGGCCGAGGAGAAAGGGTTTGGCAATGCCGCCCAGGTAGATTTCAGCCCGGCGGGTCTGGAGGACGTATCCCCGGATCTGGGACCGGTTGATCAGGAGGGAGCGGTCCAGGAGGACAAACCCCTCGGCAGGCAGTCGCGTCTCCCACTTGTGCAGCGGGATGCGCACCAGGTAATTCAGGCCTTTGCCGGTGATTACCTGGGTGTAATTCCCTTCGGCCCGGATGGCGGCTATTTCCGCCACCGCCAGGAAAATCGCCTGGCGCCCGGTATCCAGAAAGACGCGATCCGTGCCCCGCAGCCGGCTGGCGGTCCCATGTGCTTCAGGATCTCTCTTCCCCACCCTCTCTAAGGCCCGGGCCAGCCGTTCCGGCTCCACCGGCTTCAGGAGGTAGTCCAGGGCGTTGACTTCAAAAGCGCGGATCGCGAAATTATCAAAAGCCGTAACAAAGATGATGGGCGGCGGGAATTCAAGCTGCTCCAGCAAGTCGAACCCGGTCCCGCCGGGCATCTGAATATCCAGTAAAACCAGATCGGGGCTTTTCTCGGCGATCAGCAGGCGGGCCTCCGCGGCATTGCGGGCTTCGCCCACCACCTCAATCTCCTCATGCGCGGCCAGCAGACCCCGCAGATTCTCCCGGGCCAGCCGTTCATCATCAACAATCAGGGTTTTCAAACGTCCCGTGTCAGTGGGCATCCGCATCAGCCTTCGATAAAGGCAGCTCGACTCTGGCGACGATCCACCCTTCCCGTTCGCCTATGGTCAGACTGTGATTGTCGGGATACCGCAGATTCAGCCTCTGGCGCAGATTCAGCAAACCGATGCCGGTTCTATCCAGCCCGGGTTCCGTCTCGCTGATCCATTTCCCCGTATTGGCAACCTCCACTGCCAACATCTTATCGGTCAAGGAGCAGCGGATATTGATCCGTAAAGGCAGGGGCGAAGTTTTCATGCCGTATTTGACGGCATTCTCCACCAGGGGTTGGATCAGCAACTCCGGCACGAGTTCCTGTCCACACCGGGGGGAACAAACGATTTCCACCACCAGTTCATCCTCAAAGCGAATCTTTTCCAGTTGGAGATAGCTGGTAATGGCGTCCAGTTCCACCTGGAGCGGCACCAAACCGTCGGTTTGCTCCGTCAAGGTGAAACGCAGATAGCGGGAGAGCTCCCGGATAAGCTCGGGGATTCTCTGGGGCGCGTGTTTGGCCAGGGCATCGATGGAGTTCAGGATGTTGAAGAGGAAATGCGGGTTTATCTGGTAGCGCAGGGCCTGCAAGCGCGACCGGGCCAGATGGCTTTCCGCTTTCTCGGCCCGTTGCCGTTCCCGTTCCGCTTTCTGCCTTTCGGTGACGTCCGCCAGCATGCCCTGGATGAAGATGACGTTGCCCAGGTCATCTTTATCCGCCCGCGCGAACAGGGAGCCGGACCCCAAGGTTCCATCCCGGCGCACGAAGGTGAACTCAAAACTTTCCACCTTGCCGTGCGATTGCAACTCGGCAAAGAAGGAGTCACGTTGGGCGGTGCCCTCAAAAAAAGCGGACAGAGGGGTGCCGAGTATCTCCCCGGGCCTTTCATAGCCGGTGATGTGGGCGAAGGCAGGATTGGCGGTGATGAGGCGATGGTCCCGGTCAGCCTGAAAGATCCCCTCCACGGCATTCTCGAAAATCCCCCGGAAGGTGCGTTCGGCTTCTTCCAGGGCCTGGCGGTTGCCGGCCAGATTGGCGGCCATGGTGTTCAAGCCCTGGGCCAGCCTGCCGATCTCGTCGTGGGCGCGCAAATCCAGCCTGGCCTCCAGATTCCCCGCCCCGATTTCCCGGGCAAGATTAAGGCAACTTTGAATACCGCGCAACCTGGGATTGAGCAGGAAAAAGACCACCCCGAACATCGCACAAATCAAAAAAAACGCCGACACCAGAGCTACCCTGCCCACGTTCCGGATGGGCGCCAAAA
>JAQTXE010000109.1 GCA_028688935.1 Syntrophales bacterium
CGTGCCCGTCATCTTTGCCATGATGTTCTTTATCACCTTCCTGGAGGCCAGCGGCTACATGGCCCGGGCGGCCTTTGTCATGGACCGGGCCATGCACGCCATGGGACTGCACGGTAAGTCTTTTATTCCCATGCTCCTGGGTTTCGGCTGCAACGTCCCGGCCATTTACGCCACCCGCACCCTGGAGAACCCCCGGGATAAGGTCCTCACCGCCCTGTTGGTGCCTCTCATGTCTTGCGGGGCCCGGCTGCCGGTCTATGTGCTCTTTGCCGGGGCCTTCTTTGCGGCCAATTCGGGCACGGTCATCTGGTCCCTGTATGTCCTGGGCATCGTCCTGGCCGTCCTGGTGGGGGTGGTCTTCAAGCGGACCCTGTTCCGGGGTGAATATCCCCTGTTCATTATGGAACTGCCGCCCTACCGGCTACCGGGAATGCGCAGCCTCCTGATCCACACCTGGGAAAAGGGCAAGCACTTCCTGATCAAGGCCGGCACTTACATCCTGGCGGTTTCCGTCCTTACCTGGTTTCTTTTAAACCTGCCCTGGGGGGTGGAACACAAGCAGGATTCCTACCTGGGCCAGGCAGGCGCGGTTATGGCTCCGGCCCTGAAGCCCCTGGGGTTCGGCACCTGGGAAGCCGCTGCTTCACTCATTACCGGGGTGATCGCCAAGGAGATCGTGGTGGGCACCATGGGGGAAATTTATCTCCCCCAGAAAAAAGAGCAAAAGCAAGAAAAGACCCCCACTTTGGGCGAGGATTTAAAAGAACTAGGCGTCTCCTTCCTGGACGCCGGCAAAGAAGCGTTTCAAAATGTGTCCTCTTCTTTAGGGGTAGCCAAACTGACCGCGGAGGAAAAAGAGCAATCCAAGCCCTTGAAGTCGGTGATCCAAGGCGCTTTCACCCCCTTAAGCGCCTATGCCTTCATGGCCTTTGTCTTGCTCTATATGCCCTGCATGGTGGTGGCCGTAGCTTACCGGCATGAGTTCGGCACCTGGAAATGGTTCGGCGTCGCCTTTGCCTACGGCACGGCCCTGGCCTGGCTGGTCGCCTTTCTCATCTACCAAGGGGGGCAACTCCTGGGTTGGGGAGGTTGACCATGGGGCTTACCGATCTGCTTCTGGCCGGAGGGCTGATAGGGGGTTCTTTATACCTGCTTTATCGTTCTTTATGGAAAAAGAAGGGTTATTGTCCCGGGTGCACCGGGGAATCCTGCCCTGCCAAGAAGGAACAAGAAAATGATTAGGAAGTGCCTGAAGAGGTGGCTATTACCCTGAGTCCAGGCGGCGTAGGGCCGGTTAATTGAAAAAACCAGGGAGGTCTGATGACCAGAGAACCTGGCCTGCATGGCTGATTTTTGCTTGACGGATTGCACTCACTTCGTATATTTTGTGTCTCGTATTATTCAGGTGCCCATATAGGGTATAAAAGGGAAGCCGGTGGGAAACCGGCGCGGTCCCGCCGCTGTAACCGGGGACGAACCCTGCGACAGGCCACTGTTCCAGGTAAATGGGATGGGAAGGCGCAGGCAGTAGGTTGATCCGGAAGCCAGAAGACCTGCCTGGATAGATGCTTGGGCCCCCCACGAGGCATGGCGGGCGGCAAGCTGCATTTAAGGATCAAGAAGCTGGGTGCAATCCTTAAGTCTTCGTGGCTTAAGGATTTTTTTTTGAAACAACCACATTCAGGAGGACGACATGAAAAAGCGGCTCAAATTCACGTGGTTATCGCTGGCAGTAGTCTTATCCCTAATTATCTCCCCCTGGACCCTGAACGCGGCGTCTCCTACAAAACCCGCCATTGTCTTGGCGGCTTTCGGGACCAGTACCGCAGCTTTCGAGACTTACAGCCACTTTGAACTGGAAGTGAAAAAACGTTTTCCGGATCATGAAATCCGTTGGGCCTTTACCTCCCATAAAGTCCGGCGCAAAGTCGCTCGGGAAAAGAGACAGCAGCTTAAAGATCTGCCCACGACTTTACGGGACTTAAAGGCCGCGGGCTACAGCCGGGTGGCCGTCCAGTCCCTCCATATCGTGCCCGGGGCAGAATGGGACAAGAAAGTCGTCCAGGAAAGCCGCAAGATTCCCGGCTTGAAAGTGGCTTTGGGAAAACCTTTGCTGAGCGATAATAAGGATCAGGAGTTGGTTCTCAGAGCCCTGGCCCGGACCTTCCCCAAAGACTTGAGGAATACTGCGGTGATCCTGGTGGGCCACGGCAGCCCCTCACCGGTGGGGGAGAAAGCCTACCTGGAGTTTGCCAGGCGGTTAAGTTCCCGGTACCCTAACGTTTTTTTGGGCACCGTGGAAGGCAAACCCACCAGAAAAGAGGTAATGGCAGCGGTGAAGAAATCCGGAGCCAACACCGTCGTCCTCAGGCCCTTCTTATTTGTGGCCGGGGAACACGTGGCCAAGGATATTTTGGGCCATGATCCGGAGAGCTGGAAATCCGAGCTTCTGAAACAAAAAGCCTATCGCATCGAAGGGATTACCCGAGGTCTGGGTTATCAGGAAGGGATCGTGGCCATCTTCCTGGATCATCTGGCCCGGGCTTTAGAGAGCTTCTAGGCCTGGCCGCGGCGGTGTCATACGCTGCCAACCTGGAAGCTGTGGGGACCTGGGAAACCCTGGACCGACCTTGCCGCCGGTTTCCTAAGGGTAACGGCGCTGAGAAAGAAATGAACTCCATTTTTCCCATAAAAAGTTTGACATTTTCTTCCTGGTCCCCTATTTTGATGAAAACTCCGGGAACGAAGCCCGGAATAACGCAAAAACAAACTTGAACTTAACGGCCACGAAGGCTTGGGCGCTCATAGGCGCCGGGTATTCGTGGCTTTTTTTTTGCTTCCCCGGGGAATAGCTTGAACCAGGGGAAGACGCTCAGCAAGGGAAGACTGCATAGCTTACGGCCGCCGCCAGCCAGGAGGCAACTGGCAGATAACGGCGGCTTCCCGAAGTGATATGATAGGAGAAAGTGAAATGAGATCGGTGCGTAACTGGGTATTCATACTGTCAGCCTTCTGTTTGGTTTATCCGGCCCTAGGGTCGGTCAACCCGGTAATGGCAGCGGAGGTGAAAGAAAAGGCAGCTTCTGCCCCCCCCGCCAACCGCGAAGAAGCCGGCGGCCGGGGCGAAGGATTCCGGCCGGAGGAGGAAGAAGCCAAGAAGGAGACTAAAAAAGAGGAAGCCCAAGAGGAGGAATGCCCCGCCACCTTCGGCCCCATCATTACCGATACCGCCATCCCCATTGAAAAGGGGAAGTTCGCCGTCCAACCCACTTTCGGCCTGGGTTTCGTCACCGACAGATTTACCCGGAGCTGGCGGCGGGTCTCGGCTGGAGGCGACTTCAAGTCTTTCGGCATGGATTGGAAATTCACCTACGGTCTCTTGAACAACCTGGAGTTCTTTGTGGTGGTCCCCTATGCCCACAACTGGGCCAATAATGTGAATGGGGACCTGCGGGGGCCCCGGGGAGAACGGAACGCCGATTTCGGGGGCCTCAGCGACATCAATCTGACCTTCAAGTACCGCCTGGTGGAGGAAGGACCCCGGATGCCCACGGTGACCGCGCTCTTCGCCGTGGATTTCCCCACCGGCCACTTCAGGCGCTTAAACCCCGGTCGTCTGGGCATCGACGCCATCGGCGGGGGGTCCTATGTCTTCACCACCGGCCTTAATCTATCCTAGTATTTAAAACCTTTTATTTTCTACGGCAACATCTGGTATTCCATGCAAACCGCCTCCAGCAGCCTGGGAGAGGATGATGACGGCAACTCCGTCTACTTCCGCAATTACCCCCGGGACTTCGTCACCGTCAACCTGGCGGCGGAATATCCTATCACCAAGAAATGGGTGGCGCTCCTGGAACTCACCAGTTTCTGGGATGGCGGGCGTCTGTTCGGCCATCAGGCCAATGTGGAGCCCGGGGCCTTGCTCTCCATCATGCCCGGGATCGAGTATATGGCCACGGAGAAGTTCTCCCTGGCCCTGGGAGTGAACATCGACCTGGCGGGGAAAAACGCCGACGCCGCAGTAACCCCCTTGTTGTCCATGGTGTATGCTTTTTAGAAATACAAAAAGGAGGGCCAGCGTATGAAACGATGGCAGCTGGTAGCAACCGGCTTTTTCGTACTGATGGTTTGGATGGCGGTCATATCCGGCCTGGCCTGGAGCGGAGGCCGGGGCCAGGGCTTCCGGCCCTGTCCCTATGAGCCTTATAAATGTCAGTTGGCTGGGATTTGCAAACCCTTTAACGAGAAAGGCAAAGTGGTGCAAGTGCTTACCGAATCTCTGCAAGGCAGTATGCATCCGGGCATGGCCGTGGTGGTGGACACCAAGAAGATGGGCCTGGTGCACGTCCACCTGGGACCGGTCTGGTACCTGGAACGCCAGGAGTTCATGCTCCAGCCCGGAGACGAGGTGAGTATCAAAGGGATGTGTGAAAGCAAGAAGGAAGGGAAGCTACGGGTGGTGGCCTATGAACTCACCAAAGACGGTTATATCCTCCACTTGCGGGATTCCCTGGGCCGCCCCAACTGGGAGGCCTGGCGCAAAAGATAAACACATCTGCGGGCTATGCCTGCCGAACCAATGAATGGAGAGAATTATGCGACGTTTCATCACCCTGTCTTTGTGTCTGCTCTTTATCTTCGCCCTGGCCGGAGTCAGCCGGGCCCATTTCGGCGTTATCAAGCCCTCGGCGGCCATGGTTATGCAAGGGGACAACCCTGACCTGGAACTAATTCTGGCGTTCTGCCATCCCTTCGAGCAGAAAGGCATGCCCCTGGCCAAACCCAGGAAATTTGGAGTCCAGACCGATAAAACCAAGACCGATCTTCTCAGCACACTCCAGGAGGCCAAGGTCCTGGACAACCAGGCCTGGAAGACCAAATACGCCCTCAAGCGGCCCGGCATTTACGCCTTTTATTTCGATCCCCAGCCTTATTGGGAACCCGCGGAGAATAAATATATCATTCACCAGACCAAAGTTTATGTGGCGGCGTTCGGCGCCGAAGAGGGCTGGGACCGGGAAGTGGGCTTAAAGGCGGAAATCGTGCCCCTGACCCGGCCTTTCGGCCTCTATGCGGGCAACGTCTTCCAGGGGGTGGTGAAATTTAAAGGCAAACCTCTGGCCGATGCCGACGTGGAAGTGGAATACTGGAACACGGATAAAAAGGTGAAAGCGCCCAACGACTATTTCGTGGCCCAGGTGGTGAAGACCGATAAAAACGGCGTCTTTACCTTTGCCCCGCCCCAGGCGGGTTGGTGGGGATTTGCCGCTTTGACCACGGAGAAGCAGGCCGTTAAGGAGAAAGACGGCAAGAAAAAGGACGCGGAATACGGCGCGGTGCTGTGGGTGCAGTTCACCCCCTGGCCGGGGAAATAATACCGTTTTCAGTTTTCGGTTTTCGGTTTTCGGTTTTCGGTTAAAAGATTTCCAGTTATCAATAAGTTATCTTTAGATTTGCTGCAATAGAAGCCGAACTTGGTATAAGGCATACGGCAGGAATCACCGGGGGACGCTACGGTTAGGTCCCGGCCCCGGGCCGCAGACGGCAGGAGAGGCCCCAGTCCCGCAGTTTGGCTAAGACCTGCTCCACCAAGGCGTCCAAATGGGCTTTAAGTTGCGGGGAGATCTCCAGGTCCGTCTCCAGGGAGTAGGGCTGGATGCCGATGAGGCAGATCTCCGGCGGGAGGGTGTCCAGGAGATGGGCCGCGGCCAGGACGTCCGCCAGACCCAGGTGGTGGAGCGAGGATTTGACCGCGAAGAAGGCGGGGATTTCCTCGTTTTCCAGGATACCGAGGTAGCCGGGTTCCTGCCCGAACTTCACCGCATCCACGAACAGGACCCGGTCCCGGCCTTCGATGTAAGGCAGCAGATCCAGACCCGAGGTGCCGCCGTCCACGATCTCCAATTCCGGCGGCGTCTCGTAACGCTCCTGGATGCGCCTGATGACGTGGACGCCCACGCCTTCATCCTGCAAGAGAATGTTGCCCAGACCGATGAGGGTTATTTTCGGGGTCAAACGCTAAGCCTCAGACAATGGCGCCCCAGACCCCAAAAGCATGGGACGCAGGGCTTTCTCGTAAATTTTGAAAAATTGTTGACGGTGATATCCCTGATTCTGAACCGTGAACTATATTAACCTTTGGGGGGCCATCCCCAATGGTCGCCCCCAAAGGTTAACATTTTTAAGAGGCTTTCGCTAACTCGTCCAGGTATTCCTGGGGCGGGTGATAACCGGAAAACCGGTGCAATTCTTTGCCGTCTCCGGAAAAGACCAGGGTAGTGGGCGCGGCGGTGACATTGAATTTCTTGGCGATATCCATATTTTGGCGCCCTTCCAGGCGCACCGGCACATAATTGGCATTCACCGTCTCCGCCACTTTATCATCGCTGTGGGTCTCCGCATGCAGCTTGGCGCAATGGGGACAGCCATCCATATAGAGTTCCAACAAGATACGGCGGTCGATTTTTTGAGCTTCTTCCAGGGCCGAGGGCCAGTTATCCCGCCAGTTGATTTCTCCCATCAGCAATCTCCTTTTCTTTGGGGGTTAACTCCGTCTCCGCGGCCAGGCTCACCGCGACCCACCAGGGAATTTTCCCAAATATTTCCAATTGAATAAAAATATAGGACATGAGGTGTCCCATGTCCATGCCCAATCGTCGGGACCGCGGCTCTTTTCCTCTCCAACGCCCTTAACTTTCCGGCCGCCCCTAGGTCAGAAGGCCGCACGCCAGCATGGCCAAGCCGGTGACCACCATGACCTGCGCCAACAAGACTGGCGCCCGCCACCCCCAACAGACCCATTATAGTTTTCTTAACTTATGATATCGGTTTAGGGACAAAATCTTACCTCCATTTTTTCATGATGAAAAAGCCTCCGGCCGGGGAAGGGCGGAGGCTTTTGGTGTTAAAGGGCGGTCAGGTCGGAGTTTACCGGACTTTTACCTGGGTGATGGGGCCGCCCTGGGCGTCCGCCAGGTGGATGGCGCAGGCCAGGCAGGGGTCGAAGGAGTGGATGGTGCGCACCACCTCCAGGGGTTTTTCCGGAATGGCCACCGGGTTGCCCTTCAGAGAGGCCTCGTAGGGGCCCGGGGCATCATGCTGATTGCGGGGGCCGGCGTTCCAGGTGGAGGGCACCACGCACTGGTAATTCTTGATCTTGTCGCCGTCGATGACCACCCAGTGGGACAGCGTTCCCCGGGGGGCCTCGTGGAAGCCGAATCCCCGGATCTCCCCGGGCTTGAAGGTGAACTTGTTGAAGGTCTTGACGTCGCCCTTGGCAATATTGTCCACCAGGGCCTGCCACTGCTTGTTGAGTTCGTCATAGAGCACGGCGCAGCGCACGGCCCGGGCCGCATGGCGGCCGATGGTGGAGTGCAGCGCCTCGGGACCCACCTTGGCGCCCGCGATTTTGCTCACGGTGGCCAGGGCCTGATTGACATATTTTTGGGTGGGCTCGTGGCCGGCGGCGTACATGCAGAGCACGTTAGCCAAGGGTCCCACCTGGGCCGGCTGGTCGTAGAAAGAAGGGGCCTTGACCCAGGAATACTTGCCCTTATCCGAGAAACCGGTGTACTTGGGCTCGGTCTTCTCATCCCAGGGATGTTTGGCCCAATCCCCTTCATACCAGGAATGCTTGATGCATTCCTTGACCCCTTCCTTGAAGTAGTCGTCATGATAGGAAGTGATGGGCTTGAAGGACTGGAGGTCGCCGTTTTTGATATAACCGCCGGGAAGGCTGAAGATGGTGCCCTTGGTGTCCATGGGCATATCAGGGACGGAGAGGTAGTTGGTGACCCCGGCGCCGTATTGGGTCCAGTCGGCATACATGGCCCCCACGGCGCAGACGTCCGGGAGGTAGACGTTCTTGACGAAGGAGCCCACCTCGTCGATGAGGGTCTTGATGAAATAGAGGCGCTCCATGTTGAGGGCCGAGGTGGTGTCCAGATTGATGGGGTTGGCGACCCCGCCCACCACCAGGGAGGCCACGTGGGGGGTCTTGCTCCCCAGGATGGTGACGATCTGGTTGGCTTTGCGCTGATACTCCAGGGCCTGGAGATAATGGGCCACGGCCAGGAGATTGACCTCCGGGGGCAGCTTCATGGCGGGATGGCCCCAATAGCCGTTGGCGAAAATGCCCAACTGGCCGGAGGCGACGATGCCCTTGACCTTGTCCTGGACGGCTTTGAGTTCCTGGTAGCTGTTCCTGGGCCAGGGAGACAGGGTCGCGGCCAGGGCGGCCGCCTTCTTGGGGTCGGCCTTGAGCGCGGAGGTGATGTCCACCCAGTCCAGGGCCGAGAGGATATAGAAATGCACGATATGGTCATGCACCGCGTGCGCGGCGAGGATGAGGTTCCGGATATATTGGGCGTTTAGGGGCAGCTCCAGGTTGAGGGCGTTTTCCACCGCCCGGCAGGCAGCCAGGGCGTGGACCGTGGTGCAGACCCCGCAGAATCTCTGGGTAAAGGTGGGAGCATCCCGGGGGTCCCGTCCCTGCAAGATAATTTCGATACCCCGAAACATCTGGCCCGAAGACCAGGCATTGGTCACCTTGCCGCCGTCGATTTCGCAATCTATGCGCAAGTGCCCTTCAATCCGGGTAATGGGGTCGATGGTGATTCTTTTGGCCATGTTTACCTCTCCTTAACGCAAATTAAACGTGCTCGGCCTTGGGCAGCACGGGGTATCTTTTGACGAAATAGAGGTAGCCCATGAGTTCCAGGGCCACGATGCTGAGGGTTATCAGGATTTCCGGCAGGGCCGGGAAATAGGTCCAGCCGGGGCCGGCGCTATAACCCACCAGAAAGGCGTTGAAACGATAGAGGGAGCCCGCCAGGAGTAAAGATGAAGAAGCCACAAAGAGCGAGCGGAGGTTGGCCCGGTAGGCCGGGCTCGCCAGGAGTACGAGGGGCACCACGTAAAGCAGATTTTCCAGAATAAACATGGAACTCAGAAAACCGCTGCTGAAGACCGGCGCGCCCCGTAAAAGGAGATCGGCGAGACGGATGACCAGGTAAACGCCGATGAGCCAGACCATGACCCCGCCGACTTTGGCGATCATGGGGGTCTCAAAGGGGCGTTTGAAGGCCAGGGAGGAGAGGATGGACTCAAAGACGGTGATCGCGAATCCCATGGTAATGGCCGAGATCAGAAAGAGCAGCGGCAGCAGCGGCGTCTGCCAGAGGGGGGAGAGCTTGTAGCCGGCGATGATCATCAAGGTCCCCAGGGAGGACTGGTGCATGGTCGGCAGCAGAATCCCCAGAGCCACGATGACCGGCAGCCATCTCTCCAGGCGCTGCCTGGCTCTCTGGGCCTTGGGATTGTCTTGATGGCCCTCCAGGACGGTGGGGGCCAGCTCCAGCCACAAAATCCCCACGTACGCGGCGATGCACAGGGCCACCTCCACCAGCACCGAGTTGAAGTTGACGTACCAGGGGAGGAAGAGATGATAGCCGTTCCAGTAGCGGCCGATATCCAGGAAAATGGCCACCCCCGCCAGGGTGTAGCCGAAGACGCTGGTCAGCACCGCGGAGCGCACTAGGGGATGGTACTCCCAGCGGTTGAAGATATAGACCAACAGGGCCATGGCATAGCCGCCGCAGCCCAGGGCGGTGCCTACCAGGACGTCGTAGGTGATCCAGATGCCCCAGGGATAGCCGTCGCTGAGGTTGGTGACCGCGCCCAGGCCGTAAAGGTAGCGGTAGAGCATGAGGACGACCCCCACCGCGGCCAGGGCGGCCAGGACTAAAAAGGGCTTGGTAACGATTTTTCCACCTAAAGGTTGGCTTTCTTCCACCATGATAGGCTCCATAAAATCAAGGTAAATCCTGCTTCGTGGTGTTTTTATAGACTAAGTAAAAGAGGCCGCCCAGGAGCACGTACGGGGCAATCATGCCTTTGTAGAGACTATGCATCAGCGTTTCCGATTGACTGGCGGCCGATTCGTCCGGTAGGGGCGGCAGCCCCAAATCTTGAAAGGGCACATTGGCCAGCATCAGCACCTGGGTGCCGCCTCCTTCCCGCTCCCCAAAAATATGGTTTAGGTAAGGGGTGACGATGCGGTGGCGCACATCCTGGGAATCCACCCGGTGCAGGGGGTAGTGAGCCACCTCCCCCGGCTTCAGGGCCAGCCGCCGCCGGGCCTCTTTCCGGAGGTCCTGGACGTTCCCAAAAATGGAAGCGCCGTTGGGGCAGAACTCGCAGCAGGCCGAATACCCTCCCTGGGCGATGCGGTGGTCGCAGAGCTGGCATTTTTTGATCTGGGGAAAAGCCTGGTCCCACTGGAACTTGGGGACGTTGTAGGGGCAGGCTATCTGGCAGTAGCGGCAGCCGATGCAGGCTCCCTTGTCGTACTTGACCACGCCGGTGGTGGAATCCTTGGTGAGGGCCGACACCGGGCAGGCGGAGACGCAGGCGGGATCTACACAATGCATGCAGAAGCGGCGGATAAATGAATATCCGTTGATGGCCTGGTCCTTGGTCTGGCCCGTGCCGTTTTTATAGAGCTTGACGATATTGTAGGTCTTGGCGGAAAGATCCAGGGGATTATCCCAAACGCTGCCGGGGGTGGAATGATCCGGGGGCAGATGGTTGTATTCCTTGCAGGCGGCCATACAGGCTTTGCAGCCGATGCAAACGGTGGCATCGTAGAGGATGCCCACCGCCTCGGGCAGGCGGGCTTTGGATTCCCGGGCCAGGAGCGGCGCCGGGCTGAAGCTCGACGCGGCCACCAGGCTACCCCCCGCGGCAACTTTCAGAAAGTCTCTTCTGCTAAGTCCCATAGGCTATTCCTTCCCAGCCTTGTCATCCGACTCGGTTTCTTTTTTGCCCAACTTCGTTGCAGTAATGGCGCCCGCGCCCAGGGCGACGCCGGTCAATCCAGACAGCACCCCCACCGTGGCCGCGGAAGGACCATGGCCCTCAGGGGGATGAATGGGAGGAAAAGTTTGCGGTGGGGTTAAACAGAGCCTCCCGCCGCCAACGCGCTCCTCACCTTTGAACGGGGTGCCGGTAGTGGAGAAATGGACCAGGCTGGCCTGGGCGGCTATGGGTGCGGTAAAACCCACCCCCTTTTCAGAACACCCGAAACAGGGGCAGCCGGTGCCCACCGGCCAACTCCGGGCGCCGACGTTGCCAAATAGAATCGCGGGGCAATTATTGTAAGTTTCTGGCCCCTTACACCCCAATTTATAGAGACACCAACCCCGGCGATGGCCTTCATCGTCATATTCCAGGGCAAATCTGCCGGCGTCAAAGTGAGGGCGGCGCTCGCAACCTTCATGAATCAGGCGGCGGTAGGCAAAACGGGGCCGGCCCTGGTTGTCCAGGTCCGGGAGCTTCTTAAAGGTCAGGATATATAAAACCGTGGAGAGGAAATTATAAGGATTGGGAGGACAACCCGGGATGTTGATCACCTTGAATTTCCCGCCCAGGGCCTCGGCGGCCCCCACCGCGCCGGTGGGGTTGGGTCCGGAAGAGGGGATGCCGCCCCAGGAGGCGCAAGAGCCGATGGCCACTATCCCCATGGCCAGGGGCGCGGTCTCTTTGAGGATGTCCAACATCGTCCGGCCGCCGATCTGGCAGTAGATACCGTTGTCTTTCATGGGGATGGCCCCTTCCACCACCAGAATGAACTTGCCTTTGTTGGCGGCGATGGCTTTCTTTTTCGCTTCTTCCGCCAGGTGGCCCGAGGGGGTGCTCAGGGCTTCATGGTAATCCAAAGAGATGAGGTCCAGGATCAGGCTCTCCACCGTGGGGTGGGTGGAGCGCAGCAAAGTTTCAGTGCAGCCGGTGCACTCCTGTCCTGACAGCCAGATTACCGGCGGGCGTTTCAGCGCGGCCACGGCTTCGGCGATTTTGGCGCCCATGCTCAGGGGCAGGCCCATGGCGGCGGCGGCTACCCCACAGAATTTCAAAAAGTCCCGGCGGGAGACCAGACCGAAATGGCTGGGCAGAGTTTGTGAATTCTTACATTTGGGCATACGTCCTCCAATGATAAAAAATGGGGGATTAGTTTGGCCTGAGCCTGGCACTAGGGGAGCAATAAAACGTACCAGGGCCGTTTATTTCCGGACGCCTTCACTAAAGCACATCTACACAGAATAAGGCAATGGAAAAAAAACCATGTGAAAATTTTCTTTAAAAGAACACCGGTATTGCACGCGAATTTGCTGATTTCAGAGGTGGCCATAAGTCAAAAAGTGTTTACAAGATGCAGGTTACACTTATTCGGCAATGAATGGACCGGACTTCGGCATTCAGGACCTCTAGCGGCCAGTCCAGCCCCATTTGCAGGCTCCCCTTCCCCGGCTAATTATGGTAATTTAAAAAGCAATAAGGACTAATGGCGGAAAAAGCCGGGGGAGGATTTATGCGCTATCGCCAGTTGGGAAGAACCGGGCTCCAGGTCTCCGAGGTGGGATTCGGAGCCATCCCCATTATCCGTCGTTCTTTTGAGGAAGCGGAGCGGGTGCTGCGCCGGGCTTTGGGCCGGGGAGTCACTCTCTTCGATACGCCCCCTCTTTATGTG
>JAQTXE010000110.1 GCA_028688935.1 Syntrophales bacterium
GGACCGGCCCCCGGAGTCCGACCCCGTCTTCCAGGAACTTCTGCTGGCCCGGGCCCCGGTGGTCACCATCTTCGGCAAGTCCTCGGTCTTCCAGGTCAAGGAAATTTTGCAAACCACCCTGGAGAGGAACCTGGAGCTCATTACCAATTCCCTGGCCTATATCAAACCCAGGGTAGAGGAACTTTTCTACGACGCCGAGCATTTCTTCGACGGCTTCTCAGACGACCAGGACTATGCCCTCAAGACCCTGGAGGCCGCAGTTCAAGGCGGGGCCAATTGTCTGGTGCTCTGTGACACTAATGGCGGCACTCTGACTTCGAAACTGGTGGAGATCATTAAGGCGGTCAAAAAGCGAATCCGTAAGATCCCCCTGGGAATCCACGCGCACAACGACGCGGAGATGGCCGTAGCCAACAGCATCGCAGCCGTGGAGTTGGGCTGCGTTCAGGTCCAGGGCACCATCAACGGCTTCGGCGAGCGCTGCGGCAATGCCAATCTCTGCTCCATCATTCCCGCGCTGAAGCTCAAGCTGGGCCTGGACTGTATGAGCGATGAGAACCTGAAACGCCTCACCGAGGTCGCCCGCTATGTGTACGAGCTGGCCAACGTCAGTCCCAACCGCTACCAGCCTTACGTGGGCATCAGCGCCTTTGCCCATAAGGGAGGCATCCACGCCGCCGCGGTCAAGCGCAACCCCAAGGCTTATGAGCACATCAACCCGGAGATCGTGGGCAACGTCCGCCATATCCCGGTTTCCGACCTGTCGGGCAAGGGCAGCATTTTCCTTAAGGCCCAGGAATTAGGGCTGGAGCCTGCGGCCCATGACCGGGACGTCCAATTCGCCCTGGAAAAGATCCAGGAATTGGACTTGAAGCTGCCCCCCAGGAGCACTGAGGCTCTGGGTACCATCCTGGAAAAAGTCAAGGACCTGGAATCGGAAGGCTACCAGTTCGAAATCGCCGAAGCTTCCCTGGAGTTGCTGCTCCGGGCTGCCCTGGGCCAGTACAAGGAATACTTCCGCCTGCTGAACTACCGGGTGGTGGACCAGAAAGTGGGCGACGGCAATGGTCCGATTCCCGAAGCCACCATCCGGGTGAGGGTGGGGCCCCACGAAGTCCACACCGCGGCTTTGGGCAACGGTCCGGTAAACGCCCTGTTCAAGGCCCTGCTCAAAGCCCTGGTGCGCTTCTACCCCCGGCTGGCGGAAATGCGCCTGGAGGACTACAAAGTCCGGGTCCTCCCCGGCACCGGCAGCACCGACGCCAAGGTGCGGGTGCTCATCGAATCCCGGGATGCCCACAATAGCTGGGGCACCGTGGGGGTTTCCTTTGATATCATCGAGGCCTCCTGGCAGGCCCTGGTGGACAGCATTAATTATAAGCTATTTAAAGACGAGCAGTGGTCGAAGTAGTTGTCAGTTGCCAGTTGCCAATTGCCAGATTTTAGTTTTCTGTTTTCTGTTGGTAGCCGCCGGCTTTAGCCTGCGCCGGTGCGGGATAAATGTTCATAAACCATAAATGCTTCACCCCCGAGGATGAAAAATCCCCCTAAATCCCCCTTTAAAAAAGGGGGACTTTTACCCCCCCCCTTTTCTAAAGGAGGGTCAGGGGGGATTTTTTTCCGGCAAGGCCTTCGAACATCTGAAAATTGCTTATGCCGCACTTCAGCCGTTCCCAATTGGGAGTCATGCTCTTGCTGGGCGCGGCTATTTTGCTTATTTGGGCCTGGCGGGGGAATTTCGGTCTGCCCCCGGCCGCGCCTCCGGCTAGGACGCTAACTCCCGTATTCGTGGAAGTTGCCGGAAAGGTGACTCAGCCCGGGGTCTATACCTTTCCTGAAGCCCCCACCCTGGCCGCAGTCCTGTCCCAGGCCGGCGCCACTGCATCTGGCAAACCAAAGGGAGAAAAACTCTCCTCCGGCAGCAAGATAGTAATAACTCCGGATGGCCAGGTGCATCTGGGGCGCATGGATGGTCCCCAACTCCTGACGCTGGGGTTGGCCCTGGATCTGAATCAAGCCACCGCCGGCGACCTGGAGGCCCTGCCCGGGATCGGCCCGGTTATCGCCCAGCGCATCATCGCTTACCGCCAGGCCCACGGCCCTTTTAAAAAGATTGATGATTTGTTGCAGGTCTCCGGCATCGGCCCCAAGAAGCTGACCCAGATAAAACCTTATGTATCAATTGAGGCAAAAAATAATTGATCTCACGCAAAGACGCCAAGACACAAAGATTTTTATTAATGTATTTGCGCCTTAGCGCCTTTGCGTGAGTTTTTTTTCGCGTACCCTGATGCTCATCCTTGGCATTGAAACCTCTTGCGATGAAACCGCCGCGGCAGTGGTGGCTGACGGCCGCCGGATATTGTCCTCGGTGGTGGCCACCCAGTTCGAGCTCCATGCCCAATACGGCGGGGTGGTGCCGGAGCTGGCAGCCCGGCGGCACCTGGAGAACATCTTGCCGGTGATCCAGGGAGCCCTGGATGAGGCCGGGGTTTCGGGTAAGGAGATCGACGGCCTGGCCGTAACCCAGGGTCCGGGCCTCATCGGCGCGCTGGTCATCGGCATGGCCGTGGGCAAGGCCCTGGCCCTGGCCTGGAATAAGCCCCTGGCGGGGGTGCACCACCTCCAGGCCCATATCCTGGCCGCTTTTCTGACGGATAATCCCCCGGCCTTTCCTTTCGTGGCCCTGGTGGTCTCCGGGGGCCACACCAACCTCTACCAGGTGCACGATTTCCAGCAGATGGACCTCCTGGGCCGCAGCCGGGACGACGCCGCGGGGGAGGCCTTCGACAAGGTGGCCAAACTCCTGCGCCTGGGTTATCCCGGCGGGGTGATCATCGAGCAGCTGGCCGCGCAAGGAAATTCTGAGACCTTCCCCCTGCCCCGGCCCCGCATTCTGCAAGAGCCCCTGACCTTCAGCTTCAGCGGCTTGAAAACCGCGGTGGCCCACCAGGTGGCTAAAAACCCGGAGATTCTCACCAACCCCAGCCTCCAGGCCGACCTGGCCGCCAGTTTCCAGGAAGCGGTGGTGGACTCCCTGACAAGCCGGGCCTTCCTGGCCCTGGAGGAGACCGGCTGCCAGCGCCTGGTGGTTTCCGGCGGCGTCGCCGCCAATGGCCGCCTGCGCCAGGTATTGCAGGAAAAAGCGGCAGCCGCAGGCATTGAGCTCTTCCTGCCGCCCCTTTCCCTGTGCACCGACAATGCCGCCATGGTGGCGGCCGCGGGTTACCACCGCCTCCAGGCCGGGGATCGCCTGGATCTGGACGCAGATGTCTTCTCCAGAGGATAAGGCAGGGTGCGTTTCACGCAACAACTGAGGGCGTCCTGTGATCATCCCTGAGCTTTTACCTGCAAATTGCCTTATAAAAGGCAGATAAGTTCGGGTATAATAAGCAAAATAATTGAGGCTGACGAGATAGATATGCACGACCCCCCTCTGGGCCAACGCTTTGCCCTGTTGACCGATCTTTATCAGTTGACCATGGCTGCGTGCTATTTTGAGCAGGGCATGCATGAGGAAGCCACCTTCAGCTTCTTCATCCGCAAGTATCCTCCGCACCGGGGCTACTTTGTGGCCGCGGGTCTGGAAGAAGCGCTGCGTTACCTGGAGACCCTGCAATTCACTTCCGACGATCTCGCCTACCTGGAGTCCACCGGCCTGTTCTCCTCCAAATTCCTGGGTTATCTTAAGGGCGTGCGTTTCACCGGCGAGGTCTTCGCCCTGCCTGAGGGCAGCATCTTTTTCAAAGACGAGCCGATCCTGGAGGTGAGCGCGCCCATAATCGAGGCCCAGTTGGCGGAGACCTTCATCATCAACGCGGTAAGCCTCCAGACTTTGATTGCCAGCAAAGCGTCCCGCTCCTTCCAGGTGGCCCAGGGGCGGCCTTTGATCGACTTTTCCCTGCGCCGGGACCAGGGCACGGACGCGGGCTTAAAAGTGGCCCGGGCCAGTTATCTGGCGGGGTTCCAGGGGACCAGCAACGTCCTGGCGGGCCAGCTCTACGATCTGCCCATCTTCGGCACCATGGCCCACTCCTACGTCACCAGCTTCCCCCAGGAAATCGAGTCCTTCCGAGTCTTTGCCAAAAACTTCCCCGGAATCACCACTCTCTTGATCGACACCTACGACAATGTCCAGGGCGCGCACAAAGCCGTACAGGTGGCCAAGGAAATGGAAGCCCGGGGCGAGCGTATGGGCTACGTGCGCCTGGATAGCGGCGACATCGCCGCCATCAGCAAAGAGGTGCGCAAAATTCTGGATGATAATGGTCTGGAGTACGTGAAGATCCTGGCCAGCGGCGGCTTTGATGAATTCAAGATGGCTCAGGTTCTGGCCGCGGGCGGCCAGGTGGACAGCTTCGCAGTAGGCACCAAGATGGGAGTCTCCGCGGACGCGCCTTACTTCGACTGCGCCTATAAATTGGTGAAATACGCGGGCCGCCCGGTAATGAAACTCTCCACCGGCAAGGTCACCCTGGTGGATAAAAAGCAGATTTACCGCCGCTACGACGCCCAGGGCCGTCTGGAGCGGGACACCATTACCCTCCGGGACGAATTGCTGCCGGAGGCCACGCCGTTGTTACAACCATTCATGGCCGGGGGCGGCGTGAGCCGGGAATTACCCACTCTGAAAGAATCCCGGGAGTATTTTCTCTCCCAATTGGCCCTGCTGCCCGAACCTTACAAGGCCCTGGAGGATCCGGCTCCTTATCCGGTGGACCTGAGCCCCGGCCTTAAAGACTTGCAGGCCCGGACAGAGCGGGAGATTCAGCAGCGGGAATTATGATTAAGCTGTCAGCTTTCAGCAGTCAGCTTTCAGCTTAAAAGAAAAAATTCTAGATGCAGCGGCATTAACAAAGGCCATAATGCTCCTCTTTGTCATTCTGAGCCGCCAAAGGCGGCGAAGAATCTCGTCTTTATCGGCAAACCAGAGACCCTTCGCCTGCGGCTCAGGGTGGCAAAATGGGTAAGGATCATTGGGATTATTTCCAGTTAGTTATGAAACTGCATATAAAAAGCTGAAGCTGACAGCTGATAGCTGACAGCTTCGACACTAGGAGAAAATTAACCGCTTATGGGCATTACCGAAGCTCTCTGTTATTACAATACCCAATTCATTAATTCTTGCAGCTACTTGGGGGTCTTTGTGCTGATGACCCTGGAAAGCATGATTGCGCCGGTTCCCAGCGAACTGGTCATGCCTTTTGCGGGCTTTCTCATCTTCACCGGCCAATTCGATCCCTGGGCGGTGCTCATCGCCAGCAGCCTGGGCTCCATTGTCGGCTCCCTGATTTCGTACGGCCTGGGAGTCCTGGGGGAGCCGGTGGTCTACCGGTATGGCCGTTACCTGCTTCTTAACCCCCACCACCTGGAATGGACCCACAAATTTTTTGAGCGCCACGGCGGCAAAACCATCTTCATCGCCCGGTTCATTCCCGTGGTGCGCCACCTCATCTCCATCCCCGCAGGTTTAGCCCGCATGCCCCTCATCCCCTTCATCCTCTATACCCTGGTAGGGGCGACCATGTGGAATATGTTTCTGGTTTATTGCGGGATGCGTCTCAAGGAAAACTGGCGGATTGTCCAGCAGTACACCCACATTCTGGATTATTTTGTGGTGGCCGGGCTCCTGGCGGCTGCGGTCTATCTCGTGTGGAAACTCAAGGCAGCCCAAACCCTGAAAGGGGCTCCCTCCCAGGAAGAAGCTCCCTAGCCGGGCAGGCGGACGTGGCCACGGATCCGGACAAAAGGACGATTTTACCCCACCTGGATTTCTCCCTTAAGAGCCCTTCCCTGATCAATCCAGCCCGGGAGCCGGGGGAGCCGCCGGTTTCCCCCCGGGTTATTCTGGCTTTCACGCGGCCGGATTACCACATCCTCTGCCGTCTGGCGAAAGCCACCGGTCCCCCCCGTTATCTCTGGGATTGCGCCCTTCATGAAGGCTCCTGGGAAGGCCGAAGCATTACCGTAGCCGGGCCGGTTCTGGGCGCGCCCTATGCGGTGATGGTCCTGGAGAGGCTCATCGCCCTGGGGGCCAAAGTGGTGCTGGCCCTGGGCTGGTGCGGCTCCTTACAGTCGCCGATCAAAGTGGGGTCCCTGGTGGTCCCCACCGCCGCGGTGGGCGGCGACGGCACCTCCCGGCATTATCTCCCCCAGCCGGCGCAGCCGCTCCCCCATCCGGAGTTATGTGGTTTATTGCAGGAACAATTAAAAGCTACGGATCTTCCCCAATATTGCGGCCCCATCTGGACCACGGACGCATTTTACCGGGAAACTGCGGAGCAGGTGCGTTATTATCAAAGCCAGGGTATTTTGGCAGTGGACCTGGAGCTGGCCGCGCTCTTCGCGGTGGGGCAATACCGCCGGGTGGCGGTAGCCGGGCTGCTGGCGGTCTCCGACGAGTTGGGCGAACTCACCTGGCGCCCGGATTTCCGTTCCCCGGCCTTCCGCCAGGCCCGCCGGGAGGCGGCCCGGGTGGTTTTAACCACAGCGGCCGCAGCCGCGGAGATATAGTAGTTCCGGGTGCCAAATTCCAAGTTGAGACCTCTGCGACAGTCCCTCTTCTGTCATTCTGAACGGAGCGCAGCGCAGTGAAGAATCTCGTTTTTGGCAGCACAGCTTTTCCGGACTGTGCCGATGATTACATCCCTTTTGGAAATTCTGAGCACCAAAATACGAGATCCTTCGCTGCGCTCAGGATGACAAAATGGCCTTTTCCCACAGGTCCCAAGTTATGAATCATGAGTTATGAGTGTGCAAATCATGACTTTTGCATAATTTGCGGGTAGGCTACAGTCTTATGAAATCTCCCTTAAAAAACCCCTCTTTTAACTTGGCTCCCGGCACTTTGCCCCTGGAACCGCAGAAAATATTGTTTGACGGCACTCTCCTGGCCCTAGACATGGGCGGCGGCACCCAGGACCTCTTTCTCTGGGACCCGGGTCAACCCATGGAAAATGCGGTGAAAATGGTCCTGCCGGCCCCCACCCAGGTGCTGGCCCGGCGTTTGCAAAAACTCACGGCCCAGGGCCTAGCCGTCTTTTTAGGAGGCCGCCTCATGGGGGGCGGCGCGCTCACCGCCGCGGTGAGAAGGCATCTGGCCCGGGGCCTGCCCCTGTACGCCTCCCCCCAGGCCGCCCTGACCTTGAGCGACCGCCTGGAGGAGGTGCAGCTATGGGGCGTAACCCTCACCAAGACTGCTCCCCCGGATACCGCCACTCTGACCCTGGGAGACGTTGACCTGGATAGCCTGAGACAGGTCTTTGCCGCCTACGAGGTGCCTTTTCCCAGCCATTTCGCGGTGGCCGTCCAGGACCACGGCTTCAGCCCCCAGGCCAGCAACCGCCGCTCCCGTTTTGAGTATTGGGAAGATTTCTTAAGCCGCGGCGGGCTGCTGGCCGGCCTGGCTTTTAGGGAGCCGCCGCCCCGGTTCACCCGTATGCTGGCGGTACAAGATGCTCTGCCCGGCGCTCTGCTGATGGACACTTGCGCCGCGGGGGTGCGGGGCGCGCTCCTGGACTCCCGGGCCCGGGAGCGTCAGCCAGAAGGCCTCCTGGTGGTGAACCTGGGGAATGCCCATACCTTTGCCGCCCTGGCCCGGGGGGAGAGGCTCTGGGGCATCTATGAGCACCATACGGGCTTGCTGACCCCTGCCAAGCTCTTTGACCACCTGCGACGCTTTCAGACCGGGGAACTCACCAACGACGAGGTCTTTGCCGATAACGGCCATGGCTGCGCCTATGGACCGGACTATTCACCCGCGGCCTCCTTTTCTTTTACCGTAATCACCGGTCCCCGGCGGCGTCTGGCCCAGGGCTGGCCCGGCCATTTCGCCGCTCCCCTGGGGGACATGATGCTCACCGGTTGTTTCGGCCTGGTGGCCGCATTTTTAGAAAAAAATAATTTTTCCGTGAATTTTGGTGACGGCCTAGGGTAAGATATTTTAACCTCGATTCTAGCTTGGAGGTGGTTGTGTCTGGGAGCAGCGGTTAATGGAGATCAAACTTTGGGGGACCCGGGGGTCCATCCCGGCTCCTGGCGCCAAAACCCTGGAGTTCGGCGGCAATACCACCTGTCTGGAAATCCTCCCGGAGGCCGGAGGCCGGATAGTGATTGACGCGGGCACGGGTATGCGGCTTTTGGGGGACCAATTGCTGGAGAGCGGCGAGCCGGTGATTTTTCACCTCCTCCTGACCCATAACCACTGGGATCATCTCCTGGGCCTGCCCTTCTTTGCCCCCGTTTATCAGGAAGATACCGAAATCATCGTGGACGGTTGGCCCCATGCCTTCCAGGCCCTGACCAAGGTCTTCGATAATCAAATGGGCAACGGCTTCTTCCCCGTGGCCTTCGACCAGCTCAAGGCCAAAATCGGTTTTCTTAACCGGGTGGCCCGGGGACCTCTCAGCTTAGAAGGAGTAATCATTGACTCCATCCCCCTCAACCATCCCCAGGGAGGATTGGGCTTCCGCCTGCGGGAAGGTGAAAATTCCCTGGTTTTCATCACCGATAACGAATTGGGGGCCGGCCACAGCCGCCGCTTCCGGGATTTTGTGCTGTTCGCCAAGGGCTGTAACTTGTTGATCCACGATGCCCAGTATCTTCCTGAAGAAATGGAGAACCACCATGGTTGGGGCCACTCCACTTATGAAGAGGTGGTGAGGCTAGCCGTGGAGGCCCGGGTGCAGAGGCTGGTGCTGACCCACCATGACCCGGGTCGCACTGATGAAGGGGTGCGCCAGCTTTTGGAACGGGCCCGGAAATTAGCCGCGTCCCATGGAGCCCCGGACCTCCCCATTGACGCCGCCCGGGAGGGAAGCAGCTATCACCTTCCTTGACCGGGGAAAAGGGACAAAGGCGAAAAGGCGATTGGGGGTCGCTACCCTTTTCCCCTTTTTCACTTTTCCCCTTTTCGCCATCCGGATTAATCTCTTTGCTCCCTCCCTCGGTTAAGAAAGGTATTGACGTATGGATTGGAAAATCTTCTGGGTCACCTTCGGTACCGTCTTTCTGGCGGAGATGGGTGACAAAACCCAGCTAGCCGCCCTGACCATGACCGCGGATACCGGCGTGCCGGTTTCCGTTTTCACCGGCGCCTGTGCCGCCCTCATCCTGGCTACTTTCTTAGGAGTGGCCTTCGGCAGCATTCTGACGCAATGGATTCCCCCCAACCTCCTGAAGAAACTGGCGGGAGTGGCTTTTATCCTCATCGGCGGCCTGATGCTCCTGGGGAAGTACTGAAATCGGTCTAACTTCCCCGCCCGAGCCGCCCCGGCCATGGAACCCTTCCCTTCTTTGAGTAATTTTAGTAAACTAGGCCAGCCGCATTCCTAATTTTTAAAAGGATTTAGTACTGAATTTTAGTCGAAAAGGGATTAAATTGTAGGTGCGAACCTGGTGTTCGCCCCGGACGTTGGCGGGCGAACACCAGGTTCGCCTACGGAAAATATTTGTTTGATGAAAAATTGCTATTAATGATTTAATTTTCGCTGATGGGACCTAAAAATAAAGATGCCGGGGAACTTCCCCCTTGCCTGTCCGGCGACCGCAATCTGGTCCTCATCGGCTACCGGGCCACCGGCAAGACCGCGGTGGGCGGCCGTTTGGCCCAGGCATTAGCCCGCCCTTTGGTGGACCTGGATGCGGCCCTGGAGGCGGAAATGGGCCGGACCATTACCACGCTGGTGGCGGAGAAAGGCTGGGCCGAGTTCCGGCGGCGCGAAAAGGAGATCGTGGCCCGTTACAGCCGGATGGGGGGTCAGGTTCTGGCCACCGGCGGCGGCGTGGTATTGGACCCGGAAAACGTCGCCCTGCTGCGGAAAACCGGGGTGGTGGTCTGGCTCCAGGCCGCCCCCAACACTATCCGGGAGCGCCTCTCCCGGGACCGGGTCCAGGAGGACCAGCGCCCCAGCCTCACCGGCGGCGGCACCCTGGATGAGGTGGAGGAAGTGCTTAAGGCTAGGAAACCCCTGTATGCGGCCGCGGCCCACGTGGTTATCGACACTACCGGGCAATCCCTCGAGCAGGTGGCGGAAAAGGTAATGGCCGCAGTTAGACAGTATCAGTCCTCCCCTGTCGATCACTGACAACTGGCTACTGGCTACTGACAAAGGAACCCAACATGGCGGGCAATACTTTTGGTCAGGTTTTCCGGGTGACTACCTGGGGTGAATCCCACGGCCCGGCCTTGGGCGCGGTCATTGACGGCTGCCCGCCCCGGATACCCCTGACCCCTGGCGATCTGGAGCAGGAACTGGCCCGGCGCCGCCCCGGGGTGCAGCCTCACGCCACCCCCCGCCGGGAACCGGATCAGGCGGAGATTCTCTCCGGGGTCTTCGAGGGTCTGACCACCGGCACTCCCATCAGCCTGATTATTTATAACCGGGATGCCCGCAGCCGGGATTACGACGCCCTCAAGGAGGTATTCCGGCCCGGGCATGGCGATTTCACCTATCAGGCCAAGTACGGCCTCCGGGATCACCGGGGCGGGGGCCGGGCTTCCGCCCGGGAAACCGTGGCCCGGGTGGCCGCGGGCGCGGTGGCCCAAAAGGTGCTGGATCGGGACCATATCCGGGTGTCGGCCTATACTTTGGAGTTGGGAGGGGTGCGCGCCCAAAATCTGGACGAAAGACTCATTTGGGACAACCCCTTTTTCTGCCCCGATCCGGAAGCGGCCCGGGCCATGAGCCAACGGGTCCAGGAGGTCAAGGCCCAGGGCGATTCCTTGGGCGGTATCGTGGAGGTGCGGGGCCAGGGCTGCCCGCCGGGGTTGGGGGAGCCGGTTTTTGATAAACTGGACGCGGCCCTGGCCCAGGCGGTGATGTCCGTGGGGGCAATCAAGGGGGTGGAAATCGGCGCGGGCTTCGCCGCGGCTCGTATGCTGGGCTCCGAGAATAACGATCCCCTCATCCCCGGCGGCTTTGCCTCCAACCATGCGGGCGGTATCCTGGCGGGTATCTCCAATGGCGATGATATCGTGATCCGGGCCGCGGTCAAACCAATTCCTTCCATTGCCATTGAGCAAGAGACCATTGATCTCTCCGGCCAACCCCGGACCTTAAGCATCAAAGGCCGGCACGATATCAGCGCCATCCCCCGCATCGTGCCGGTCATCGCCGCCATGGTGCGCCTTACCCTGGTGGACTTCCTGCTGCGCCAGAGGACTATTAAATGACGGTTTTCGGTTTTCGGTAGATTATGGCCATAAAAGTAGCCATCATCGGCGGCAGCGGCCAGATGGGACAATGGTTCCAGCGCTTTTTTGTCAGCCAGGGCCTGGAGGTGCTGGTAGCGGACCTGAAAACCCCCCAGACCCCCCAGGAAGTGGCGGCCCTGGCTGACGTGGTGATCATTTCCGTGCCCATCCCCCAGGTCAAGAAGGTGGTGCAGCAAGTGGCCCCCCATCTCCGTCCCGACGCGGCCCTCTTGGACTTTACTTCCGTCAAGCAGGTGCCCCTGGCCACCATGCTGGACCACTTCCCCGGGGAAGTAGTGGGCACCCATCCCCTCTTCGGTCCGGGGGAAGCGAGCATCAACGGCCTGACCATGGTCCTGTGCCCCGGCCGGGGAGAACGCTGGTTCAATTGGCTCAAAGAGCTGCTGGAAAACGCCGGGGCCCGGGTGAAAGTCACCACGGCCACGGAACATGACCGGATCATGTCCGTGGTCCAGGGCCTAGCCCATTTTATCCTCATCGCCCTGGGGCGGGCCATCCGGGAACTGGGGGTCTCCCCCCAGGACCTGGAGGATTTTTCCACCCCTACCTTTGCCACCCTCCACGGCCTGGCCCGGCGTCTCTTCAGTCAGGACCCGAAGTTGTATGCCTGCATCCAATTGGCCAATCCGGCCAATCGTACAGCCCTTAGGGCTTTGGAGGATTCCGTGGCCGATATCCTCTATTTCATCCAGCGCCAGAACCCCGACGGCCTGGTGCGCTTGATAGAAAGCGTCAAAGAAGGTTTTATTTCCGAAGAATAGCTTGTCCTTGCGTCTTGGCGTCTTGGCGTGAGGTTATATTTTTCACGCAAAGACGCCAAGCCGCAAAGACGCAAAATATTTAGGAGACACGTATGCTGGACCTGAAATTCGTCCGGGACCATCTGGCGGAAGTGGAGCAGGCTTTAAAAAACCGGGGAATGGAGGTCTCTCTGGAAGAGTTTCTTCACCGGGAGGGGGAGCGCCGCCGCTTGCTGACCCGGGTGGAAGAACTGCGCCACGAGCGCAACACCCTGTCCCACCAGGTGGGGGCCTTAATGAAAGCCGGGAACAAGGCGGAGGCCGAGCCCCTGAAACAAAGGGTAGCCGCCATCAATACCGAGACCAAAACCCTGGAGGCCGGGGCGGAGGAACAGGACACC
>JAQTXE010000366.1 GCA_028688935.1 Syntrophales bacterium
GCATCGGCCAGGGTATCGAGTTCGACTACTGTTGCGTGCACGCCGCCTTCGCCATCCGGGACGCAGGTTTCGAGTCCATTATGGTCAACTGCAACCCGGAAACCGTCTCCACGGACTATGACACCTCGGATAAGCTGTATTTCGAGCCCCTCACCGTGGAGGACGTGCTCAGCATCTATGAGAAGGAACAGCCCGAAGGCGTGATCGTCCAGTTCGGCGGGCAAACCCCTTTAAACATCGCCCAGGAGCTGGCCGCCGCGGGGGTCAAGATTCTCGGCACCAGCCCCGACGTCATCGACCTGGCCGAAGACCGGGACCGCTTCCGCCACACCATGCGCAAACTGGGCATTCCCCAGCCGGAAAGCGGTATGGCCAGCACCATTGAGGAGGCCCTGACCATCGCCCAGGAGATCGGCTATCCCCTCATGGTCCGCCCCTCCTACGTCTTGGGCGGCCGGGCCATGGAGGTGGTGCACGATGAAGAGATGCTTCAGCGCTACCTGGCCGCCGCGGTGGAAGTGAGCCCGGAGCGGCCCATCCTCATCGATAAGTTCCTGGAGAACGCCATTGAAGCCGAGGCCGACGCCATCGCCGACGGCGCCGACGCCTTCGTCCCCGCGGTGATGGAGCACATCGAGCTGGCGGGCGTCCATTCCGGCGACTCCGCCTGTGTCATTCCCCCCATCAGCATCCCCGCCAAGCACCTGGACACCATCAATGAATACACCCGGCGCATCGCCATGGAACTCCACGTCGTCGGTCTGATGAACATCCAGTACGCCATTGCCAACGACACGGTTTACATCCTGGAGGCCAATCCCCGGGCCTCCCGCACCGTGCCCCTGGTCTCCAAGGTCTGCAACATCCCCATGGCCCGGCTGGCCACCCAGGTTATGCTGGGCAAAAAGCTCCCGGACCTGAACCTCAGCCGGAAGTCCATCCCCCACTTCGGCGTCAAGGAGGCGGTCTTCCCCTTCAACATGTTCCCGGAAGTCGACCCCCTATTGGGTCCGGAAATGCGGTCCACCGGCGAGGTCTTAGGGATGGCCGGCTCCTTCGGCCTGGCCTTCTACAAGGCCCAGGAGGCGGCCCAGCAGGTTCTCCCCTGCGCAGGCACGGTGCTCATTACCGTCTCCGAAGCTGACCGGCCCGCGGTCCTGGAGGTGGCCCGGCAGTTCCACCAACTGGGCTTCAAGATCCTGGCCACCCAGGGTACCCACAAGTTCCTGGCGGAGCAAAATATCCCCGGAGAGCAGGTTCTTAAATTACACGAAGGCCGGCCCAACATCGTGGATATTATTAAAAACCGGGAAATCCATCTGGTAGTCAACACCCCTGCCGGCAAGTTGGGGAAATTTGATGACTCTTACATCCGCAAGGCGGCCATCAAATATAAAGTTCCCTATATCACCACCCTGGCCGGGGCCCTGGCCGCGGCCCGGGGCATCGCCGCGGCGCGCCGGCAACAGTACCAGGTGCGCTCCCTCCAGAGCTACCATTTGGGGATCAAGTAATAGCAGACGTTGCTGGCGAAAGGAGCCTCAGGAAAAATTGCGCCCTCCCTCCGCTCCTACAGGAGGCGCCACGGAAAAGCGGCGGCGGGAATTACTGGTTAAGGCCTCTGGTTGGTATCCTTGCTGCTCATGTTTTTGGCCCTTTCCACCAGGTCGGCCAACGTCACTGTTTGCAGCTTGGCAAACACGGCCTCGGAAATTTCTTTCCAGAGCAGGCGGGTGGGGCAAAAATCGGCCCGCAGGCAGACAGTTTCGTCAGTAACGCAATCTACCAGGCTGGCCCCGTCCAAGAGCGCCACGATCTCCCCGACGGTGATCTCTTTGGGGTCTTTGGCCAGGAAATGTCCGCCCTTCGGCCCTCTCACACTGTCGATATAATGGGCCCTTTTCAGAGGAATAATGATCTGTTCCAAATATTTTAAGGATAAATCCTGACGTTTGGCGATATCCCCCAATTGAATGGGTCCCTCGTTGTAGTGTTGGGCCATGTCCAACATCAGACGGGTGCCGTAGCGGCAACGGGTGGAAAGCTTCATGATCTTCCTTCTCGGATTAACGTTGTTTTTTTAGGCCACGCCGGAGAACAGGGGAGCGGTTCCTCCCGCCCCGGCAGCATATTTGAGATCATTCAGTGCCTTCAGATGACAGAAAACAGGTTTTACCATGGCTGCCAAGTATCGTCGTCGATGCTTTCTCTGGAGTCGGCTGCAAGGCCCTGCCGCAAGCATACTATCACTTCTCTATTAAAAAATATATATAATTTAGATATATAACACCATATAAACTCGTCGTGCCCCTAAAGCCTGCAAAGTATTTTCAGGTGGTTTATCCGGCAAAGGCTCAGATCTTCAAGCAGCTCCACTAACAACTACCCCCAGGCAGCTTGATCCTTCCAGAAAATTGTCCTAAACAGCCCAGGCCCGGATTTTTTTATTTTAATTTATTTTAAAAGGTACGGGAAATCCCCTGAAGTCGGCTGTCCTGGAGGCAAACCGGGGATAATGGCCCAGCCCTCCGAAGAGAAATACCGGCGGTTCTAAGAGAAAAATGGGTCAGCGGGGAGAAAAAAACCATCGTCCCCCTTGCCAGATTGTTTTATTGTATTATATATAAGATTAATATAGAAAAAGGGGTGAGAATATGTTCACTTATTCTATGCTGATTGTGACCCTATTCTTTGTCCTCGGATTCCTGATGGGCAAACACTTTGCCCGGCCGTGACCGCCTCATGGCTTGCCCCGGGATTATACTAGAGAAGTGCAGCATCGACCAGGAGGTGCCATCAAGATTTTATCAGCGAAGATCCTGGAAAATTTGAGGCCGGAAAGGTCATAGTTAGGGCCGCAGTACAATATTTCTCCGACCTTTGCCCCAACCACCCCCTAACCCCAATGCTGTTCACTTAAGCGTAAGTGAACCGTATTGGCCCTAACCCCACTGGGTAAGACCCCGGCCTCGCCCCAATCCCCAAAAAAGGGCGGGACCTCGCGGTCACCGCCCTTTTTCTGTTGACGCTGGG
>JAQTXE010000111.1 GCA_028688935.1 Syntrophales bacterium
ACCGTCCAGACTTTTTTGGGACGCGCTGACGGCGATGGTTTTCATATGACCTCCTTAAAACCTCAATAAAGAAAAGCTTAGGATTAAGGCCTAACTGCCGCCGAAAAATCAGAGTAGATCCTTCTTGGGTTTACCTTCACCCCCCTTATAGGCGTCTTTTGGGGCTGGATGGGAATAATAACTCACCAGACTGATGACTTCCCAGCCTTTGAAGGGAGCCATGATGCAGGCATAAACCCCAATGGCCAGAATCTCCTTGATCATCTCTCGATGCTGGCTATCGGCCAGATGGGCTTTATCACAGAAGACAATAATGTGACTGTGGCTGCAAGCTACTTTAATTTTTGAGATTATGCCGATGCCATTAAAAATTGCGGCCCCGCAATCAATCAGAATAGTGGCACACTGATGCTTTTTAAGTTCCTGGAGCAACTCCTTCTGGTCGGCCATTAAGCGGGGGGAAAGATGATTTTCCGCCAGCAGGTTCCAGAGAGAATTGCGCGTGTGCTGATCTGATATCAGCAGCAAAATGGGCGTGGATTTATCTTGTTGATTCAATTTCTTTCCTAAAGAAACCGGCCTGAAGGTCTGACCTTCCCGGTGGTTTGCTGATATCAGGGATAACTGCGAAACATCTTTAGGGATGGGAGCAGGCCCAGAATATTTTTGTCCCGGCGCAAAACAAAGGCCCCACGGGGGAACCGTCCGTGGGGCCAAAACGTGAAAGTGATGCACGTAAGGAGGAAAAAGCGTCCGATGACTTTTTCTCTTACGCTTTATTTCATCTGCAAAGATTGAGCCAATTATAAAATATTTTAACTATCTAATATTTATAGAAAATTAAGAATAGAGGCGATTAACTAAAATTCATTATTGTATTAATATCGACTCCTAATTATTAAAATTATGTTCAATAATCGACCCAATTTGAGGGAGCGCGTAGGTCCTCTCCACTCCAGTTCTTTGCCCTCAAGATACGGGAGTAATTGGATTTAAGAATTTGCTGAGATAGTCATCGGACGCTACATTTGTGGGAAACGGGACGAAAGATTGAGAAAAATGGACTCTGTTACCATCCCGCCTGCCGCCCTGTGGGCAGATGCAGGGGGAGTGAAAAGGTTATTTGGGGGAGGCGAAGAGATGGGGGGTAGAACCGAAGACCGCAAAATTCCCCTCGCTGTGGCTCAACAGCTCCACATTTCCCTCCCGCATCTGCGCCCCGCACAACGGGCAGACAGCCGCTGCGGCCACCTTGATGGCCATCTCCCAGGCGTCGCCTGGGGCCGGCTCTCTCCAGAAGTGCTCGCATCCCAGACATTGAAAGGTCGCGAACATGGTCATTCCTGATCACCGTCTTTCTCCAGCCCCTGACTCCATATTCCCAAAGGAAAGCGAAACCCGATCTGGAATTGAGCCAGGGCAAGTAACTGGATAATTTCCTTGGGATTACCATAAAAAAAGACTTCTTCCGAGTGGTCTGCGAATTTGGTGGCCACCACCATTTGGGCCACCGGTAGCTCTTTAAGATTGTGCAGCGCCTTTTCGATGGCGTCTTTTTCCCGGTCCAGCCGAAATATTTTACCCATGTTGGCGTTCCGTCCCCTTGTCGGATTGGAGCCCAAATCTGGCTATTTCTGCTGCATTTCCCGGCAGAGTCGGGTCCGGCCTTTCTCAGGTCGAAGCCATCGCCTTTTTGTCAAGTTCCTGTTTTATCCGCTGGGAAAACTCCTTTTGAAAGATGTCAATATCCATGGCCTCATCGACTTTGCCGCTGAGATAAAGAGCCATGCCCTTATACATCTGGGGGTCCGGGAACTCCGGGTTGAGGGCCAGGGCCCGGTCGAAATAGGTGATACTTTCCTGGTAGTTGCCCATCCCCAGTAAGGCGTGGCCCGCGGCCGTCAGGGCATAGATGTTCTCCTGCTCCTGCTCCAAGATCCGGTGAAGCAGAGGCAAGGATTCCGCACAACGGCCCAGATCCGTCAGGCAGTAAGCCTTCAGCTGCATGGCCGTCAAGTTATCCGGTTTCCGGGTCAGTTCCCGGTCGCAGCAAAAGACTGCTTCTTCCAACAGTCCCTTGGCCACCAGGGCCTTGGCCCCGTCGATCCAGGGAATTTCCTTTTCCACCCCGATGATTTTCAGCATCAGGCTTTCGTAGGTCTGCTCCACCACCCGTTTGCCCAGGCCCGCCACAGGCACCCCATGCCCCGGGAGCAGGTTGGCAATATCTCTCTGGAGCAAGACCTTGACCCCGAAGAGGTAGTGGTCCAGACGGCCGCCGGCATTGTGGTCGGCCTCGGCCATGCCCTGGGGTATGATTGTATCCCCGGTAAACGCGGTTTTACTGGGCTCGTGATAGAAAGAAAGGCCGTCGATGGTGTGTCCCGGAGTGTACAGCACTTCCCATTCCTGGCCACTCAACTCCAGGGTCTCGCCGCCTTTGACTTCTGTCACCTTACAGCCGAACTTCTGCACCACTTCCTTGAGTTCTGCCGGGCTCTCCGGATGGAGGATCAGCTCAAAACCGCCGTTCTCCACCAGTGACGGATAGGCCCGCAGCAGCTCGAAGGCGCCCATGCAGTGATCCCGGTGGCCGTGGGTCAGAACCACCTTCTTGATATCTTCGGGCCGGTAACCGAGGCTGAACAGGTCCATGAACCCGGTGTAATCATTGCCGGGGTCCACGATAGTAAGATAATCGCCCTTGATCACATAGATATTGGAAGAGTAGTCATAGCCCAAGAGAAAGAGGAATTTGTCAAAAAATGGGTCCTCACTCTTAAAGACCTGGCCCAGGGTCAGCCAACCCGGGTGCTGGGGCTCTTCCACCGGTGGCGTTTGGCTTTCCGGAGATGGCTCCCACCCTTCCTGGGGTTCCCGCCTGTCTTCCTGGAGAGATTCTCTGGTCATGGTTCCTCGCTGTATTTTATATTTTCGCTGGTAAGGCCCCCCGCTGCCTCTTCCCCATACTTAATTCCCAGGAATTTGGCGACAACTGCGGTTAGGCCGTTTTTTTCGGACTTTATATTCAGATCCCCTTGCCGCGCTGGGACCTCCTGTGGTAAACCGGTGACAGGGGAGGGCATTACAAAAGACCCATGAACTGCCCCCGATGCGGCATCCTGATCGATCCGGTGCAACACGGCGACCTGGTCTTTGACGAACAGGTCTGGTGCCAGGGATGCCATCAATATGATGATCGCCTGCTGGAGGCGCGCCCTTTTCCGGAGTTGGAATCCTGGGCTCAAAAAATCTGTGCCGCCTTCGAGCAGGAGCCGGTCCATCTCCAGCGCGATCCGGCTTATCTGCCCGATCCCGCCAAATATTGGCACGGCGCCACCTTTCTCTTGGCCGAGGCCTGCCACGGCTCCCGGGGCATCATGCTCCATCCTCCGGGCCACCGTCTCACGACCCTCTGCCATGAACTGGCCCATCTCTTCACGGGCCAGGACCATACTGAAAACTGGGCCCGGGTCTTTGCAACTCTGATTGCCTGGGTCAAGGCCCAGCTTTAATGAACTTAGACAGCGCCTTCAAAGTGAGCGCCCGGCCCCACCCTGGCGGCTACCTCATCAGCGCCGCGGCCAGGGCACGGTTCAATACGGGGTCCGTCGCCCTTGGCTTCAGACCGCGCTTCGGGCCGGATAAGGGTAAATCCCCCTCCCCCCATATCCAGGGAATGGTGAGAGGGGGATCAGTCTTTGGGGTTAGGCCCCCGGGAAGCCCCGGGGCCTATATCGTCCCGGTGGGGCCAGAACGAATCCTCCTGGCCTGACCGGGGGGGAAGGGTCAACCATTACGGGGCGATGTAATCCGCGGTGTAGCCCAGTTTCATTTTGTCCGTGGGCCACATCTTGGTGCTCTCCTTCTCTGCGCCGGCCAAGACCGGCTGGTCGTTGATCTTTTCAATGAGCACCTCGATGAAATGAAACTCCGTGAGCTCATATTTCATTATGGTCTCGGCCGGCAGCAGGACCGCCAACCCCGATTCCTTGGAGAAATTCCAATGGAACGCTTCATTGGGCTCCTGGGTCATCTGCCCGGTCTTACCGGCGTAAATTTTGAGAAGCTTGCCGGTGATATGATCGTTGGGTTTCACTTGGAATTCTTCAAATAACTCATCAGGGATGTGCCACCACAAGGCGCGAAACCCGGTCTTGACATAGCCCCTGACAAGCATGGGGTCGAATCCGCAGACACCAACGCGGGCTCTTGCTGGCATACGTGCTCTCCTTTTTGATGAAATCGCAGTTTGGGTGGATTCCCACCTGAGCCCCACCCCGCCATTGGCAAAAAGAGTCCGGCCCAGGTGGAAAAGTCGCCCCTACTCTTGCCAAATCACTTTGGTTTTGAGGATCATTTCTTGCCATACCCCCGGCTTCGCCGGCGGTGTCTCCAGTTCCTGGATCAATCGCCGCAGATCATCAACCTGGCGGTAGCAACTATCCAGGAACTCCGACGCCTCCATCTCGGTGAGATGTTCGCACTGATACAACCGGCGGAGATACGGAGACATGTACATGGTGATCTGCTCCTGGAACTCTTCCACCAGGAAGTCGTTGTTGCCGTCCGGCGTGGCATACTCCAGGTAATTTCGCTTCCAGTTGAGAACCATCTCTTCCAGGGCGTTGAGTTCCTTGCGGACGTTTTCTTCCATACTAGCCTTTCTGCTTAAAGGCGTAGCACTTGGTCACCACGTTGAAGTCCGCCACGCACCAGTAATAGGGCCAGTGAATTTTCATGCACCAGCCGATGATATCCGCCGGGGGGAAACTGGAGCCTTTGATCACCGGTTTCAGAAATTCGCAATTCCAGCAGATATGGTCACTTTCCTTCTCCGGCTCCAGGACCTTGTCCAGGAATTGACGCGGGGTTAACCCTTTCGCTTCAATCATGAGTCACTCCTTCTTTTTATTCACCGGGTCCCGGTTACCAGTCTTTCACTTCGCCCTTGGCGATCTTTTCCTGATACTCCGCCCAGACCTCCGGGGCCAATTTTTTTATGTTCCAGTTGAAGGGGAACTGTCCGGCGATGCCGGCGGAGGGCGCCTGGGGGCGCCAGCCCCGGAGCGGTTTGCCCCGAATGCTGAACTTCACCATGTCCGGCACGCCCAGGTAGATGTGCCGGGGCAGGCATTGGAAGGGACGGGTCCGGCCTTCAGTGCCCATGGTGATGAATTTGTAGCCATCCAACGGCTTATCAGCATAAAGGGGGCTGGTGTCGGGCTTCTCTCCCGGCCGATCCTCGGGCCCCTTATACATGTGGCCGTTGATCATATGGATGAAATAAACTGCGCCGCATTCGGCACAATTAATATTTCCCTTCCAGTTCCAAAAGCAATAGGGATCCAGGTAGTTCACCGTATCGCAGGGCTTGCCGCCCACGTCTTTTTTGCACCAGATGATATCACACACAGCGGTCTCCTCCTTTTAGATCCAGGCCTTGTCGTACCACTCTTTGACCTGGGAAATGGGGTAGCCCAGGAGCTCGTGGTAGAACTTGACGTTGTCGGCGCCCACCGGCCGCCAGATCCAAACTTGCCTTCTGGGGGTCTTGGACATCAGCCCGGCGCTGTAAGTGCCCTGGACTAGCACGTCGCCGAACAGAGGATCATCCATCCAGCGGAGGGTGCCCCGGGTCCGGTAATGCGGGTTCTCATAGACCTCCCGGTCATTCATCACCGGTTCCGCCAGGAGCCCTTCGTTCTGCAGGATTCTGACTACCTCGGCCCGGCTTTTGTCCTTGGCCCAATCTTCCAGGGTAGCGTAGATATCCACCTGGGCCTCGGCCCCCACCCGATCCTTGTGCTTTATGTACTTGCTGTACATGTCGGGTTTCTTGATGACCTCACACAGGGCCTTGAAGTCCGCGTCCTGGAAGGCCGAAACCATGGCGTAGCGGGCCTCGAACTTATCCTGGGGATTGATGGCGTCCGGGTAGTCGGATTTGCCGCAGAGGATGATGCCGTGGACGCAGAGCTGGGTGTCCCAGTTGCCCCAGCGCTGGCGGACGATGCCGAACCGGCCGTACAACGGCGCCGCATGGCCCAGGACCCGGGTGGCCGCCTGCACCTGGGAGAACTCGATCATGGTGCCGAGTCCCGTCTTGCGCCGCCAGTGCATGGCGGCCAGGACGCCGAAGGTGATCTGGGTGCCGGAGTACCAGTCAATGCACCAGTTGGAGTGCTTGGCGCAGTGGCCGCCCATGAACTCGTGCATGCCGGTGACCGAGGCCAGCCCGGCGTGGGCCTGGCCCAGGATGTCGTAGGAGCCGCCGAAGACCTTGGGGCCGTAGCCGAAGCCGCCGCCCCAGACGTAGATGAACCGGGGGTTCATCTCGGCGAGATAGCGGTAGCTCTGCTTCCAGCGGTCAAAGGTGCCCGGCCGGTAGCACTCAACCAGGCCGTCGGACATCTTGACGATGCGGTAGAAGGGCTCCTTCATGGCCTCGATGTGGTAGTCGATGCTGACGTAGTACTCATTGATGTTGGCGCTGGTGAAGCCATACCCGGTGCCGGTCATGGGCCGGGTGTCGTGCAGGGGATAGAGGTAGGCCTCGTTGAAGGGCGAGGTGTGCTTCATGGGGTCGCCCATGCGGGGCATCTCAAACTTGTACACCTCGGCCCCCAGCTCTGCCAGGTTGGCGCAGGAGTGGGGGGTGAAGATATACATGGTGGTGCTCATAAACCTGGTGCCCTTCAGGGCCTCGGGCTTGCCCATCTCGTGGCCCGGCGCGAAGACGGCCTTGCAGAAATCCTCGTAGGGCATCTTCATCTCGTCGAGTTCCTGCTTGCTTTTCGGGCCGTACTGCTCCTCCAGGGGAGATTCGATCAGGTTTTTATATTTTGTTCTCCATTCCTTCTTGTCGTTCATTATATTACCCCCTTCTCCTTGAGCTCGTTGACTCTGGACTGGCCGACGCCGCAGTATTTCTGCATGATCTCATAGGTGTCGAACCCCAGGGGCCGGCCCAGCACCTTGACCCGGTGCGGCGTCCGCATCTGGAAAGAATTCGGGGACGCGGAGAACATCACGGTGCCGTAGTGGTCGGAATCAATGGTGGAGACCCAGGGACGATACTTGAATTGCGGAAATTCCGCCACCTCATCGATGAACAGAACGGGGCCGGCGGCCACTTCATACTGCAGGAGCTTCTGCTCGGCCTCGATGCGGTTGATGTCCCGGAGCCACCGGGTGGTCACGGTGTAGGTCTTGATCAGCATCGCCAGGGCGTTTCTGGCCCCCATCTCCTTGAGGATGGGATCTTCGTGGATCAAGCGCCCGAACTGGGGGAAGTCCCGCTCGATGCACATGCCGATGCGGTACCAGAGGCGGTCGGTCTGGCCGCCGATCATCATGTAGCCGTCCCGGCAGGGGTTCCACTCATACTGGTTGAGGTTGGGGTCCCAACCCCCGGTGCGGGCCTTGATGGAGCCGTTGAAACCGTACCAGGCGATATCAAAGTCCAGGATGTCCATCTGGGTCTCGGCGCCGGTCACCTCGCAGAACTGGCCTTCGCCGCTGAACTGATCCCGCCAGTACAGGGCCGCCAGCAGGGTGTTGGCGCCCTGCTCCCCGGCCACGTAGTCGGCGAACCAGACGCCGGAGCGGGTGGGGTCGCCGCCCTTGCCCCGGGGCAACTGGTCCTGGGGGAAGCCGGTGTTGTGGACAAAGGAGTTGGCGCAGCCACCGAAGGGCTCCAGGGTCCACTGGCCATACTTGGACATTTTGTCCTTATAGGGCCCCCAGGTGCCTCGCACCGCCATATTCAAATACACCAGACCCTTGTTCAACTTGGAAAGATGCCGGTAGCCCAGGCCCAGGCTGTCCATGTACCCGGGGGGCATCTCATCGATGATGCCGTCCATCTGGCCGGCCATGGTCCGGTAAATGGCCCGGCCTTCTTCGCTCTCCAGGTTCAGGGTGACGGATTTCTGTCCCCGCATTTCGTGCAGGAAGTCCAGGCCGCACTTTTCCCCGGTAATTTTCGATTCCAGCATGTACTCTTCCCGGCCGAAGGGAGTGAGCTGGCGCAGGGGATCGCCACCTGGGGGTTCGATGTTGATGACCTCGGCCCCGGCCTCGCACAGCAAGGCCGAAACGAATTTGTTGGCCAGTCGCCACTGGCCAATACATAAGAACTTGAACCCTTGCAGGGCCTCAGGTTTGCCGAAGGAGTACTCGTACCTGAGGTTGTCCTCGCACCATTTACCGAACTCCTCCGCCTTCCGTTTGGCGTAAACGTTGGCCATCACCCATTCAGGATCGGGCGGGGGCGTCACCGGCCAGGGCCGGATGTCGGGATGCATCAAATCCAGGGTGTCAGCCCGACTGTTGATTTCGATATTACGCTTTTCTTGCGCCATGTTTTGACCTCCCATATCTGGCGTCATAGGAGTAGCCTTTGTTGAAGATTTGAAGGAATCGAACCACGACTTGAGAGATTTGAAAACCAAGGTTCCTCCTGATGATAACTGCTGCACTTAGGAGAAATGTCCATGACGAACAGAGGCCGATATCCGTGAGGCAGCAAGCGCGAAAGTACAGGTCTCTGCCTGAGGGGCGCTGAGTGCTCCTCACTCTAACTTGTCACCTCCCTTCCGGCCAAAGTGATTGATAGATTGGAATAAAAAGCATTTTTGACTGGTCAGCGCACCAAGGCCCCACCTCTGGTGCGCTGACTCAGTTTATCTATTCAAGATTGCGGCCAAAATAAAAAAAGGCCGAAATATCGGCCTCTTAGGTTAATTATTAAGAAAATTAAAGCTTTGAATGAATCAAAAAATGTCTAAAATCGGACTCTTTTAAAAAGAAAATTTAGTCAAATCCACTATAAATTGGGGAGAAAGCTGATGTTTAATTTTGGACTGCTTCATTTTTCTTTTGGGCGTTTATCACCCGTTCCAAGCCATAACGCCGGATTTTACTATAGAGGGTGCTGCGGGTTACCTGCAAACGCCGGGCGGCGTCGTGTTTGTTCCAGTTGGTTTCCTGGAGCACCCGCAAAATCAAGCGACGCTCATTATCCGCCAGGGAAGTGGAAACAGGTTCCTCCCCGTCTTCTTTGAGGAAGCGGGGGAGGTGCCGGCGCCGGATGACCTCATCCTGGGCGATAATCACCGCATGGTTGACCGCGTTTTCCAACTGGCGGACATTGCCCGGCCAATCGTAATCCATCAAGGTTTGCATGGCGTTGGAAGAGAATTTCTGGATATTTTTCTTCTCCTTGGCGTTGCATTTACTCAGGAAATGCCGGCAAAGCAGGGAGATATCATCTTTCCGTTCCCTCAAGGTGGGGAGATGGATGGCGATGACGTTCAACCGATAATAGAGGTCGTTCCGGAATCTCCCGTTTTCCACCCCTTTTTGCAGATCCTGGTTGGTGGCGGCCAACACCCGGACATTGGCCTCGATGGATTTTTCGCCCCCCACCCGTTCAAAGTAATGATCCTGGAGAAAGCGCAGCAAGAGCACCTGGGTGGCCGGGGAGATATCCCCGATTTCATCCAGAAACAGGGTGCCCCCGTGAGCCCTTTCGATGCGTCCCTTTTTCTGGCGGATGGCGCCGGTGAACGCGCCTTTTTCGTGGCCGAAGAGTTCGCTTTCCAGCAAGGTGGGGGAATAGGCCGAACAGTTGGCCACCACAAACGGGCCTTTGCGGCGATGGCTCTGGCGATGGATGGCCCGGGCCACCAACTCCTTGCCGGTGCCGTTTTCTCCGGTAATCAGGACCGTGGCGTCGGAACCGGCCACCAGGTCGATAAGCTCATAGACCTCCAGCATCTTTTTGCTCTGGCCAATAAGTTCGCCGTGGCTGATCTTAGCCGCCCGCGTATGCAGTTGATGAATTTTAGACTCATGCAAAACCAGGGAGCGGATATGCCCCGAGGTCTGATCCACTAATGTTTGGATAAATTGCAGGTCCATGTTGGAGTAGTCCAGGGAGCTTTGGAAACCCAGGAGGAAAAAGCCGATACAATCCCTTTGCACCAAAATGGGCATGCCGAACCAGTGGGGAAAGATCTCGGAAATGGTTTTCAAAAAGGCCGGCAGAGGCACACCTTCCTGGTCGGAAAGGAGGCGATGAGCCTGGAACGCTCCCAAGAAGCGGACAAATTCGGCCACCAGCCCCGGTCTCTCAATTTTATAATCCAGGTAGGTGGCAAAATTCAAAAAATGCGTGCGGTTGGCGTCCATGATCAAGATTATGGGATGAGCTTCGGGGAAGATCTCTCCGGTGATGGCTTTCAAAGATTCCACGATTTCATTTAAAGAATCCTTGGCGTTCATCTGCCGGGAAATTTCGAAAAGCGTCTCCAACTGATGCTGGGTTTTCTGCAATTCCCGGGAGCGGAAGGCCAGGGCCTCCTCCATTTGCCGCTTTTCGGTGACATCCCGTTCCAGGCGGATAACCAGATCCACATCCCCCTGGCCGTTGAACAGGGGATAGGTGGCAATTTGCAGAATTCTCTCTTCTCCCCGGGTGTCCGGGTAGACCCTATCGGTCACGGCCGCCTGCTTATCCCTGGCGGATTTCTCCACCGGGCAATCGATGCCGTCCGTCACACAAGGACTTGCCCGATTGAGCATAATTTCATAACAGGTTTTGCCCTGGGCCGTCTGCAAGTCAAGACCCACCCGGGCAAGAAAGGAATTGTTGGCCTGCATAATCCGGTAATTCCGGGGGTCGATGACCACCAGATTATCGGTGATGCCGTTAATGATATTTTCCCGGAATTGATTGGCGGTGCGCAGCTCTTTTTCCACCTGTTTGATATGGCTGATATCGGTGGCAATGGTGATGGACCCCAGAAACGCGCCGTTGACCAGGAAGGGGGCCGCGGCCACCAGGCTCGCCAGGATGGAGCCGTCTTTCCGCCGCAAAGAGAGCTCATAGGAATCCGCCAAGCCCTGGCGCCGCCGTTCCATCTGCTCCCGGACCAGGGTCCATTCATTTTCGTCTATAAGATCGAAGACGGAGAAACCCTCTATTGCTGAAATCTCATATCCCAACATTTCGGCTAAAAACCGGTTGGCAAAAGTAACCCTGCCTTTGGGATCCACCATAAAAATGCCTTCCCGGGCCAGTTCGACAATGGTGCGATACTTTTCCTCCGAGGTTTTAATCCGTAGTTCCAGGGCCTTGCGCAGGGAAATATCCCGGCCGTGTTCCAGGACCTGGAGTGTGGCCCCCCGGGTGTCTTTCACCGGATAGGCATGGACCTCGAAATAGCGGCGGCCGCCATCCGGCAACCTGACAAACATTTCCCTGGTCTGGGATTCGCCGGTTTGAAAGACTTTTTGCACGTGGCAGTCATCGCACATGGCGTCCCGGTCATGGAAGACCTCATAACAGTGCCGGTCGGCCAAGTCTTCGAAGGAGCGCTGATAGAATTTTACTAGGGCTTGGTTCACTTTAATGAAGCGGAAATCCCGGTCATAGACCGCCAGGGGGTCAGCAAAACTATCAAAGATTCTCAGGAGAAATTGTTCTGATTTCAGGGGGTTCTCGACTTCAAGATGGGGGAAAAAGTTTAATCTGGACATAATCCCTCCATATACTAGTACAATTATTAGACAGTGAAAGGGTCAGATATTAATCTGAAAGCATGGATTGACTAAATTGTCAATGATAAATTATCAAAATTGAAAAAATATGATAAATATTTCTTATATCATGATAGCTTGCATCGGACCCGGACCCGGAAAAGGGCCCGGCCGGAATGATTATTGCTACCTAAACGCAACTAAAATGTCATCGCGATCAACATGGGGTTAGGATGAGGGTTATCAAGAAATGCTGCTAAATCATTGGGAAAAACGGTCTTTGAACGCGGCTGATTGGCGCCGGGAATTGGCCGGCATGGGGGTGGACGCCGATGATTCCCTGGAGGAGATTGCCCGGCTCATCGCCGGCCAGGGACAGGCCCTCATCTCCTGTTACCAGTTTCAGGTCCCTCCGGGAGAACCGGGAGCCATCGTCGTCTGCCACGATCTTAAGCGGGGGATGATCTCCTTGGGGACTTACCGGCAATGGGGGCGTTGGCATGAAGACGACGAGGTCCTGACCCTGGACGAGTCCGGGGAACAATATAATTTTGAAGGCAACCTGGTATACGAGGGAGACGGCGGCTCCTGTTCCCTGGGGAATTTTTAGAGAAAGTTTGCGTTTTTCTATTTTCCCGATCTCTGAGAAAAAACGGATCATGGATAAGGTGCCTGCCTTGCCTCTCCTAGGTTAAGGAGAAGCTGAAGGTTGACTGCGGTCAGCTTGGTCAGGAGGTCTCATGGCTATGTTTTTCTATGATGAATGTGAGGAGTTGGAAGAGT
>JAQTXE010000112.1 GCA_028688935.1 Syntrophales bacterium
GGCCTTCTGTACCTGGCGGGCCTGGCCGTTACCAACTCCACCTTGGGGGTGGTGGCCGCCCTCAGCGGCGGACTGATGGGCTCCCTGCTGCAAAACCCCCTGGTTCTGGTGGCGGTGGCCGCAGTCCTGGTGGTTTTTGCCGCCAGTATGTTCGGATTCTGGGAGGTGCGCCTGCCCGGCAGTTTGACCCAAGCAGCCTCCAGGTCTTATGCGGGCTACTTCGGCAGCCTCTTCATGGGCCTGACCTTGGGGGTGGTGGCCGCACCCTGTATCGGCCCTTTCGTGCTGGGACTCTTAACCTGGGTGGCCTCCATGGCTTCGCCCTGGCTGGGTTTCCTGGTTTTCTTCACCTTGAGCCTGGGATTGGGATTGCCCCTGTTTTTTCTGGCGATTTTTTCCGGCAGTCTGGAAAAGCTGCCCCGTTCCGGGGAGTGGCTGCTCTGGGTGCGCAAACTCATGGGCTGGGTGCTGGTGGGGATGGCCGCGTTTTTTGTCCGCCCCCTGCTCCCTGAATCCCTGGGAATTTTGCTCTTGGCGGGCGTGGCTTTGGCTGCGGCGATACATCTGGGGTGGCTGGACCGCACCGCCGCATCCTCTCGGGGTTTCCAGTGGCTGAAAACCACAGCGGCATTGGCGGGAATAATCCTTGCCACTTTTCTGCTCGGCTCCTGGGCCTTCCGGGGGCCGGGAATCAACTGGCAGCCGTATTCAAAACAAGTTTTGGAGGAAGCCAGGAAAACCGGCAAACCGGTGATCCTCGATTTCGGCGCGGCCTGGTGCACTCCCTGCCGGGAACTGGAGGAGATCACCTTTCACCATCCGGAAGTGGTGAACATGGCAGAGAAAAATTTTGTCATGATCAAGGTGGACCTGACCCGGAAGGGCAACCCTCTGCACACCCGGCTGGTGGCCGAATATGGCATTAAAGGAGTGCCTACGGTGGTCTTTTTGGATAAGCAGGGCCGGGAATGCCGGGACTTGCGGCTGCTGGATTATCTGCCGCCGGAGCAGATGTTGCCGCGCCTGGCGGCGTTAAGCAAAAAATGAAGCCTTAAAGGAGAAGACATTGCTCAAAGTCAGAGTCTTTATAAACGATCCTTGCGGAATGACCTGAAAGCGCCTCCACGAAATCATGCCCAGGTTGGGCGAGACATACGAATTGGCAGTGGAGGAAATTTCCAAATCCAGGGAAGAATACCAGAGTGAAGCGTATAAGGCTGCGGGTCTGCCCCCGGCCCCGGCAGTGATGGTGGAGGACGAGGTGGCAGGCCAGGGGCCGGAAATCATCCCAGAGAAATTGGAAGCGGTCATCAGGCGGCATTTACAAATGCCTCCTCCGGCCCCGTAACCACGCTTGCAAGAAGGAGAAAACCATGCTTAAAGTCAGATGCTTTTACAACGAGCCCAACGGCAAGCCTTGAAAGCATTTCCAGGAAATGGTGCCCAGGTTGGGCCAAAAGTATGAATTTGAGACCGAGGTTATTTCCAAGCCCATCGCCGCATACCAGACCGACGAATATTTCGAGCTGGACCTGCCCGCGGCCCCGGCCATCATGGTGGGGGAGGAAATCGTGGTGGAAGGCGCGGACGTGCCGGAGGACAAACTGGAGGCGGTCATTTGCCGCCATCTGGGGCTGCCCGCGCCGGAGCCTCCGAAGAAGGGTTTCTTGGGGCGTTTATTCGGCGGATAAGCTGGAATTGAAAACACCGGAGGCGGGTTTTTGTTTTTCCCCGCCTCCGGTCCTGGATGGTTCGGCCTACTTCTCGGCTTTGGCTTCCTGCTTGCCTTTGGCGGCTTCAGCCTCGGGTTTCACCGGCTTCGCCAGGCCACAGCCACAACCGCACTTCTTTTGCTGGTCTGCCATCTGGATCACCTCCTTTTTTTAGGTATTTAAGCAACAACTTAACTTAAAGGCTAAAAAAAATTAGCTTTGCTTATTTGGACTTTTCCTCGATCCGCTGCCGCACCGACTGCAACTCCTCCTGGAGGTCTTTTTCATATTTTTTCAGGGCCTCCAGGTCCGTATTTTCCAATTCCTGTTCACGCCATTTCATGGTGCCCCGGCAGCCGCAACTGCAGACCTCCGTTAACTGGCGCCGGTATCTTTCCAGGGCCTCTTCATTGATGGAGTAGGGAATCCAATATCCTTGTCTTTCGCTCCGCGCCAGACCGGCTTGGCGCAAGATTTTAAGATGCTGAGACGCGGCCGCAGTAGTTATCCCCAACTGACGGGCAATCTCCTTGGCCCCCAGGGGACCCTGGGCCTTCAAAAGATCGAGAATCCTGACCCGGGTCTCCACGGCCAGGACCTTAAACATTTCGGAGACTTCCAAATCCATTTTGCAGATTCCCAGTTAAGCTGTTAAGTAATAACTTAAATAACTCTTTATGATTTCCTTGTCAAGGTTTTTTAATTACCCCCCCCAAAAAAAAGTCGCCAGAATTGTATTGGCAACAATCTTAATAAGTTAATTGAAGGAGGCCCCTTTGCGTGGTCAGTGGTCAGGGGCAGGAGTTAGTATTAGGGAAACGAATTTCTGCTGAAAACCGAAAACTGAAAACCGGGAACTGACCACTGACTACTGGCCACTGATCAATAATACCCGCTTCACCGAAGCGGATTATTTAGGCGCTCAGGCCCCGCCCGGCGCACACTCCACCACCTTGGGCTCCTCCACCAGTACCGTTTGGCTAATAATGGATTCCAGGGCTTGCGCGGCCACCAGCTTCTCTCCGTAAAATAAGGCCCCTTCGGTATAAGGGGAGGTCTTGAAGCCGGTGAAGGCGGTGAGGCTCGCCCGATGAAAACCGGTCTTCAGCATTAACGCCAGGAAGTCCCTTCCCGGCAGGGCGCCGCCGATTCACTGGTACCAGTTCTCGATCTTGCCCGCCTTTTCCGGGGGCAGGGCCGCCACCAGGACCATATCTGCCAGCATGAAGCGGCCCCCGGGCTTGAGGACCCGGTGGGACTCCTTCAGGGCCTTTTCCTTATCCAGAGTGAGGTTGAAGACGCCGTTGGAGATGATCACGTCAAAGTCATTATCCGGAAAGGGCAGGGATTCGGCCTCCCCCACTTGAAAGGTGACGTTTGGCAAAGCCAGGAGCGCCGCGTGGGCCCGGGCTTTTTCTATCATCCCCGGGGTGGCGTCCAGGCCCGCGACCCGTCCCTCAGGCCCCACCATTTTGGCGGCCAGCAGCGTGTCCAACCCCGCGCCGCAGCCGATGTCCAGGACCGCTTCTCCGGGGTGGATGGGGCCTAGACTGAAGGGGTTGCCCACCCCGCAAAAGGACTCGATGAGTGATTTAGGGAAATCGCGCATGAGGTCCAAGGGATAGCGCTGCCGTCTCAGCCCCTCCGCGCCGGTGGGGTAGCGAAAATATGAGCCCGGGCTGGCGGCCGCCACCTGGGAGTATTTATTCCGGATGGTCTCCCGGATCAACGCTTCTTCTTTTTTAGTCAGCCTTGGTTCCATATATTTGTCCTGTTTATCTGGAGATGCCGGGTTTCCCAAGTAATGGGAAAATCCTAATATTCCTCCCCGCTCTTAAAGGGGGGGCAGGAGGTATTATGCTCAGCCTTCCGATAATCTCCTAAATCTCCCTTTAGAAAAGGGGTACTTAACAGGCCTCCCCTTATTATATACTTGCGTCTTACTTGGCGCCTTGGTGTGAGGCCCATCTTTTCCAAGCCAATCAAGGCTCCTTGCCGATGGCGAAGGCCTTCCCCAGAAATGGGCCGATCCCGTGATAGGTGCGAATTTCCGGGCCGAAGATGACAGGTTTTACCTTCTCGATATCCGGCATGCCTTTGTCCCCCAACACTATTTCATCTGCTTTGACATCCAGGATTTCGCCGATGAACTGGGTATGCAGGCCGATCTCGATGGTATGGATGACCTGGCATTCCAGAATCAGGGGAAATTCCTGGACATAAGGAGCGTTCACCAGGTTGCTCCTCACCGGTGTGAGCCCGGCCGCGGTGAATTTGTTCCCTGCCTTCCCGGAGGCGATGCCGCAATAATCCGCTTCCTTGACGTAAATTTCCGAAGGAACGTTGATGGTGAAGGCCTGTTGCAGCATCACGTTTCCGTAAGTATAAGTGGCCTTGCGCAGGGAGACCCCCACGCAGGGGGGCTGGGAACAGACGATCCCGGCCCAGGCCGCGGTCATGATATTGGGGGTGCCGGCCGCATCATAAGTCCCCACCAACCATACCGGCGTGGGAAAGGCCAGGGTTCTAGCGCCTAGGGATTTTTTCATGAATATTTCCTCCTTGATATGCAGATTTCAGATTTTCCAGGAGGCAGTGGAGTAATCAGTAATCACGGTTTCAAGCCCTCCCGCCGTTCCTCCGCTTTAGCTTCCCCACCGCCTTGGTTAATTCCAGCATGACGCTCATACCCTGGCGGGCCTCTTTGCTGCCCAGGGCCGCCAGCGCGCCCAGAGGGGTTAAGGGCTTGACCTCCTCCAGTTCCAATTCCAAAGGAATATCCAGGAGTTGATTGAGAAACTGGATCATCTCCGGGTTAGATAACTTTTTCAGAAAGCCCAGGAACAGGACAAAGCCGTCGCCCATGGCGGCGATTTCCTCCGGGCCGTAATGGGCCGCCACTTTGGCCCGCACCTCCAGCATGGCCTTATAGGTGCGAAAGACCCCTTGGCGCTCCAGTCTATCCATATAGTTGATGAGATTAGGCACCGAGCTTTTCAGCATGGGCTCCATGACCTGCCAGAGGCCGATGAGGTTCTCCAACTGCTCCAGGGCATAGGTGATATTCCGGACGCTGCGCAGGGCCCGTTTCATCAGGGCAAAGAGGTCTTCGAGCTGGAAGCCGAACTCCACCTCCCCCAGTTCCTCCATCATGATCCGGAAGGCGGAGTTAAAGAGGGGGGCCAGGTCTTGGCGCAGCTCCGCGGCGCTTTCCGAGGACTTCCGGAGGACCTTGAGCTCCCCTTCAATGCTCTCCAACCGGGCCAGGATCATCTCTTCCGGGGTCAATTTTTTTCTGGCCATGGCCGCCCTCCCTTAACCATAGACGTGGTAAACATGGCCCAGCATTTTGCCGGCCATGAACATCTGGGGCTCCAGGGGCAACTCCTGGCCCTTGAGCATCATGTGGAAATAGACCCATTTGAACATCATTTTGCCCCAGTAATTGAAATATGATTCGTCCAGCAGGGAAAAAGGGCCCAGGCCCGGGAAGGGATACTTTCCCGGCAGAGGCTCCACCGCATAGTTGAAGTCGATGAGGCTGGCCTTCTCATAGCCGGTGACGATAAAGCAGGTGGAATGGCCGTCGTAATCCGGTTTGGGCTCCTGGCCTTCGATTTCCCGGACCAGGTTTTCCACGATGATGTCCGATTCGTAGTGAGCCACAGCCCCGGCCTTGGACGTGGGGACGTTGGTGGCGTCCCCCACCACGTACATATGGTCGTAATCCTTGGCTTTCAGGGTGTAGGGCTCGGTGTTGATATAGCCCATGGGGTCCGCCAGGCCGCTGTCCATGATGACCTGGGCTCCGAAGTTGGGGGGGATGGTGATAAGGAGGTCGTAGGGCACCTCCTCACCTTTATGGGACTCGATGGTCTTTTTTCCCGCGTTCACCTGGGCGATGTCGAAGTTGGGGGTGATCTTGATGTTTTTCTGCTCGCAGAGGGTTCCCAGGGCCTCGGAGGCCACGGGCTTGGTGAAGGCCCCGGCTAAGGGGGTCACCAATTCGATCTCAATATGCTCCCGGACGCCGTTCACCGTGAAGAACCAGTCGGCCATGAAGACGAATTCCAGGGGAGCCACCGGGCATTTGATGGGCATTTCGGCGATATTGAGGACGATGCGGCCTTTATGGAAATACTTCCATTTTTTGTAGAGGGCCACCGCGCCGTCGGGAGTATAGAAAGTGTGGACCTGGCCTCCCCAATCCTCCAGCATGCCCTCCACTTCCCCGGGCACCACCCGGCAGCCGGTGCCCACCACCAGCCAGTCATAGGTGTAACGCCCTTTCTTGGTCTTCACTTGCTTTTTCACCGGGTCGATATTAGTCACTTCATCCAGGACAAAGTTGATCCCCGGGGGCACAAAATCGAGCTTAGGTTTGACGCAGTCGTCCAGGGTATAGACCCCGAAGGGGATGAAGAGCCAGCCAGCCTGGTAGTGGTGTTGCCAGTCCCGGTCGATGACGGTGATTTTCCATTCCTTTTCCGCCAGATGCCGGCGGATCTTGGTGGCCACCATGGTGCCGCCCGCGCCGTGTCCTAAAATGACCAGATGTTTCATCACCGCCCCTCTTTCTCTGGAATATCTTTTGGATAAAAGGTAAGACAGGGCGGGGAAAATGCAACCTGGCGACTGCCGGATGTCCGCGGTCAGGTTTTTATGATATTTTAAAAACATGGACCCGAAAATGGAAACGCGCTTACAGCTATTGCAGGAGTTGGCCGCCAGGCTGGCGGCGCACCGGGAAGAGCTGGTGATTGCGGCCGCAGAAGATATCGGCGCGCCTTACCGGGTGACCGGCATAGAAGTGGACCTGGCCGTGGACCACCTTAAGACCATGGCCGTGGAAGTCCCGGAGGTGGAGGGGAAATCCCCTTACGGCACGGTGGCCGCCATCTTCCCTTATGACGCCGCGCCGGTGATGCTGGCCCGGGTGGGGGGCGCGGCCATTTTAGGGGGAAACCGCTTCCGCTTCAGCTTTTCCTCCCAGACCCCCCGCACCGCCCGGGTCATGTCCGAGGTGGTGGCCCCTTTCCCGGAGTTTGAGGCGGTAACCCATTTGGACAACCGCAGGTTCGGGGAGGAGTGCGTTCGGGACCCCCAAGTGCGGGTGCTCTTTATCTCCGGCGGTGGGGGAGTGGGCGCGGTTTACGCCAAGCAGGCTAAGGCCTTCGACAAGCTTTTCTTCGCGGGACCCAGCGGTCTGCCCCCGGTGATCCTCTTTAAGGACGCGCCGCTCACGCAAGCCGTGCCTTTCGTGGTTAAACGCGCTTTTCTCAATGGCGGGCAATACTGCACTACTTTAAAACGGGCTTATATCCATCAGGAGATCTACGAAAAAACCCGGAAGCTGATCCTGGCCCAGATGCCGGAAATCCGGGTGGGGGACCCCGCCGACGCCTTAACCTGGATCGGCCCCATCAAGGTGGAGCGCACCCGGGCTTTGCTGGACCGGGCCCTGGGCGCGCTGGACGGAGCCAAGTTTCTGGTGCCTTACCAGCGGGAAGGCCAGTGGCAGGGGCCGTTCCTGGTGGAGACCCCGAAGCCCCCGGATGTGGAGCTCTTCGGACCCTTTCTGGCCCTGATCCCGGTGAGCGGCGATGCGGAAGCGGTGACCCGGGTTTTGCGCAGCCGCTACCCCTTCCTGGTGAGCTGGTTCGGCACCGCGCCTCCAGGTGCGAAAGAAGCGTTTACCAAAACCTTCGGCATGGTTTACGACAACCCGGATTTCCTCTTTACGCCCTTGCGCCTGCCCTTCGGCGGCCGGGGGGAGAGCGGCTGGATTTTGGAAAACCGGAATGGGCGGATGAGCAAGAGGGATGGAGCTTTTATTTATAGCACGGAACTGGTAAAGAAAACCTGATCTTTTTTCATTTGACCGATAGACGAACATTCTTGAAGATAATTTCTTTGTATAATATGATTGGCAAAGTTCACAAAATAGGCTCGAGAATTCCTATATGAACATTGTTACTGAATTTAGGGTTGATGAATTTTATACAAACGATCAAATTAGGTTTTCCCTCGAACTTGAGAATCTTGGAGGTATTCGTCCCTCTGTTTCCTCTCAAAGAGTATTACGTCATTTAGCTATCATGACTGCTGCTGAAGAATCGGGGAAATTGCTTTCTGATAATCCTTATCAAGATCGTATCGAAGGTGATATCCTACTCTATACAGCTCAAGGACGTGAAGGAGACCAACAGCTTACAGGCAGAAATAAACGATTGATAGAACAATATTCTGTGCCTGTTCCATTTTATGGTTTTATAAATGTAGGCCGTCAAACCTATCGTTTCTTAGGATTGTTGGAACTTCTAAGGCATTATCAAGAACTCCAGATTGACAAAAGAAAAACACTTCGGAAGGTATGGTTATTTGAATTTAGAATTCATAGACAACCTGAGGTGGTGCCGATTGAACAAGCCAGCATAATATCAGCCAATATTTTGGCTGAAGCGCGGGGGAATTTGCATCTGGTTGAAAATGAAAGAGAAGTTGTTGAGTTATCAACAGATGAAACAAGAACTGAAGATTCATCAATGCCTTTTGAAATTGAGGAGCTAAGAAGTCGATTTTTTCAGATATCACCTTATAATTTTGAGCATTTAATTAAGAACCTTATGGAACATAGTGGTTTTATCGACGTTTCAGTGACATCAGCCTCGGCTGATGGTGGGATCGATATTAATGGCTATGTAGATAAGTCAAATGATTTTTTCAGTGGTACACATGTCCAAGCACAAGTTAAACGCTGGCGACATGCTGTCGGGAGTGTAGAAATAAATAAATTTAGAGGAGCGTTGAGCACAACTGCCAAAGGAATATTTATTACAACTAGTCACTATACTCGGGCATCGATTTCTGAGGCAAATCATATATCAAAACCCTGCATAACGCTTATTGATGGGAGTAGGCTTTCCTTAATGATTATTAAAATTGGGTTAACTATCGAGAATTTTATATAAAGAAATAATTATGGCCAATCGTATTCGAAAAACAAAAATTAAATTTAATTAGAATTCTAAGGTCACTTCATGGAAATTAATCCATGATCTGCTAGAATTGGCGATGAAGAAAAAGAAAGAAGGTCCATTTGCCAAATACCTAATAGGTTCAAGTCTACAACTTACTTTCCCAGATCTTGCTATCGATAATACAACTTATGCGCCAGATAATCCGAATATTCTTTTCGATTATCATGTTGGAGATACGGTATTTAACATAAAAACTGCCCCAATTTTTCACATCTACGAGAAATGCCAACGTAACATTGAAAAAGGTTTAAGAGTTTACCTTATTGTACCAGAGGAAAAACTTCCCCTTGCTAGGGAAAATGTGGAAGAAATCGCAGCAGGCAGAATTACTGTGGAATCTATTGAATCATTCGTATCGCAAAATCTGGAAGAGCTATCAAATTTCTCAAAGGACCTTCTGGCGCATGGGTTTTATCGATTGCTAAAAACTTATAATGAGCGGGTTGATGCTGTAGAAATCGATAAATCCATGTTAATTGAAATTCCAAGAAATTTGGCTCACTACACTGACCGAACATAATCTAACTTCCTGGCCCAAGACCTATCAAGAAGCAGTGGCCCTACAAGAAACCCTGCGCCATCGGGTCCAGCTTATCCCCTTGCCCCAGCCCCCCCGCTTCGTGGCCGGCGCGGACGCCATCTGCGACCGGACGGACCAAAATATCTATGGGGCCATGGCCGTCTTTACCTACCCGGAATTGGAGCTGGTGGAAGAGGCAGGCGCGGCGGGCGTCTGTCCTTTCCCTTACCGCACCGGGCTTTTAAGTTTCCGGGAGGCGCCCATCCTGGCCGCGGCTTATAAGCGCCTCAAGCAGCGGCCGGACGTCATCCTGGTGGACGGCCAGGGCCTGGCCCACCCCCGAGGTTTGGGTCTGGCGACCCACCTGGGGCTGGTACTGGAAGTCCCCACCATCGGTGTGGCCAAGAGCCGCTTGATAGGTAGCGGCGAGGAACCGGATCAGGACGCGGGGGCAGCCAGCCCGTTAATCTACCAGGGAAAAGAAGTGGGGTTGATTCTGCGGACTCAGAAAGGGAGGAAGCCCGTTTATCTCTCTGCTGGGCACCGGATCACCCTGGCGGAAAGCCGGGAGATAGTAATGCGCTGCGTCCAGAGATACCGCAGCCCGGAACCGCTGCGGCAAGCGGATCGCTTGAGCCGTCGTCTCAGGTCAGGGGACCTGAACCGGCAGGAGGGCCGGGGCGAAACGCGGCGATGGAACCGGCGGTGAAGAGCTGCTCCCGGTAAAGGGCGCAGATGGGACTCTTATTGTTCCGGCAAGCTTTCTTCCCTGCATCCCACTCCCACCACAGACAATTGCGACATGCCCCCTTGATGTCGCAGTTCAGACAGATGACACCCACATCCCCGAAGTTAACCATGTGAACACGACCTTGGAAGTTATAAGTTCTATAATAAACATACTAGACCATCATTAAACTAAAACAGATTTGGTGTCAATTTTTTTTCAGAAAAAATCGCTTTTTTTGAAAACCAGGGGCCGGGCCTGGGGATGGAGGATTTTGGCCTCCACTACTTCCCCCACAAACAGGGTATGGTCCCCGGCGGGAAAAGTGGACACTATCTTCAGGTCTAAGTAGGCGTAAGCCTGAGGTAAAATCGGGGCGCCGGTGGCTTTGGTAATCCAGGCCAGCCCCGCGCACTTGTCCACCTTGCGGCCGCTTTTGTAGCCGAAGCGTTTGCCCAATTCCACCTGCTCTGACGTCAAAACATTGACGGCCATGACGCCACTTTCCCGGATGAGGTCATGGGAATAGCGGGAGGGGGCAATGGATACCACGACCAGCGGGGGATGGAGAGAGACTTGGGAGACCCAGGCCGCGGTCATGCCGTTGATTTTCTCGCCCACCCGGGTGGTGACCACATAAACCCCGTGCACCAGGGCGTCAAAGATTACCTCTTGCATCTGTACCCTCCGAAGCCGGGGGGCAGGAGCCGGCTGCAACTAAGGGGAAGGAGCCCCTTCCGGTTCGTCGTTCTCCTGGGGGACCCCGGCGTTAGCCGTGATCTCCAGCCATTCATCACACATCCAGAACTGACCTGCTCCCCGCTGCAAGCGGGTGCAGGTCCCCTTATGCTTGTCGGACCAATAGCGGCAGGTACGGCAGACCTTCAAGGCAGATCCTCTCTTTTTCAGGTTCATGGGAAAGTTTCGGTTTGGGAAAGATAATCCCTGCCCTTCTGTGGGGGAGGGTCGCCGGTCGCGCCAGGTTACCGCGGCTCGGCTGCCTTCATCGTAGATTTATCCGCCTCAAAGGTCAAGGCGGAAATGGTCGAACCCTTCTCCGGTAATCTCTTTTTCCCCTCCGGGGGCGGCCAGCAGCACTCCGGCCCCGGCAATAATTTCCCCCAAAGGCAGGGGCGGCGGTAATCCGGCCTTTTGAAAGGCCTGGAAGAGGGCCGGGGCTTGTTCCTTAGGAGAAGTGAAGAGCAACTGGTAGTCTTCTCCTCCTTTGAGGGCCAGGTCCAATGGGTGCCGGCCCAATATGGGGGCCGCGGCCAGCACTTGAGGGGAGACCGGCACCGCGGCTGCCGGGATGCGGGCGCCCACGCCGCTGGCCCGGCAGATATGGCCCAGGTCCGTGGCTACTCCATCGGAGAGGTCGATGAGGGCTCCTGCCAGTTTTTGCCCCGCCAACACCCGGCCGGCCCGGAGTTGGGGCCGGGGGTCCAGATGGGCTTGGCATAAGGCCTCCTGGAGGTCCGGCTCCAGAGTCAACCGGCGTTTCAGGACCTCCAGGCCCGCGGCCGCTTCTCCCAGAGGGCCGGTGACGTAGATCTGATCCCCTATTAACGCCCCCCGGCGCTGGAGCATTTCGCCCCGGTCCACCCGGCCCAGGAGAGAAAGGGTGACCATGAGGCCCGGGGGGGAAGCCACGGTGTCGCCGCCGATCACGGCCACCCCGTACTCCCGGGCGATTTGCGCCAGCCCTTCCCCCAGGGCCAGGGCTCCGGCGGAGTCCCGGTCCGGGGGCCAGCCCAGGGAGAGCAAGGCGTAGAGAGGCTCGCCGCCCATGGCGGCGATGTCGCTCAAATTTACCGCCAGGGCTTTACGCCCCAACTGGGGCAGGGAGAAATAAGCTAGATCGAAATGCACCCCCTCGATCAAGGTGTCCACGGTCCACAGGAGATAGTCCGGCCCGGCCAAATCCAGGGCGGCGCAGTCGTCCCCGATCCCCACGGCCACCTTCGCCGGGGCCGGACCGAAGATTTGGCTCAAGGCGGTGATCAGCGCCGCTTCCCCGGTCAAAGGTTTTTGTGGGGGCATGTTCGACTCCTTTGGAACGAAGATTGCATAACCACCTTATGCTGGCATCCTCAAGGTAGCAAGAACTTTCTGATAGACGAATGGCGCAGGTGAATAAGGTGAATATGGGTATTTCTGCCTATTGTCTTTGTGGCGGCATTTCTTACAATTTAATTACCTAGGGTTAGACTAAAGGTTTTCGGAAGACTTCAGTAAGATACGCCAGCACCCCGCCGGAAGTTT
>JAQTXE010000367.1 GCA_028688935.1 Syntrophales bacterium
CAGGACGTTTTGGATCAATCGCTCAATACCCAGGTTTTCCGTTTGCAGGGTCCCAACTATGGATAGTCCCGGTTCATATACTTCAGCTACCGCCGCGGCTAACCTGTCATCTGTAAGGGTGCAAACGGCCACCGGAGCCCGATACCGGAGAACTCGATAGTTCCCCGGGAGAGGCGGCCAACCCCGACGCTCTGCCAGCGGCTCGGCAGGACAAATCTCTAACTCCGCGAGATCTTCCCCCAAAGCCAGGCTTAGAGAATTGAACACCAAGGGGGGATAACAGACCTCACAGCCAAAACAATCGTATTCCTGCTTTACGAGCAGGTTTTTTGCCTTTTGTCGAGCCTCACCGAGTCTTTCCAACAAGCTATTGTTGGCAGCAGCCTGTTCGAGAATCGCAAGCATCTGGCGGAAACAGCCGCAGGCCAGGCACTTGCGGCTGGCAACCGCCTTATCAATCAGGGACCGGGCTTCTTTTAAACCTTTCTCTTCATGCCTTGGCAAAGTCATGACTTCCTCGCCTTGGCGTCCTCGTTCAGGCACAGACCATACTCCAGCAGGCGAACCACGCAGGGGTCCAGGATGCGATAGATGATGTGGACACCCTCACGCCGGCAGCCCAGGATGCCTCTGTGCGTCAGCATCTGCAACTGGTTGGACACGGCCTGGGGCTTCATACCCACCAGGCCCGCCAGTTCGGTCACCCTCAGTTCCTGGGTCTTGGTCAGGACGTAAAGGATCTTTAGACGAGTGTCGTTGGCCAAAACCTTGAAGAGACCGGCGAGTTCGGTGGCCTCTCGAGAAGCCAAAAGTGTGCGTTTCTCTAAGGCTGGTTTTGGGGGACATTCTTCTATGGGTGTTTTATAAAGGCTCGTCATAATAAGATATTATACTAATCTATGTAATAATGGAATTAAAAGAAAGTATCAGTTCTGTGAAAATTTCTTGATTACATTCAGTTAACCGGATATATAGATGCTTGTATTCCAGTGAAAGTTTAATCTTGGAAAAATCTTATAGTATGGAGACTTATCAATATGTCTCAGGATTGTTGTCAACCTATGGTCACTACCATGATTCTGGCCTGTTCGGGCGGCTCCAATGTGGGGCAGTTGTCCAACCAGGCGGCGATAGAGCTGACCCAAGAGGATTTCGGCAGGCTCTCCTGCCTGGCCGGGGTGGGGGCCCATCTGAGTGGGTTCGTCCAGTCGGCCAGGGATATCCCCAATCTAGTTGTTGTTGACGGCTGCGAAGTCGGCTGCGCCAAAAAAGTGCTGGAAGAGGCTGAAGTGCCGCTCCGCGGCTACCTGGTGATCACTGCTCTGGGCATTGACAAGAATAAGGATATGAATTTAAAGCGGGAAGAGATTGACCGGGTTAAAGAGGCGGTGCGAGGGCTTTAGGTTGATCTGGGAGAGAAAGTGCAGGGGAGGATTCCCATGCTGAAGGAAAACACCGTGATCACCCTCCATCCGGAAGACATATTCCGGCTCCATGCCATTCTGCTGGATGAAGACCGGGACGCAGCCCTGGATTTCCTGGCCGACGTCATCAAGAAAAAAGCGGATGCCGCCAGCAAGCCTCATTGCCGTCCGGTCTTTGAACTGGAACGGGGCAAGCCCCCGGAATTTATCAATGACCGGCTTGAATATAAGGAGAAAAATGGATGAAGAAATTGGGCTTATGCTTGTTTATCGGCGGACTTTTGTTCATTTGCGGCTGCTGAAACGGATCCCAGAGACTGCGGTCAAGCAGTCCCCAGTTGCAGGTTCCGGCGGATTCCCAGGTGAACCACCAGACTTCCGGTTCTCCTTGCTCACAGAAAATTCCCGGTTAAGAAGAGGCCTGAATTTATCACCGACCGGCTCGCTGCGGAAGAGGGTTGAGGCAATAAATCAGGAGGTTCCCCATGATCCGGACAATTCTCTGGCCCACCGATTTATCCAAGAATTCGCTGCAATCCGCCAAGCACGTGGCCTCGCTGGGGGAAAAGTACCAGGCGAAAATCATTATGCTGTATGTGGCCACGGATTTAACTTCCATGTTTGGCGGCTATGCCCACGAACCGGGTGAACATCATCTCCAACGTTTTCAGGAATGGGAATTGAAACAGGCGAAGAGCAAGATGCAGCGTATTTGCGAGACCGAGCTGAAAGCCTGCCCGAATATGGAGATACGGCTGGTCCAGGGCGATGCTGCCGGGGAAATTCTCAAAGCGATTCAGGCGGAAAAGGCCGACCTGGTGGTCCTCACCACCCATGGCCGCGGCCACGACGGAATCGACCGGAAGAGCCCGGTTTTCGGCAGTGTGGCCGAAAAGGTAATTCGCAGTTCCCAGGTGCCGGTGCACCTGGTCAATCCCTTCGAGAAATAATCCAGCAGTCCGGGGCGGTGACGAGATTCATTGCCGCCCCCAGGCTTATAGATTCTGCGGCAACTTATTCCTGCGGAGTGATTAAGATGAGATCCGAGAGCGAGAAGCCCCTTGTGGTTTTGCCCTTAACCCCGGATGAGTTTCAGCAGATGGAGAGCGCGGTACTGGACACCGACGCGGGCGAGGCTTTGCGGCTCCTCAAGAAATTCGTCAAGCGCCTGAAGGAACAGAAAAACCGGGGCTTGAAGTCACACTTGGGATAAAGCCGCCAGCCGCCTACTCCGCAACCAGACTATAGTCTGGATTTAAGGTGGATAAACGATCTCTCCTCCCGGCCCCCGGTTGTGCCATCCCGCCAATAGAGCCACCCCGCCATCCCTAAAAGCAAGGTGTCCTCCAGGATAGCGCCGAGCCCCACCTGCCGCTCAGTAAAGAGACCGCAGCCGCAGTCGATTTTGAGCCCCCGGGCCATGGTGATTAAAAGCACCAGGAGGAAGAGGCCCAATTGCAGCATAATCAGCAACAGGGAGCTGCGCCGGGTGAGGATGCCGTCCCTGGCTATCGACCCGGTCCGGCGGCCGAATCTGGAACCAAGATGCGCCTCGGCCTTCATGAGAAACCCGACGATCAAAAAAGC
>JAQTXE010000113.1 GCA_028688935.1 Syntrophales bacterium
CGCAGCAGGCCTGGTCCCCGGGCAGATAGACCCCCACCCCGTGATGGTCCAGGACCTGGAGCACGTCTTCCCCTATCTGGGGAAAAACCTTGTCAATGAGGCAGCCCACGAAAAAGGCGACTTTTATTCCGGAGAGGCCCGGGGAGGTGTTCCGGGCCGGCACGTGGCGGTGGAAAAGCACCGGGGCCAGGGGCTTGAGGTGCCGCACCCTCAAAAGCGGCGAGAGGAAGCGGGAGCAGGAGGACCCCAGCAGGTCGTCCACCGGCTTGATGAAGATGCCCTGGAACCTGGCGCCCCAGTTCAGGATGCGGTTAAAGAATTCGGGTTTGCTCAGCAGTCCCCGGAAAAAGGCTTTTTTAGCCGGAGATAGTCCCATATAGCCCGCCAGAATGGCCCGGGCCCGGATGAAGATATCCAAGACCTTCACGCCGCTGGGACAATTGGCCGCACAGGAACCGCAAAGCAGGCAGCGGTTCAGCCGCTCCATGACGCCCTGGGGATTTTGGAAGAGTTCCCGGGCCAGGCCGTCCAGCAGGGCCAGTTTCCCCCGGGCTACATCCGCCTCCCGCCCGGTTTCGGCGAAAAGGGGGCAGACCGCCTGGCACAACCCGCAGCGCATGCAAGCCACCAGTTGGTCTTCTAAAGCCTGCACCAGGCGCGCCAGGACCCTAAGTTTGGGGATACCGGTTCTCCGGAATTTGTTAGATTTGGGAAGAGGTTTTAAAGGCTTCAGCTCCTTTTCCCCCAGTTTTTTTATCAGCAAACTATTGCTAACTATTTATACCATTTACCCTATATTTTGGCGACCTCCCGGTGCCGCGGGGGGTTAATAACACCATCCGAAAGAACCGCGCCAGGCGTCCAATCCCTGGTTGCGCCGGTTCCGGGTATGATTATGATATTTTATGAGGATGGCCGGAGAAAACTGTTTCTCCTTCATCCCGGAAACCCATCTTTCAGAAAGGAAAGTCCATGTTGGCAGTATTAACGCGACCGGGACGGTCTTTTATGGGGCGCCTTGCCAAAGGCGACGATCTCCTCCGGGCCTTGGAGCAGGTCTGCCGGGAGCATAACATCACCCTGGGGGAGGTCCGGGCCCTGGGCGCGGTGACCCGGGCCCGGGTGGGATACTATGACCAGGAAAAAAGGGAATATTACTTCCTGGAACTGGATCAACCTCTGGAAATTCTGGCCCTGGTGGGAAACGTTTCCCTAAAGGACGGCCGGCCCATGGTGCACGCCCATGTGACTCTGGGCGATAACACGGGCCGGACTTGGGGTGGCCACCTGGGGGAAGGGACCCCGGTCTTTGCCTGCGAGTTCGCCCTTTACGAACACCTGGCGGACCAGGTCCTGACCCGCCAATACGACCCGGAAACGGGGCTCACGCTCTGGCCCAAGTAGGGGGGATGCGGCAACTATTCTTTTGGGGGGGCAGGGGGTCGCCTGCCCTACCCTAAAAGACATTGACAGATAGGGAGGTCGAGAATCTGCCTTCCCTTTCTGAAATCATTTCGAATTGAGTTAGCCATGTTATCGCCGGGATGGTTAAACACCAAGTTGCCACTAATTAATTAAGATTTTTTAGCCTTTTGAGCCCGTTTCCTACTACCTACTTTTGCTGGTGGTGCAATTTGCTTAGATTCTTGTTCCTCAACTTTTTGCGGAGGCTCAAGAAAATTTGTTGTTGGTAAATAAAAACCTTCCCATGGCCCCCGGCAGGTAATCATTAGGAGAAACTCTCTAGCAGAGGAATAGAGGATCGCCGCCCCGTTGGCATGAACCAAGTAGGGCATTTTCTCTTCCTCAACTTCGGGGGCAACCTTAAAAAAGCCGACGACCTTTAGTTCAATTTTATATGGTATCTTCCCATCGTCTGACTCAGTCCCCACAGTTAGGATAACGCGCCATTTTCGCGGATTATCCTTATGTGGAGCCAATTCGACCTGAGTGTGAATTCCTACCAGTTGATCTTCCTCATCCTTCGGTTTATAGGCTGGATTAGCCTCCACCTCCACCTTAGTAAAGAAGTGGTTTTCAAGCTGCAAGGGCAACTGGCTCATATTTCCCTTCCATTATTTTAGGGGTGGAAATGCTCTCATACTGATCTGCTTTAGCGCCAGGGAACTCTTTTCGCCGCAGCACAGGGGGAGCATACAACCAGCAAACCTCTTTTTCTTCAGGGGCAATATGTAAATGCAAGCGTGCACCAACTGCACGGGCCAGACGCACCATAGTTTCAATGGTGAAATTCGCATTGCCCCGGAAAAGTTTTGTTATGTAGGCCGGGCTGACGCCCAAACGACGTGCCAGTTCAGATCGGCTAATGTTTGCATTTTCAGCCAAGTTATGGAGTTCTTCCGTAAAGGTATAGACGGCATCAGCAAGCCAATAAGCCTCCCGCTTCTTGGCTTGTTTAACCAGTTTAGCAAAGGATTTGTTTTTCATTTTTTCACCCATCATTCCTCATCCACACTCTCAAAAATCTCAATATCCCCTCTTGCCACGTCATCGAAGTACTTACGGTGAGTTCTCTCTGCCTGCTTGATATCTCTTCTGCGTGTTCTCTTAGTTTCCTTTGGGAATCCATGAGAACAGACAACGACACCGCGACCACGCCCATAGAACCAAAGAACTCGAAGTTTGCCGGATTCAAATTGCCAAATGTCACCTTTTATTTGATGGCAGATGTCCGTATTCCTTGGCGGGCCTTCTCTAGCTGCCCTATCCAAGAGGTTGATCAATCGGTCAGCTTGATCCTGGCGATCACCTTCTAATGCATTCAAAAAGGAGAGAAGCTGACAATCCCCCCGATCGGAACATGCTGCGAATACTTGATATCGTCCATGAGCCAAGAGGAGGAGTTTCATTTATATTATTTATTAACCTTTAGGTTAATAATGTCAATCGGTAAAATTAACTTTTAAGTTAAACATAATAGTTTTCTGATGGGTTGACAGATATAGTTTGTCATTTTTCGCTATCCTATGGCGAAAATCCTCTCCCTTTCTTTGACAATTTTAAAACAAACCCCCTGAAAATTCAAGGGGTTTTGGTTTTCAGGCCTCATTTTGGCGGACTTATTTCAGACCATCGCTACCCTCATTTTTTAGCCGGCAAGGCCGCAATGGCCTGAGCCAAATCCGCGGACAGCCGTTCGCATCCCTGCACGATTTCCGGATGATCCTCGAAGTTTTGAAACATCTCCGGGGTTATTTCCGTGAAATTGGCAAATTCCTCGGGACTCATCCAGCGGGCCGGGCCCCCATATTGGCAGGTGGTGCCGAAGCCGCAGATGAAACAGGGAGGGGTGGCGCTGTTGAAATAGACCGAGCCCACCACCTTATATTCAAAGTAGCTTTCCAGATGATAGATGACCTCGCCGGTGACCTTGGCGGCTTCATCGCCCCCCACGCAGACCACCGCCGCCAGTTTGCCCATGACCTGGGGCTCCACGTGACGCAAGGGAAAGAGACGTTCCAAGAAGGTGTGGGTAAAGCCGTTGGCCTTGCCGAAATAGACCACCGGGCCGACAATGAGGGCGTCTGCGGCCACGATCTTATCGTAGAGGGGCGCCATATCGTCCGGTTGGATGCAGCGGAAGGTGGCGGCGCATTTGACACAGCCCAAACAGGGATTAATCCTCATTTTCGCCAGATGCACCATCTCATAATCATGCCCCGTCTCCCGGGCGACCTTTTCCACCATCCGCTGCAGGTTGCCTTGGGGTTTAGGGCTGCCGTTAATCGCCAGAATCATAATGACCTCCTGTGAGTTTTGCTATTGAAGGTTAAACAAGAATCAGAGTGCGGCCTTCCTGCCTGATCTTGCCGGATTCCTTTAAGGACTTCATAGCCCGGGTAATGCTGACCCGGTGCACCCCCACCAAAAAGCCCAATTCCTCGTGGGTGAGGGGAAACTGGATGACATAGCCTTGCCGCTCCTTGATGCCATGCTCCTGGGCCACGTTAATCAGGACGTTATACAGACGGTCCTCCAGATGGGTGAGAGAGAGGCTGCCCACCCGGCTGGTGAGGGAGGCAATGCGTTTACTCAAATTCTTGATTACCTGCAAACCGATATTGGCGTGTTCCAGGATCAATTTTTCAAACCCGGATTTAGTAAACCCGCAAGTCAGGGTATCCTCCAGGCAGGTGGCGCTCAAGGGATAAGCGCTGTCCTCGGTCAGCATGGTTTCTCCCAGAAAATCACCGGCTTTTCTGATATCCAGGGTTATTTCCTCTCCTTCCTCGGTTACTTTGCTTAATTTGACCCGCCCGGCTTTAAGCAAGAACATCTGGGCCGCTTGATCTCCTTGGGAAAAGACACTCTGTCCCTTTTGATAGACTTGCCGTTGGGCCGCCTGGGTAATGGCCAACAATTCCTCCGGCTGCAGATTTTGAAAAATCCATAATTGGCCGATGCAGACGGGGCTGGCGTCCAAGCCCGGGCCGATATGTGCATTACAAATACATCCCATGGCAACCACCCAGCTTTTTCTAGATGATAAGATCTTTTCCAGGCCGATGCTGTAGCCCTGGCTACAAAAACCGCAATTTTTTAGGGAGGATAAACCGGAGGATATTCCCAAGGGCACCCTGGCCGGTCTGGTGGTGGTCCAGTGAGTTGCTGTTTAAAATTTGGGGGACAGTCCGGCTTGCTTGCAGATTTCGTTGGCGGTAATGCGGTCCAGTAATTTGTGGCGTTTAATGGGAACGGTTTTCAAGCCATTGGTGTAGATGGAATGATTGCTACTAACTTCCCAGTCCATTCTTTTTAGGCGTAGACGTGGTAGGATATCACCTATGGCCGCCCTGTTTTACCGCCTCTCACCCCGCCTGGTGCTCTGCTCCCGGGAGGACCCTTATGCGGCCGGACCGGGAGAACAGGTGCTGCTGCTGGCAAGCGGCCAGGCCTTCCCCCTGGGCCATCCCAGCACCCGCCTCTCTCTGGAGCTGTTGCGGGACGCGTTGGTTGCCAGACCGGTGAAGCGGCTCCTGGATCTGGGCTGCGGCACCGGCGTCCTGGGACTGGCAGCCATGGCCCTGGGGGTGCCCAGGGTGGTGGGGGCGGATATCTCTTTAGCCGCGGTCCAGGTGACCCGGGAGAACGCCCGGACCCATCATTTAACGGACTCCTTGGAGGTGGTGCAGGGCTCCGGCGCCTCTCTTCAAGGCCCTTTCGACCTGGTGGCGGCGAACCTTCCCTATGAAGTACAGGTGGACCAGGCCCCGGAGCTGGATCGCCTGGCCGGGCCTCGGGGACGCCTCCTGCTGGCGGGATTCCGGGAGCACCAGGAAGATTTTTTATTGGAGTTCTACCGGCAGCGGGGCCGGTCTTTGGTGCGCAGATTAGAAAAGCCCTTCCACCACCCCGAACTCCCCGGGGACCTCAGCTTCACCTGGGTGGCCTGGTTGCTGGCAGAAAAAGGGCGCACCCCGGAGAGGGTTAAACAGGACTTTTGATCCTCTCTGACCCCGATCCGGCTTTGGCATCCAAAACTTTGCGCACCAAGGCGGCCAGTTCCCGCATCACTATGGGCTTGTACAAAAACCCCTGGATTCCCAGGCTCTCGGCCCGGGCCGGGTCGATCTTTTCACTGAAGCCGGTGAGGAGGATAATGGCGAGGCCAGGTTGCAGATTTAAAAGCTCCAGGGCCAAATCGGCGCCGGTGAGGTGGGGCATGGTCATGTCCGTGATCACCAGATCGAAGGGCGTTTCCCGGAGTTGACGGCGGAAGGACTCCAGGGCCGCTTTGCTGGTGGTGTGAGATTCCACCTGGTAGCCGAGATGCTCCAGCATCAGCTTTATCACTTCCGTCAAGGCCGGTTCGTCATCCACCAATAGAACTGCGCTCCCGCCCCCGGGGCGGGGGAGCAGCCTCGACGCTTTCCTCCATCACCTGCATCTCCCGGGCCGGAAAAAACACTTGCACCGTGGTTCCCTGTCCCGGCACGCTTTCCACTTCTATGGAGCCCCCGTGGCTCTTAACTATGCCATGCACCACCGCCAACCCCAGGCCGGTGCCCACCCCCAACTCTTTGGCGGTGAAAAAGGGGTCGAAGATCCGGTCCATAATGGCAGGGTCGATACCCGAACCGGTGTCCCTAACCCGCAGGCAGACATGGGGGCCGGGGGGCCGTGGAACTCATCGTCGCCAAGGCCGTCTTCTTAATGAGCTACGGTCTGCTGCAACAGGGGACCATCACTGAACCCCTCCTGACCCAGAGCCGATTCACCATTCTCATCCTCATGGTCTTCATCACCACTTTCATCACACCTTTGTCTCATAGGGGCCGCCATCCCGCCCCTATGCGCCGCCACCGACCGGGATTTTTGCCTACTCTGGCATAATCATCACGAATAAAGTCCCGGAAATATATCAGGAGGGTGGTAAAAGTCCTAATTGGTTCGTTTACTGGTGGCGGGAGACGAGATATCCCGGTTTGATGTCCCGGCTTAAAGTGACGAAACCCACTGAATCCTGGGCTGAGGACCTTTCTATCCGGGCGGTCCCCACCTTATTGCCTTCAGGGTCGAAAACGGCAACCTGATCTCCGGGGTTGACGCCGTGTTTGGTTCCCAGGCCGAAGGCAATGGCGTAACCCGTCTCCAATTTCTCCACTTTGTAGATTTCCGCCTGGCCGCTTTGGGCCATCAGCTTTTCTATTTTACCGGCAAGGGAAAAAACCACCCCCAGGGCCAGGCCGAAGAGCGCCAGGAAAAGACCGGCCATGGCCCAGGGCGACACCCCTAAATACCGTTGAATAAATGACCGGGAATTTTTCTGGAGACTGAGGCTGTTTGGATAAACGACGATATGAAATAACAGGGGCGGCTTGTCGCTGACTCCGTGCTTGGACCTCACCATGAGGGTATAGGTCCCGGGAGGGGTAAGGGGGCTCACCCGCAACTTGCCCCGCCACATGCTGCCTCCCAGCCAGAAACCCCGGTGGGTTTCGGTGAAGGAAACCTGCAAGTATTTAGAATTGCTGGAATAGTTTAGATCCTGGAGGTCTTGCACCCCTTCCGGCAGAGGACCGTTAATATTCTCCAGGTAGCCCGGCAGCACCTCGTATTCATTAAACGGTTGCCTGAACTTCGCCGCCAGTCCCTCAAACAGAGCCGCCAACATGAGGACGATAAAGAGCGCCGCCAGCTTGCCGGCCAAGGTCCGCCGCTGTCTGGCCTGTTCTAAGTTCATGGTTCGATGGAGGGCTCGGGAGTGCGCAGTTTTCTGACCACCATTCTCGCCACTATCAAGGTGGGAATGAGCATCCCCAGAAAGATTTTAAAAAAGACCGGGGTGAAATTCTCCGGGTGGCTGTGGGCCATAAACATACTAAGGCATAACTCCGCCAGAATGAACACATCCATCACGGCCACGGCAATTTTTTGGTGAGGGTTCATTTTTCCAGCTTCCTTTATCTGTCTCTTAGAGAGAAGAATTGCCGGGAGTATCCGAGTTTCAGGACCGGGGTCCAGATGGGCTGGAAGAAAATCGCCCCTGGCTTCGCTCAACCACAGCCAGGGGCGATCTTGCATGAGGCATGTCCCCTACCCCCGTTCTATTTCTTGAAGATATCGGTCTCGCTGATATTCATGAGCCTCAGGGCTTTGCCCGGCAACTTGGCGTAAATCCGCACTTCGTCTCCGAAACCGAAGGTATTATCCGGCTTGGTAAAGAATTCCTCCGGCAGGGCAAAGGTGGTGATCAGTCTTTTGCGTTTGTCATACACCGTCACCGTTTTCTTTGCCCGGTCCACCACGGGGAACGTCTTGCCGGCCACCAGGGGATTCCGCAGGCCCACCCCTTCTTTTTCATCAATGGGGTTGTATTTGATCCGTTTGAAGTTTTGGCTGGCATCATCAAAAATGACGATTTCCTTGGCTTTTGGGTCAACTTCCATGAGCTTGCCCGCCTTGGGTTCCGGCCCCATTTCCGCAGGGTTTTTGGGAAGCTCAAAGGTAAGCGGGGGGAGTTGATCATAGACCGGATTGCCCAGCTCGTGCTTGACATCCCGGATTAAGGTGATGGTCTTTTTCGCCTTATCAGCCGCAATCACCCGTCCCTGCTCCACCTGGCCCGAGGGTTGACCGCAGCCGAGAGAAAAGGCCAGGAACAGGATGGGTAGCAGAGTCACCCAGAGATATTTTTTATACATAAAGGTATCTCCTTTTCTACGATGTCCGGCCCAGGCCTAACTCGCCGGCTGCGTTTGGGCCTTGGCCTTCTTCATGGCCAGCTCCTGTTTGGCCCCGGCGAACATCCTGACCATGATATACAAAGTCATGGCGGCCACCAGCCCCAGGATGAGAACCGTGGCGGTCCCGTCGAATAAATCTCCATGAGCCGGGACGCCCTTGGCCAACAATTTCAAGACAATGGAGATGAAACAGCCGATGACGCAGATGCCGAAGGCAATGCGGATGCCGTAGCCCTTGATGTACTTGGTGGCCACGGTGCCGATCTGGGCGCCCACCGCCGCGCCGCAGAGCATGATCATCACCGCCACCAGCTCGGTGCGGCCTTTATAGGTATAGGTGCCGGCGCCGTAGAGCCCGGAGATCATCACCTCAAACAGGTCGGTGCCCACCGCCACGTGGGTGGGGCAGCCCACCAGATAGATCAGAGCCGGCATGCGGATCAGGCCGCCGCCGATACCCAGGATACCGGCAGCCCAACCGGTGGCAAAGCTGACAAAGACGGGGACCCAGAAGGACACATAGATCTGCGCCTCTTTGAAGTGCATCATCGGCGGGATTTTGATCTTGTGCAGGGCCTTGTGCAACTCCAGGCCGGTGGACAGCTTGTCCACCTCTTTGCCCGCGGCCAGGGCCTCCCGGTCCTTCCTCCTCTTCTTGGCTACGTCGGCAAAGACCATCCAGGCAATGAGGGCCAGCAGGACAAGATAAAGATAGCGGACATATTGATCCACTTTGCCGATGCGCTCCAGCCACATCACCATCTGGGCCCCCACTTCGAAGCCGACGATGGTGCCCACCAGCATGACCAATCCGAGTTTATAATCCACGTTGCCGAATTTACCATGGCGCATGGTAGAGATGAGGGACTTACCGGCAATGTGGGCAATATCAGTGCCGATGGCAAAGGCCATGGGAAAACCTAAAATATTTAAACCCGGGGTTACCATCCAGGCGCCGCCCATGCCGAAGAAACCACCTATAACCCCCACCCCGACTCCTAAAATAACCAGGCCCGGCCAGAATATTTTGACTCCTGCAATGGGCATCATGACGTATAGCCAGTCCATAATATTTTCCTCCTGTTTCCTTCTTAGAACCCTTAGTGTTCAGCCAGGTCCCGGTGTTTGAGATCCAGACCGATCCAGTTCATCACTACGTCCGCCAAGAGTCCGAAAATCAGTCCGACAATGGGGATGATGGCCACGGTGAGGAGTGCGAAATAGAGATGGCTTTCGTTGTAAAGGTTAGTCCACCAGGCCTCCCAGCCGGAAAATTTCCGGGTATCGGCCACCACCACCAGGGGGGCTACCTTCTTGGCCGCGGCCAAAGCGGTCTCCGGCAGCAACAGGCTGACCATCACTGCCAAGCCCCATAGTTTTGCCCACCATTTATGCATTTTATTTAACCTCCTTAAAATTCAAGGTTACCTGACCACCGTCACTTCACAGGGCGCATGGGCCACTACCTTGGCCGCAGTGCTGCCCATTAACACCCGGTCCAGGCCGCTCCTGCCGGTGCTGCCCATGATAATCCGGTCAAATTTCTCATCCTCAGCCTTGCGGATGATTAAATTAGCCGGCACCAGCCCCGCTTCCAACACCGTCTCCACCGGCAGGCCTTTAGCATCGAACAGAGACTTTCCCTTTTTCAACGCCTCCCGGGCTTCGTCTTCCAGCTTGTCCTGGATGTTCATGGGCATACTGTCAAAATCCCCCTGAACGTAATAAGCCACCGACATCAGAGTCACCTGCGCCTGCTGCTTCTCGGCCATCTCCAGGGCTCTTTGCACGGCTTTCATAGAATGCTCTGAGCCGTCTGTCGCCACCAGTACTTTCATGGAAGGACCTCCTTAAATTGATGACTGCCCCTATGTTGAGAGATCTCCTGAGGACATCTCGATCCTTGCGGCCCCTTCTGGAGAGAGTCTTCAATCTTGGGAAAGCAACGGCCATGCCAATTGCCGGGAAGGGGGGGACAGCCCCGTCAAGTCGAGTATCTGTGAGATATTCCCGGAGGATTCCTGCCGACTCAGGCCGGGAAGGGAGGATTTTCTGTCAGGATATTTTACAAAGTGTAAAAAGAGGGTTAATCTCCTCAAGTTCTGAGGGGATGTGCAAGCCCCGGTTCTTTCCAATTCTTCGGGCTTTTCCCGGACTTAAAGATTCCGGAATATCATCCCCGGTGGTATGGATTTTGATTAGTTTAGGTAAGGAAGGTGTTATGATGGGATGGAAATTTTTTGGCTAAATCCGGTTCCCTAGACTTTTTCCCATACGATGGAGCAGGATTTAGGAAGAGGGAGTTGGTCATTGGTCTAAGGCTTTAGATTTGCTAATCTATTTTTGTTTTGTAACCCGATACTGCTTCAAGAGGCAAGGGGGGCGAAGTTCCGCCGTTATTCCCCGGCCAGGAAGCGGAGACGGCTGACCGCCAAAACTGGTAAAAGGCTGGCATAAGTGGATACTATCCTGGGCAACCTCAAAAAACTGGTCCACTCTCTGCTGCGGCCGGAACCCGTTAAAGAGGATATCGGCGCGGTCTTCCGCTTTAAATACGGCTTATTCAAAGAGTTATTAACCTCGAATACCCAGCTTCTGGATATTATCACCGACCTGGAGGAAAAGCTCCAGGGCCACCAGCTCTTCGGCATGTCCTACGTCAGGTCCAACGCCACCCGGGCCGTTTTTCACGCCTTCCGGATGGTCAAGAGCCTGGACGTGCTTTCCGGCCACCGCTATCCCATGCTCTATCCGGTCCTGGAAAACATTCATCAACAAATCAAAGCAAAACTCGAAGAGAGAAAAGAGATAACCGCGGCGGCCCTGGTTTTGCCTTATGCGGAAATCACCAAGGAGATGACCGATTGGGTGGGCGGCAAGAGCGCCCACCTGGGAGAAATCCACAACCGCCTGCACCTGCCCATCCCTTTAGGATTCGCCATTACCACCAGCGCTTATGCGGACTTTTTAGCGCATAACGATCTGGTGGAGGAAATCAACAAGCGAAAACTGGCTATAGATATCAATGACCTGGAAAGCATCCGGGCAGCCAGCGAAGAAATCCGGGAGATGATCACCGGGGCCCGGGTTCCTTCCGCTTTGGAAGAAGCGATCATGGGGGCTTATGCCCGGATGGCCGAGTCCCTGGGACATGGTGAAGCCAGTCCCCGGGTCTCCTTGCGCAGCAGCGCTATCGGCGAAGACGGCGAACTTTCTTTCGCCGGACAGTACCTCACCGCCCTTAATGTCCTCCCGGAGAACCTGCTGCAAACTTACAAGGCTATCCTGGCGAGCCTGTATACCCCCCGGGCCATCTCCTACCGCCTGGTTAAAGGCATCCGGGATGAAGACATCGCTATGAGCGTCGCCTGTCTCCAGATGATCGAGACAAAAGCCAGCGGGGTGATGTATTCCCGCCACCCCGTCAGGATCCTGGAGGACAATATTATTATCAATGCGGTCTGGGGTCTGGGTCCCTACGCCGTGGAAGGGGTTCTTACCCCGGATACCTATCAGGTAGCCAAGGATGAAGATTTAACTATTATAGCAACGGAAATTGCCCCCAAACCCGTGCAGTTGGTGAACAGTCCCGAGGGTGGGGTGGAAGAAATTCCGGTGGCTCCGGAGGACCGGGAAAAAAGCTGTCTCACTCCCGAGCAGATTAAGACCCTGGCCTCCTATGCCCTGAAACTGGAAAAGCACTATGGCGCGCCCCAGGACATCGAATGGGCCCTGGACTGGGAAGGCCGCCTCTTGGTGCTGCAAGCCCGGCCCCTGCGCCTCAAGTCACCGGAAGAGGTGGAAATCGAAGCCATTCCCCGGGTGCCCGGCTACCCCCTCCTGGTGGAGGGTGGGGCGGTGGCCTGCGCCGGCGTGGGCTGCGGACCGGCGTATCATATCCGGGACATCGGCGATTTGCCGGATTTTCCCGAAGGCGCGGTCTTGGTGGCCCAGCATTCCTCC
>JAQTXE010000368.1 GCA_028688935.1 Syntrophales bacterium
TTGGCCCGCTTCAGCCCCATTGCCAAACTCTCAAGAGCGCCTTCAGGCAATTCTTTGGGTTTCCGCATGCCCTTCTCCTTTCAGAGAAAAGCATATCATAAGTTGTCATTAGACTGCAACTTGATATCAAATTATCAATAATTTATAAGTTAATTTTGTTGCAGCAGAAACCGAACTTGGTATAAGCCGATCTCCGAGAATACCTGAGTAAAAAGCTTTTGCCGTTAGCAAACATAAAAATAAAGGAAAAAATAACCTGATTTAAACAAAGAGCAAATAATTGCCTGTTATTTATGCAGATTAAATGGAGAAGAAAACATGACTAACGTTAAACCAAGGAAAGAGAGATGCGGGACTTTAGTCTTTCTAATGAAATTGTAGGGGATATTCTCCGGTTTGCCAAGCCCTTCGGGCACAACGAGAATGCTAAAAAGTTAAACCTCGGCTTCGGTTTCATCTACTATGGTGTGGTCCGGGCCCTGAGGCCCAAACACGTTCTGGTCATCGGCTCCGGCTACGGTTTCAGCGTGGTCTGCCTGGCCTTGGGGCTGAAAGACAACGCCAAGGGCCGCCTCACCTTCATTGACCCGGCGTATTCATTTTTAAAGGATGGCCCCTTTGCCACCATCGGCGGGCGGGGTATGTGGAGTGATGAGGAGAAGGTGAAAAACCATTTCCAGCGCTTCGGAGTGGAAGACATCGTGAGGCATTTTAAGATGAGAAGCGATGAATTCTTCCCCTCCTATCATAACCTCAATTTGCCGCCCATAAACCTCGCCTTCATTGACGGCAGCCACGCTTACAAAGACGTCAAATACGACTTTATCCGGGTGCTAGAAAGATCAAGCAAGAATACCTACATTTTCCTGCACGATACCAACATCTACGTCCGGGAGCTGATCAAGCACGCCGGGGTGAAGAAGTGGCTGAAATTCATCAAAAACCGGGAAGAGGCTTTTGAAGTGATTAATTTCCCCTTTTCCTCGGGAGTGGCCCTGGTCAGGATATTGAATCCCGATATCTGGAGGGAGCTCCATTGACCTGGGCGCTCCTGGCGCTGCCCTTGGTTTTGGGAGGCGGCTATCTCTATTGGCGCTACGTCTGGTTTTTTCGCAACCCCGAGCGGCAGCCGCCCTCAGGAGAGAACATTGTCAGCCCCGCGGACGGCACCGTGGTTTACGTTACCCTGGTGCAGCCCGGAGAGGATGTGGTCACCATTAAACAAGGAGTGCGGGCCAAGGTGGCAGATATTCTGCGGGAGGAGCAGGAAGGCGCCCAGGTCCATATCGGCATTTTCATGAGCCCCTTCAACGTCCATTACAACCGCGTGCCTTTGGCCGGCCGGGTGGAGTTCATCAAGCACCACCCCCCCATCCTGAAAAATTACCATATGGGCCCCATGCACTGGCGCACCCTCTTGAGCCGGAGCCCCCTGTACCGGCATTCCCTCCATATTGTGGGCAATGAGAGAACGGTAACCAAGGTGACAGGGAAATTCCAGGGACAGGAAGTGCCTTACTATGTCATCCAGATTGCGGGCAAGAGTGTTAAGGGGATCGACAGCTACACCCGCCCCGGCGCGGCTGTGGACAAGGGCGCGGTCTTCGGCATGATCCGCATCGGCTCCCAGGTGGACCTGGTGCTGCCCCATCAGCCGGGAATGAAGATCCTGGCCCGCCCCGGGGACCGGGTGCGGGCCGGGGAAAGCATTTTAATTTCTTAAGGGAGGTGAGTTATGAAGATCGACGGTCACGTCCATTCGAAATATTCCAAACGGCCGCATTTCTGGGTCCTGCAGAAACTGGGCTGCCAGGAATGCTATACCGAGCCCCTGGCGTTGTACGACATTGCCAAGAAAAGAGGCATGTCCCTGGTAACCATCACCGACCATAATACCATTGAGGGGGCCCTGGAGATCGCCCACCTGCCGGACACTTTCATCAGCGAGGAGATCACCACGTACTTCCCGGAAGATCAATGCAAGGTCCACGTCCTGGCCTACAATATCGACGAGGGGCAGCACGCCGACATCCAAAGGGTGCGGGAAAATATCTTCGATTTAGTCCATTACCTGCAGGATGAGGGCATCACCCATAGCCTGGCCCATCCTCTCTGGGCGGCTAACAAGCGTTTGACCCTGGATCATTTTGAACAGATGTTGCTACTCTTTAAAAATTTTGAGCTAAACGGGGCCCGGGAATCCCAGATCAATGTTTTCCTCAAAGCGGTGCTCGCGTCTCTGACCAAAGAAGACACCGTAATTCTTATGGAAAAACATAAGATTACTCCCTGGTTTCCGGAGCCCTGGCGGAAAAATTTAACCGGGGGTTCGGATGATCATAGTTCTTTGAATATCGGCTTGACGTATACCCAGGTAAAGGGGGCGCGTAATTTGGCCACCTTTTTCCAGGGGCTTAATCGCGGGCGCGGGGAGGCCTGCGGGCAGGCGTCCTCGCCCTTGACCCTGGCCCGCAATATCTACAGCATCGCCTACCAGTTCTATAAACAGAAGTATGGTCTGGGGAAGTATGCCAATTCCAACTCCTTTTTTAATCTACTGGAAAGCATGTTGCAGGTGGAAATAAAGCCGAAAAGGAGCCTGGCCAAGTATTTTGCTTATTATTACAAAGTAAAGAATTTCTTCAGTTCTGAATCCAAGAACGGCAACATATCTTCCTTTATCCAGAAAGAAGTCAGCAACTTAAAGACTATTGCCTCCCAAAAGAATCCTGATGTCCAGTGGTTCGCCATCATCAACCGGCTGGCGAATAAAGTCTTGCACCCCTTTCATGAGCATTTTCAAAAAGCCATTTCCGGCGCGAATTCCATCGAGTGCCTCAATTCCGTCACGCCCACCGGCATAGTCTATCTGGGTCTGTCTCCTTATATCGCTGCGTTTGCTTCCTTTGCGGAAGACCGGGTTCTGGCGGCCCAAATCGTGGCCCGGTTCCTGAACCCCGGGAAGGGGCAAGCGAAAGAGATC
>JAQTXE010000114.1 GCA_028688935.1 Syntrophales bacterium
ATGGGGTCGCTCATGTAGATGCTGTTGTTATAGCTTTTGCTCATCTTGCGGCCGTCGGTGCCGGTGAGCTTGGGAATCTCCGTCAGCAGGGCCTCGGGCTCCGGAAACAGCGGCCGGTACAGGTGGTTGAAGCGCCGGGCGATCTCCCGGGTCATCTCCACGTGGGGCACCTGGTCCACGCCCACGGGGACGCCGTGGGCCTTGTACATCAGGATGTCCGCGGCCTGGAGCACCGGATAGCCCAGAAAGCCGTAAGTGGCCAGGTCCTTATGGGCCAGTTCCTGGATCTGGTCCTTGTAGGTGGGGTTGCGCTCCAGCCAGGGGACGGGAGTGAACATGCCGAAGATCAGATAGAGTTCGGCGTGCTCGGGGATGGCCGACTGCACGAAGATGGTGGATTTGGCCGGGTCTAGCCCGACGCTCAGCCAATCCACAATCATCTCCGGGATGTAGGCGGCTATGCCCTGGGGGTTTTCATATTCCGTGGTGATGGCGTGCCAGTCGGCCACAAAGTAGTGGCATTCGTACTCTTCCTGGAGCTTGAGCCAGTTATAGAGCGCGCCGTATAAATGGCCCAGGTGCAGCTTGCCGGTGGGGCGCATGCCGCTTAAGATGCGCTTTTTTGATGCGGTTTCTGGTTTGGCGATGGTGCTCTCAGCAGATGTCATTTTTATTCCTAACTTGGAGATTATCTCTTCGCCGGACTCCGGCGAAATTTATTCATTAAAATATCAAAATTATCATTATGAACCCCTTTTTGGCAAGTGCGGGGATAATATTCCCCTACAAAGAAAAGGCCCGGCTCTTTTGCCGGGCCTTACTGCCATAAGGGTAGTCTCCTCCCTGAGATTGCCCACTCTGACCGATGCAGAAGGATTACTCTTGGAGCGATTCCAGATAAGAGCTCAGGGAGCCGACATCCTGGGGAGCTTCCACCTCGTTCCCGGACCGGAGGTCGTGGACGGCCACCCGCACCGGTTCCTCCAGGGTGGTGGGAAAGCCCTCGCCGCTGATGTCATTGACGGTGATATAGGCCCGCTTACCCTTGTACTTGATCCATTTGGTAAAGGAGGCCTTGCCCGCGCAACTGGCCGCGAGATTAAAACCATGTTCTTTCATGACTTCTTCGACGCTCATGGGTTGACACCTTTCTGGTCTTTACGTAATCGATTGAAAAGATATACCTCACGCAAAGGCGCAAAGACGCAAGATATTAAAATTGAATTTTTTCCTGCGCCCCCACCATTCTAGTGGGGGCCAGAGACGGCCTCCCCCCAGACCCACAAAAATATATGTTGGCGCTTTTTTTTTTGCGCCTTTGCGTCTTTGCGTGAGAACTATCTTTTCAGGACAAGCGCGCGGAGAAGATTAACGTTCCTGCCACTCCGGTTTTCTCTTTTCCAGGAAGGCCTTGACCCCTTCTTCCGCGTCCTGGGTGCTGCACAGGGCGGCAAACATGTCGCCCAGCATGTCCAGGCCCTCGTGGTATGGCATGTCCTGGGTCCCATAGATGCCCGCCTTGCCGATCTGCATGGCCAGGGGGCTCTTCTCGGCAATTTTTTTGGCCCATTCTTCGGTGGCTTCCTCCAGTTGCTCCGGGGGCACTACCTTGTTGACCAAACCCAGGCGTAGCGCTTCCGGGGCCGGGATAATTTCCCCCAGGAGCACCATTTCCAGGGCCTTTTTCCGGCCCACGTTGCGCACCAGGGGTGCGGCCGGCCCCAGGCAGATGAGGCCCACATTGATGGCCGTGGTCCCGAACTTGGCGTCTTCCGCGGCTATGGTCAGATCGCAGGCAAAGGAGAGGCCTGCGCCATTGGCCAGGGCATAGCCCTTCACCGAGGCGATCACCGGCTTCTTCATCCGGGCGATGGTGTGGTTATGCTCATCCATCAGGTGGATGAATTCCCGGTATTCCTTGTTGGTTTTATTCTTGAATTCGTCCAGGGAAATGCCGGTGGAAAAATGCTTGCCATTGGCGTCGACGACCACCACCCGCACCTCCGGGTCCCTCTCCATTTCTAGAAGCGCGTCGTTCAGTTCCCGGGCAAAGGGGATGTTGAAGGTGTTCATGGCCTGGGGGCGATTCAGGGTAATAAAACCGATCTTATCCCGTTTTTCCACCATGACGTTGGTATAGCTCATCACACACTCTCCTTTACTTTTTGGTGATAGACTAAGGGCGATTCCTTCGCCTTATAAATCTTGGGGTCTTGGTTGCCGCAGCCTTCAAAAATCAGGCCTCCTTTTTCAAGGTCTGGAGGTAATAGTGTAATTGACTCCTGGTCTGCTGCCAGATGGCCGGATCTTTGGTGGCCGCATAAAGGGGCGCGGCCCCGTTTAGGGAGATCACCAGAAAATTGGCAACTTCCTGGAGATTGAGCCCCTCCCTTAATAAGCCTTGCTGGTCCGCCTCTGCCAGCCACTTATGGATCAAGGCGCAGAAGCTGGTAAAACCCTGCAGGACCTGGTTGCTCATGGCCGAGGACTGCCCCGCCAGGTCCACCAGGGAATTTATGAGAAAACAACCGCCCTCAAAAACGCCGCCGCCCAGGTAATCTTTCAGGTTGTTTTCCATGACCCGGGCAATGCGCGCCAAAGGATCGGGAATATCCCTCACCCCGTTAAAAACTACCTTCCGCCAAATCTTGGAACATTCCTCGTAGACGGCGTACCAAATCTCCTCTTTGTTGCGGAAATGCCCGTAAAGCCCGCCCTTGGTCAGGCCCGCGGCCTCGATGATATCGGCAATGGAGGTATTGAAGTAGCCCTTGACGGAGAAGAGCTGCATGGATTTAGCGATGATATTGTGGCGGGTTAAATCACCTTTGGTGGACATCCGCAGCCTCTTTTCCGGACCAATTAGCTCACGCAAAGACGCCAAGGCGCAAAGAAAGACGCAAACAGTTTGGTAGCCCAGGCTTTCCAGCCTGGGCGGCTTTCGTTTAATATAATATACCGACCGTTTGGTATATTTTTTACCCTATAAAAATGTGCCCGTCAAGACAATTTTTCCCCAAAAGCTGTTACGGGTGTTTCATCCCGAAAGGCTCAGAGCCCCGGCGGGCCAGGTTATTGGGGAAGGCCATCTCCGCGGCCAGACCGGCCCTAAGGAAAATTACCCCTATTTTTCTTTCCGGCTCAGGAGAAATTTCACCTTCTCCAGGACTTCCGTCAATTCCTTGCCGGTATTGATCCCCCAAAAATCGGGGAGCGTAAAATCCACCAGGTCAAAATCTTTGGCCTGGGCCTCCAACAGTTCCTTCCGGCCGTCGGAGATGGACTTGGGGTCCTGGGCCCGGATATCCAGCCTTTCCTTGACGATATCCAGGGGGCAGTTGCAGTACAGAAAAATGGCCTTGGCCCCCTGCTCCCGGGCCAGTTGCTGCACCAGGTCACGCTCGGCGGCCCGCTTATAGGAACCGTCCAGGATGACGCTTTGCCCCGCGGCCAGGTGCGCCTTGGCCTGGTTGAGCATTTCCTCATAGGTGCGCCGGGAAAAATCCTCGTCATAGATGCCCTTGCCGAACTCCGCGGGCGTGGGGGTGGTGGGGGTGAGGCCCGCCAGGGTTTTCCGCACCGCGTCGCTGTGCACCACCGGCCAGCCCAGGTCCTGGCCCAGGGCCTTCGCCATAGTAGTTTTGCCGGTGCCCATCATCCCGAAGATGACTACTATTCTTTTCATGGTTTATACCCGTTCCGAAAAGAACTTACAAAATTAAGTATTAAGCCGCCCCCGGGCCCCGGCCGCGGCGTATTCCCCGGCCAGGGTGAAGTAGGCCCGGGCCAGTTTGCCGGCCTGCTCCCGGGCCTTAGGGGTCAGCTCCGGGTCCCGGGCGGAAAAGGCATTGATTTTGCCCCGGACATAGGCCCGGTAACACTTGTAAAAATCCAGGATTTCCAGCAATTCCCGGTCCCCGGAGGCCCGGGCGAAGCCTTCCACAAAATAACGGCTCAGTTCCCGGTACCCGTGAAAATCCAGGTCCATGGCCAGAAAATCGATGTCCGCGGCCACATCACCATAGCGGAAGCGGTGATTAAATTCAATGCAGTCGTAAATATAAACCCCGTCCGCCAGGCAGATGTTTTTCATGTGCAGATCCCCGTGGCAGTCCCGGATGCGGCCTTCCTTGATGCGCCGCAGGAAAAGCCGGCGGTTCTTCTGCAAAAATCCCCAGGAAAAGACCTTAATCCGGTCGAATAATTCCGGAGAGAGTATCTCACCGGCCAAGCCCGCGGTGCGGGCGAAATTCTCCTGGTGGTTGAAGTGGATGATGGCCGGCTCCCCGAATTTATTGATCCGGGGGCCGGTCGCGGCCTGGGCGTAGAAGGGCACGAGGCGGGCGATGATCCGGTCCAGGTGCTCCTTTTTTAGTTCCCCCCGGTCCGCGACTTCGTCCATCATTCCCTCTTGGGGCATGCGCACCATCTTCAGGGCGTATTCCAGGGGGTGGCCCGGGCCGCCCAGACGCACCCCGCCCTGATGGGCCGTGATGGCCAGCACCTCCAGGTAGATTTCCGGACACAGCCGGCGATTGAGGATCAATTCCTGGTTAAGATAAAAATGCCGCCGGCGCAAAGTGGTGAAATTCAAAAACCCCAGGTCCACCGGTTTTTTGACCTTGTAGGCAAACCCATCAGTGATGAAAACCCAGGAAATGTGGGTTTGGACCAGGGCCACGGTCGTCGTGGGGTCCGGATAGACCGCCGGGTCCAGAAGCTTCGTGACAACATCCATAGGTAAAATTTAGAATTTTTAGAACAGTTGCTCATGAGCCGTTGGCTCACCCATAAATCATGAAAAATTTCGTAGGGCGGGCGTCTCGCCCGCCCCGGTAATTCGCCCAGGCTGGAAAGCCTGTGCTACCCTCGAGGAATTTTTCGTAACAGAGGGCCAATCCTTTGCCCGACCCTACTATACCTAATGACCTGCAAAAAAAAGGATACTTCCACCGTATTTACCCAATTCAATTTAATAATAGCAGAGACTGCGGTATCTGCGCGCTGCCAATCTCATAGACTATTCCTGAGGCAAGATTAGCGACGTAGAGGTTTCCGGCTTCATCCTCCCCAAAAGTGCTGATGGTGAAACCGGAGTTCGACAAAAGCCGTCTCTGCCAACTTCCGGCCACCCTTTGGAGCCCCCATATTTTCCCATTGAGGTCGCCGAAGAAATAGATGCCCTGCAAAGGCCGGAACCTGGCCCCCCGGTAAACATAGCCCCCGACAATGGCGATTCCTTCGGTATGATTGTAGTACATCACCGGGGGGGCATATCCGGCCGGAGGGACGCAGTTTTGCGGGGGGTTGTAGCAGGCCGGGCCCTCCAGAATATTCCAGCCGTAATTCTCCCCGCCCCCACTACTGGCCGCTTGAAAGTTGACCTCTTCATAAGTGGCCTGTCCCACGTCGCCGATATAAAGATCGCCTGTGAGGCGGTCAAAAGAAAAGCGCCAGGGATTACGCAGACCCAGGGCCCAAATTTCCTGGCGGACTCCGGCTGAGCCGAAGAAAGGATTGGTGGGGGGGATGCGATAATTAAGCCCCATATCCGGAGCGGATTCCACGTCGAGGCGCAGGATTTTGCCCAGCAGGGACTGGGGATCTTGGGCATTTTGGGGCGTTCCGCCGCCATCACCCGTGCCGATGTAAAGGAATCCATCATTAGGACTGAAGGCCAATTGTCCGCCGTTATGGTTAGTATAAGTGGGATGAGACAGGGTGAGAATAATCAGTTCACTAGTACTATCCGCCAGGCTCGGATCGCCGGACACCGTATAGCGCGCCACCACATTATCGCCGGTCAGGGTGGTGTAATAGACGTAAAAATGTCTGCTGGCGGCAAAATTCGGGGGAAAAGCCAGGCCCAAAAGTCCCTGTTCCCCTCCGGAGAGCACTTTCGCGGTAATATTGAGAAAAGGCGAGGTTAAAAGAACGCCGTTGACTGCAACTTTGATGATTCCCCCCTGTTCCACCATAAACAGGCGGCCGCTGCCATCTCCGGCGTGGCTGATGACTACGGGCGCTTGCAGGCCCGAGAACCGCGGCTGCAAAGAAATTCCGGGCCAAACTTGGGCCTGGACCAACGCCGGGGAAAATGCCCCGAAAACTGCCAGAGTCAAAAGGCATCTCAGGATATTTTGCATCATGACCGTCCGCTCCTTGGGTTGATAACCTAAGTTGATTCGAGGCCACCATGATTTTGCTAAATATACTATAAGTATCCATCCTTGAGGGGCAATGTGCGGGCCATGCTTTCTTTGGTTGAAAAGATCCGATCCCCTGAGGCCGATGGCCCAGGCTTTTCGGTCGGTGGTCGGCCATCGGTCGGCTGCCGGATCAATCTCCAATCTGCCAATAGGGTTTGCATTCCTGTGGGGGCTGCTATAATTAAGCTCAACCTGTCATGACCCTTCTCCGCATAAGAAGCACGGCCCTTTCCTACGGCGCCCTCCTGGCCATCTGCTGCAGCATCGCCTTTGCCAGCTACGTGGGCTCCTACATGCGCATCCCGGTGGTACCCCTGTTCGCCACTTCCCTGGGGGCCAGTACCTTCGAGGTGGGCCTCATCAATGCCGCGTTTTTGCTCATGTCCGGGGCTCTTTCCTTTCCCCTGGGGATACTCTCCGACCGCTGGGGCCGCAAGCTCCTCATTGTCTCCGGGTTGGCCGTCTCCGCCGGCACCTCCTTTCTCCTTTACTTCAGCGCCACCCCCGGGCAGCTGATCGTCATCTATTTATTATTCGGTTCCGGCCTGGCCGCCATCGGTCCCACGCTGATGTCCTATGTGGCGGATTTTTCCCCCGTCACTCACCTGGGACGCTCTTACGGCTGGTACACCACCGCCATCTACACCGGCATGAGCCTGGGCCCGGCCCTGGGGGGCTTTGTGGCCCAATGGCTGGGGTTTGGGTCTCTCTTTCTCATTGCCGGTTTATTTGTCTTCCTCCTCGTGTGGGCCACGGTCTTGTTCCTGCCGGGCCAGGCTGCCCATCTGAGCCAGCGGCCCTCTCACCGGCAGCCGCCCAAATTCAACCGCGCCCTCCTCAAAAACCGCCATCTCCTGGGCTGCTGGCTACTCACCCTGGGCAGCTGTTTCGGCCAGGGCATGTTCGTCACCTTCTCCCCGCTCCTGGCCCATGACCAAGGTCTGAGCATAGGGCAGATCGGTCTGATCTTCACCGCCCAGGCGGTCTTTAACGCCCTCTCCCGCCTGCCCTTCGGCCGCCTTTCCGACCGGGTGAAAAGCCGGGCCAGGTTGGCCTTCCTGGGGTTCATCCTTTTCTCCATCTCCCTGGCGGTCTTCGGCTTCTGCCGCACCCTGGGCCAATTCCTCCTGGCCGCCGTAGCCCTGGGGGTCACCATGGGTCTGGCCTTCACGCCTTTAGGGGCCCTCATCGCCGAAGTGGCGCCCCCCGAGGCCCGGGGCCTGGCCATGGGGGGCTATAACGCCAGCATTTATCTGGGCATGATGCTCAGTTCGGCTTTTATGGGCGGAGCCATCGGGGTAATGGGTTACGGGCTTAGCTTCGCGCTCACCGCAGCTCTGGTTCTCCTGGTGACCTGGTTTTTCTACCGGCTGCTCCGGGATTTTTCCGGAAGACCGGAATCTGGCGAGGAAGGGCCGGGGACCTGAGGTCCCTGGCCTCCATTCCTCCCCACTCCTATAAAAAGGATATTATTAAAGGAGATATGCATACCTGATAGCCCCTCCCAAACTTGATACTTCCCAATACTGGCATTATGGTAATTAATGATGAAAGTCCTGCTGATTCAACCTTCCCAGTTCCGGGATAACGGCCGGCTGGACAAGCGCAAACGCCGCTGGCTCCTGGGCATGACCATGCCATACGTGGCCGCGCTGGCGCCCCGGGACATAAAGGTGGAGATCAAGGACGATTTGCTAGAAGACATCACTTTTCGGGAGGAATGCGACCTGGTGGCGCTGTCTTTCATGTCCCACCAGGCGCCCCGGGCCTATCAACTGGCCGCGGGTTTCCGCCAGCGCCACATCCCGGTGGTCATGGGCGGTTTCCACGCCACCCTGGCCCCGGATGAATGCCAGGAGCATGCGGACGCCCTGGTCTTGGGAGAGGCCGAAGAATCCTGGCCCCGGCTGCTCCGGGACTTCCAGGCCGGGCGCCTGCAACCCCGCTACCAGGCGAAAGAATTGTCGGATTTAAAGAACCTGCCGGTGCCCCGCTACGACTTGCTCAACCTCAAACGCTATAAGCTGCTGAACATCCCTTCCCAGACCACCCGGGGCTGCCCCTATAATTGCAGTTATTGCGAAGTCACCCAGGTCTACGGGGGCAAGTTCCGGCACCGCCCGGTGGACGAAGTCATTCAGGAGATCCAAGAAATCCGGCGGATTACCCGGAGTGATTTCATCTACTTTGTGGACGACAACTTCGTGGCCAACCGCCATCACGCTCTTAAGCTCATGGAGCGGCTCATCCCCCTGAAATTGATCTACGGCTGCCTGGCCACCACCAACGTGGGGGACGACCCGGAAGTGCTGGACCTCATGGCTAAAAGCGGCTGCCTCCACGTCAACATCGGCATGGAATCCATCAGCCCGGAGAGCCTCAAGGCCATCAGCAAGAAGCAAAATAAAGTCAAAGACTACGAACGCCAGTTCAAGGCCCTGCGGGACTTAGGCATCGGCTATTCGGTGAACGTCATGTTCGGTTTGGACGGCGATACCCCGGAGATTTTTGAGAGCACCGTGGATTTTCTCATTAAGGCCAAGGTGCCGGTCTCCTTCATGTTCATCCTGGCCCCCCGCCCCGGCACCAAGGTGCGGGACCAGCTGCTGGCGGAAGGGCGCATCTTCGGCCACGACTGGACGGATTATTGCGGCTTCAAGGTGGTCTACCACCCCAAATATATGACCGCCCGGCAACTGGAAGAAGGTTACTGGCGGGCCAACCGCCGGTTTTATTCACCCCTGGCCATCCTCAAACGCCAGAGCCTGCACCTATTTTCCCTGCACATGCTGCCGTTCAACCTCTTTTTCGCCTGGGCCGTGCGCCGGCGCTACCAGCCTTTGGACCATTACTTTTAAAAAGCCTTATTCTCACGCCAAGACGCCAAGACGCCAAGACGCAAATAATTATATGCCTTGCGTCTTGGCGTCTTGGCGTGAGATATTTTTCAATTATTCTCTTGACATTATGATAAAATATTTTATATAAATAAAAGATTCACTATTTTACCCAGGCAGGGGGATTACGGCCATGCACTGTGCAAGCGTAAAACCGGGCGTCGATTGTGCCTTCATGAGCAAGAAAGGCTGTTCGTTTAACGGCGGCAAATGCCACACCATCGTGGAATCCTGTGAGGGTTGCGATCGCATCCTTCAGTGGGAAGATGGCAGCTACTGCGGCTCCTTTCCCGATCCCAAAGTCAAGTGGCGGCAGGGACTCTGCAATCTGGCCACCCACGTGAAGAAGGAAAAGAAGGACAACGGCAACGGCAAGATCAACCCGCTCAAGGCTTCCAAACGCAAAGCCGCGGGCCGCTAAGCAGCGGCTCTGAACGGACAGCGCGGCCCCCAACCAGGCAGGCCGCGCTTTTTTTTTGTTTTTTTCATCGGCGTGTATCGGCGTGTATCGGCGGCTTAATTTTACCACCGATGTACGCCGATGTACGCCGATTCCTTATTTCTCCAACTTCTCCAAGGCCTCTTTGATCCTGGTCACCCCGGTGGCGATGCGCTCCCGGGAGGTGGCATAGGAAAACCTGAGGCAGTTGTCCTCTCCGAACTCGTTGCCCGGCACCGCCGCCACCCGGGCTTCTTCCAGCAAATACTCCGCCAGGGCCTGGGAGGGCGTCTGTCCTTCTTTGACCTTAAGTTTGCCGTAGTAAGCGGAAAAATTGGGAAAAAGGTAAAAGGCTCCACCCGGTTTGGGACAGGTGACTCCGGGTATCTCCAGGGTACGGCGGAGAATATCGTCCCGCCGCCAGGCGAATTCCGCCACCATGGACTTGACCGCGTCCTGGGACCCGTTCAGCGCCTCCACCCCGGCCTTCTGGGAAATGGAGGAAGGGTTGGAGGTGGACTGGCTCTGGAGATTGGTGGCCGCCTTGATGGCCGCATCCGGCCCCAGGAGGTAGCCGATGCGCCAGCCGGTCATGGCGTAGGTCTTGGACAGACCGTTCAAGATAAAGATCCTGGCCTTCAGCTCCGGAGAGAGCATGGCCAGGTTGACGAACTTCTCGCCATCAAAGAGGATCTTGTCGTAGATGTCGTCGGAGACCACGTAGATCCCCTTTTCCAGCACCACTTGCCCCAGGGCTTCCAGTTCCTTGCGGCTGTAGACCATGCCCGTGGGATTGGAGGGGCTGTTGAGGATCAGGGCCTTGGTCTTGGGGGTGATCCTTTCTTTAAGTTCCTGGGCGGTGAGCTTGAAGCCGTTTTCCTGGCGGGTGGGAACCACCACCGGGGTGGCGTCCGCCAGCATCACCATGGGGGGGTAAGAGACCCAGAAAGGCGCGGGGATCAACACCTCATCCCCTTCTTCAAAAAGCACCTGGAAGAGATTGTAGAGGCCGTGTTTACCGCCGCAGGAGACCAGGATCTCCGTGGGTTTATAGGTCAGGCCGTAGTCTTCCTGGAAGCGGCGGCTGATGGCTTCCTTAAACTCCGGGGTGCCCCCCACCGGGGTGTAGCGGGTGTGACCCTCATGGATGGCCCGGATGGCGGCTTCTCTGATGTTCTCCGGGGTATCGAAATCCGGCTCCCCCACGCCGAAATTGACGATATCCACCCCCTGGGCCTTCAAATGATTGGCCTTGGCGTTCAGGGCCAGGGTGGCGGAAGGGGGAATCTGCAGAATACGTTGAGCTAGTTGCACTGTCGGCGTGCTCCTTCACTAGGGAATTTTAGGCGGGGGGAAAAGGAAAAGTATTCTTTACCAAGACCCAAAGGCACTGAGATACTAAATTTTTCTCTTGCCAGCCTAGTAAGAGAAATGAAAAATTACTGGGTGAATCTTGGAGCCTTGGTGGCGAATCTTTCTCCTCCTGCCCTCCCCCCAAACCTTTTGATAATTACCCAAGATTATGATAATTGTCAACTGCGGGAGGAGCAGGTTTGAAGTCCCTGGCCATAATCACTAAAAAGCACCAGCCCGACGCCTGGGAGGCCGGCCAGGTCCTGGAGGCCTGGTCCCATGACCGCGGCCTGGAGGCCGTCCTGCTGGTGAACGAACCAGACACCCAGGCGCTGCCTCTGCCCCCGGAAGTGGAGTTCATCGTGGTCATGGGCGGCGACGGCACCTTGCTCAGCGTGGCCCGGCGCTACGGCCAGAAAGGCCTCCCCATCCTGGGGGTCAACGTGGGGGGGCTGGGGTTCTTAACTGAAGTCTCTCTGGAGGAGCTTTACCCGGTCCTGGAGCATTTCCTGGACGGCAAATGCGAAGTGGAAGAGCGCATGATGCTCTCCGCCACTCTGTTCCGGAATGGCCTGCCCTTCTGGGAAGAGACCGTGCTCAATGACGCGGTGATCAACAAGGGCGCCCTGGCCCGCATCGTGGAGCTCACCGCCTGGATCGACAGGGAATATCTCACCACCTACCGGGCCGACGGCCTGATCATCGCCACCCCCACCGGCTCCACCGCCTACACCTTGTCTGCGGGGGGGCCCATTGTCTATCCCACCCTGCGCCACGTGCTGCTGCTGCCCATCTGTCCTCACACCCTGAGCAACCGGCCCATCATCCTGCCGGAGACGGTGACCGTGGCCGTCACCCTGGACCCCAAGGCCGAAGACGTCTATCTCACGGTGGACGGCCAGGTGGGCCAGGCCCTGCAGCCCGGCGACCGGGTGGAGGTCCGTCGCGCCCCCCATCACCTGAAGCTGATCAAGTCCCCCCGGCGCAGCCACTTCGAGATTCTCAGGGCCAAACTGGGTTGGGGGGAGGTGCGGGGGCCTAATACCCAGGCTTGTAAAGAACTGTCGTAAACTAAATATCAAGACAAGTTTAGTTAACTACATTATTATATAATACTATTAGAGTGAGAATATCATTATGAATAGATATCTTTTGTACGTCAT
>JAQTXE010000115.1 GCA_028688935.1 Syntrophales bacterium
GGTGATCAGCACGGTCTTGCCTACCCCGGCGCCGCCGAAAAGGCCCCCCTTGCCGCCCCGCTCCAGGGGAGCCAGCACGTCGATGGCCTTGATGCCGGTTTCAAAGATTTCCGAGATGGTGGTGTGCCGGATCAAGGGCAGGGGCGGCTGGTGGATGGAGCGCCACTCTCCCCCGGTTATTTCTTCCTTCTCATCGATAACCGCGCCGAAGACATTGAACATCCGGCCCAGGAGCCGCTGGCCCACCGGCACTTTCAGGTGGTGCCCCAGATCCCGCACCGCTGAGCCCCGGGCCAGCCCCTGGGTGGGGGTCAAGGCGATGCCCCGCACCATCTCGGAACTCAGATGGGCCACCACTTCGATGACGATCTGGCCTTCGGGACCGGCCGCCAGCTGGTGGTTGATGGAAGGAAGCTGCCGGGGAAAATGGGCGTCCACCACACTGCCGCGGATGGTCAGCACTTTGCCCAGATTATCCAGGTCCTGGCCGGGGGTTTCCTCCATTGATCACCCGTCTATCTTGCTCACTTCTTCAGCCTTACTGCTAGCGCCTGGTCCTCTCCAAGGGGAGCGTCGCCTCGCCGCGGGTAGGGCTCCGGAGCAGCGCCACCCATCGAGCAAGATGATAACTGGGACCAGACTACGTTACTATTGATATTCTATAATATTTCCCAAGATTTATATATGGAAAAACTGCCAGGGCTAAGCGGGCCCGGCCTGGGCGGCCTGGGCCCCGAAACTTAAGGGGACAAGCAAGGCCATTACCCGGAGGTTCACAAGCTCAACGAGTTGCCCCCCAGCCGGAATCAAGAGAAGTCCATTGACTTTCTTTTCTTGCAAGTTTTAGAATTAATAATAATCCTCCAATCATGGTGATGGAGCCAGGCTGGCCTTATTTCCTAATCCCATCAACAGCAGAAAAGTTAATGCCTTTTTAACCCTTCTCCTCATGGCCTAGTCTAAAATATCAGGGGCAATCTGGTCAAACTGCAGTGAGTTCATACATCAAAGCCTTGAACTTTTAAGGGAGATAATTTTATGAACGCCATCTTTGCATGGCTTCAAGGGAACCTGTGGCAAACAGGCTTCGTGGCTTTATTGTTCGTCTGCGTCTTTGTGCCCTTTATCCTGGTGCGCCGGCGGATAACCGCGATCATGCGGCAATTTGAGCATTGGCGGGAATTGGAGCAGAATATCCAGGAAATCGGCAAGGAAGAGGTGCGCTTTTACCCCCATCCTACCCGGTATGTCCTGACCTCGGTTTTATCCTCCACCAAAGGGACGGCCCGGGCCGGGGCCGTACCTCCGGCCCTGGATTATCTGGCCGCGGCCGTCGAGAGTCCCATCCTGACCTTGCGGTCCTTAAGTTACCTGGCGGTGCTCATCGGCCTGCTGGGCACCGTCACCATGCTGGCCCTGGCTCTCCAGAGAATGGATTCCCTCAGCCAGTTTAAGGCGGACCTCATCAAAAACATTTACCCCATCAACGCCTTTGCCATCGGCATAGCAGTGGCGGTTTTTCTCAGCTACTCCTGGTACCGGCATCAAGGCGACCAGCTCCTCCTGCTGGCCTCCAGGGTGCTGGGACGTTTGCAAACCGACCAGTTGGGGGGCGCTGACCCTCAGTTGTTGGCCGCTCTGGAAAAAGTGGGGGAAAGGTTCAAGGAATGGGGCGATGAAATTTACGAGCGTTATCTAGGAAAAATCAACGACCTGCTCCAGGAAGTGCGGGACCTGGGGGAAGCCATCCGGGAAGTGGTGGGCGAGGCCGTGCTGAGCCGCAAAGAAGAGGATCAGGCCATTCTGCCGCTGCTGCGCTCCCAGGAGGCCAAGATCGAGTCCCTGGGCCAGCAGTTGGACCAAAGCTATTTGGCGCTGCAGCAAGCGGGCGAGAAGATGGACCCGGATTTACCGGAGTCCGGCCTTCCCGGGAAAACCCGGAAAGGAGCTAAGACCAGGGATGGCGAGAGTAAATCCCCCGGCTTTTTCCTCCGGGTTTTCGGTTAGGGAGGTAAAATTCCATGGCCTGGCGTCGACGGGAAGATGCTGAGAACCCGGCCTGGCCGGGGCTGGTGGACATTTTCGGCTTTACTCTGGCCTTTCTGCTGCTCCTCTGGTTTGCCGCCAACTGGCCACAACAGGTGGAAAACCTGGAGCGGAAAACCCAGGATCTGGGGCAGCGAGTAGGGTCTTTGCGTACCGAAAATAAACAGTTACAGGAAGCTAACCTAAGCCTGGCGGAAAAACTGCGTCTCCAGGGCCTGGCCAACCAGGATTTGACCGGCCAGTTGCAGCAGTTGCAGGAGAACCAGAAAAATCTTGACGCTCAAACCAAACTTTTAGAGGCCAGCAACCTGAACCTTAACGGGAAAGTAACGCAATTAAACCAGGAAAAAGCGGCGCTCCTGGATATTGGCCTCAAAGATTGGCAGGAGCTTCTCAAGTTACTGCAGGCCAAACTCGCCAAAAGCAACATGGCGGTCATCCCCAACAAAATTGATAAGGCCATCGTCATTCAAGGAAAACCCCGGGTTACTTTTGAAACCATGAAATATGAATTATCCCCATATGACAAACAACGCCTGGAAGCCCTGGCGCCGATTCTTTATGCCCTGCGGCAAAAAAAGAATTTTTTCATCAACATCAACGGTACTGCTGACCCTCGAGAACTGCGGAACGCCGCGCCCCCTAAGAATAACACCGAATTGTCCGCCTTAAGGGCCGCGGCGGTGGCCGAGACTCTGGAGAAGGCCGCCCCCGGTCTCGGCCGCTACTTGCGGGTGACCGGTCTGGGAGTCAAAGGCCAAAAGCGCACCCTGGCCCCGGGGGAGAATCCGGATATGATTTACCGGCAGTATCGCAGCGTCAACCTGGTTTTAAAGATCGACGTGGCCGCGATCATGCAAGAAAGGTCGGCCAATCAGGCAAAATGAGTATCTGGCAAAACATCCTCCTGCGCTTTTGGCCCCAAAACACCATGAGGGTGGCCTATTGGCAATGGCAGGCCCTGGAACACAGGCTGGCGGAGGCGCGTCAAGGACTGGAGCGCCGATATCTGGTTATCCGGGACCAGGCCGGGCAGAGGCCGGCTGAAGCTCATCGGGGGATTTTGCGCCAGGCCCGGGCGATGCTGGAACAGCCTCCGGACCCGGGGATGACGAGGGTGCAGGACCGCTTGCAAAGGGCCTTTGCCCGGCGGGGCCGGGGCTTCTGGCGCCGGGCGCCGGAACCTTTGCTGGTGGAATTGAGACGCCTTAGCGCCGGGGTGGGGAAAATCTGCCGGAGCTATGGCGAGTTGGAGACCAGGTTAAGATTGGCCCAAGAAATTATCGGGGTATTTGCCGGGAACCCGGAATTTTGCCGGGCCCATTTCTTCCGGCTGGCCCTCATTTCTCCGGAGTCGGCCCGGCTTCTTTACCATCTCCGCAACCAACGACTGCGGGACCGCCGGTTAATTCAGGATTATCGTCCGAAAAATTGTCCCCAACAAGTCTAAAATAGGGGTAGCCCCACGCCTATCTAGGGGCGTCAAGGGATATTTTCTCGCGGGGGCGAACACCGGGTTCGCCCCTACGTCCCGGTAGCGCTATTTTTCGGCTTCTTCCCGGAGGCGGATGAAATAGAGGGTGCCGAAGGCCTGGGGCTCCACTTTGTGGGTGGTGCCACTATAACGCTGGATGTGACCCTCGTCGTAATCCGTTTCCGCCGAAAGGCTCATCGCCCGGTCCATGTCGCCGCCGCAGGCCATGAGCATGGCTTGCAGCAGCACCGCCCCGCCGTTTCGGGCCGTGGGATCATGAGCGAACACCGCGCCACAGGCGCAGTAACCTCCGTTAAAGTCATACCACTGGCCTCCCTTGACCTCCCGGGGCGGCAGGATCTCCCGGCGGCAAAAAGGGCACAAGGCCGGTTTGGTGCGATCAGAAAATAGCTTGGGCATGCTTATCCTTTCTACTTCAGGCCCTGGACCTGTTATCTTCCTAAAAGTATTTCTTAAAATTATCGCCCTTTTTCTCCCGGATGGCAAATGGCTCCTATTGACACCTCGGCCCCACGAGCTTAAATTGTGTTCACCAGAAGCGAAAGGAGAAGCACTCATGGCGGATAAAACCATTATCTTTTCGGACCAGGAGCAGATGCAGGCAGAAGGTATCGTGATCGACAAAGACGGAGCAGAAGCCCTGCGGTTTCTAGCCAACGTCTTGGAGCGTATTAAAGGCCATCCGGGGCATGCCTGCGGGCCCAAGGCCGCGGAAGGCCCTCCGGGCCACGGTTGATATAGCACCTACCGCCTGCTCAAGCTGACAAAATTAAGGAGACCTCCCATGGCTGATAAGCAAATTGTCTTTTCGGATAAGGAACAACAACAGATCGAGGCGATTCTCATCGACAAGGATAAGGAAGAAGCTCTGCGCTTTATGGCCAAACTGGTGGAGATGATCAAAGGGCACGCCGGCCACGCCTGCGGCACCGGGCCTATTAAATAACTTGTTTGCTTAATGACTTCCGAGGAGGGGATGGACAGGCTGGCCCTGGTGGCAGATACGCATGCCTATCAGGCCGGCCTGCCTCAACTCCTTAATTTTTTTAAAAATCGAGGGATCAGCCACCTGGCCTGCCTGGGCGATTGCCCCCCGGAACCCTTCCGGCCCTGGCTGGAGATGGACGCCAGCCACCGCCTCTACTGGGTCTATGACTTCCAGGGCCCAGAGATGCCGGAGGCCACCGGATGCGCGGAAGCCCTGGAGCTGGCCGGCCGCATCTTCCTGGCCCACACCCGGGCCATCCTATGGACCCATTTCAAAGACCAGGTACACGCCTACCAGGAGAGCCGCACCGTGGCCCGCCCTCCCCTGCTCCTGTGCCACGGCCATACCCATGTGCCCAGCGTCACCCGCTATACTCCTCCCTTCAGCCGCCTGCTCTACATCAATGACGCACTCCGGCCCCAGGAATTTACACCCCGCCAGGCCTGTTTGACCCTGGCTCCGGACACCATCTATCTCATTGTTCCCGGGGCCTTTACCATGGAGGAAGGACGTTTCCCCACTTTCAGCTTCGCGGTCCTGGACGTCCCGGCATCCCGGATCGCCATGGTCTCCCTCACCGATCTGGACGATCTTAAGTCCACGGTGCTTTTCCCTGCTTAAGTTCCTCCACCACCAGGGCGTCGGTGGGAAAGGCCAGGGGGACCGGCGGGGCCGCTAAGGGGAAAAATCCCACTTCCTCCAGATCATCCCCGGCCTGCAGAACTCCCCCCACCACCTTCCCCGCGAACCAGATGCCCACGGTGAGGCGCTCGGGGTCGTGGAAATTGGAGTGCACGGCCAGCACCTCCCCCAACTCCACCATGAGGCCGGTCTCCTCCAGAAACTCCCGGGCCGCGGCCGCCCGCACGTCTTCCCCCCATTCCACGTAACCGCAAGGGATGCACCAGGCCCCCTGGTAAGGTCCGCCTTTCCTGCGGCCCCAGAGGATTTGGTCTCCTTGGCTGACCACCACCGCCACCCCCACCGCGGGGTTGATATAGAGCACCTCCTGGCATTTGCTGCACACCAGGCGATCCCGGTCTCCCCGGGGCCGGGTGGCCAAAGGTCCGCTGCAACAGGGGCAGAAACGGTAGTGAGGGGGAGTGCAGGACGACATCAGGAGTATTTTCCCTTTTGGGTTCTGATTATTTAGTTAATCCATCATAACCATTTCCGCAGACTTCACAAGGTTTGATATCCGCTCTAGCCGTAACGACAACGCCACTCTAAACCCCTTTTCATGATTGGCTGAAAATCGCCAGCCGCCAACTGAAAACCGGCTTTTTATATTAAGGGTTGAAACTGAGGACAAATTCATTTACAAAAGTCGAGGCCCTTTTGCGGTTTTTCCGGAGACCTCTGTCGTGACCACCCCCAGGCTGAAAGCCATACGCAATATCGGCATCATTGCCCACATCGATGCGGGGAAGACCACTCTCACCGAGCGGATCCTTTATTATACCGGCCGCACTCATAAGATGGGGGAGGTGCACAACGGCGCCGCAGTGATGGACTGGATGCCGGAAGAACAGGAACGGGGCATCACCATCACCGCGGCGGTGACCACCTGCCAGTGGAAGGGCGCGGTGATCAATATCATCGACACCCCGGGGCACGTGGATTTTACCATTGAGGTGGAACGGTCGCTCCGGGTCCTGGATGGCGCCATCGGCGTCTTCGACGCGGTCTCCGGGGTGGAGCCCCAATCGGAGACGGTGTGGCACCAGGCGGACCGCTACCGGGTGCCAAAGTTGGCCTTCATCAACAAAATGGACCGCTTGGGCGCCGATTTTTATCAATCCGTGAATTCCATGCGGGAGAAACTGGGGGCCCATCCTCTGGTGATCACCATCCCCTGGGGCCAGGAAGATCAATTCCGGGGGGTCATCGATCTGCTCAACATGAAGGCCCTGGTCTGGCAGGAAGAGACCCTGGGCGCGGTCTTTGAAGAATTGGACATCCCGGAGGACTACCAAAGGGAAGCCCAGGAGGCCCGAGAGGCCCTCTGGGAGGCCCTGGCGGAAGTGGATGAGGTGGCCGAGGAGGCCTTTCTCTCGGAAAAGACTCCGTCCCTGGAGGAAATGAAGGCCGCCATCCATCGCAGCACCGTGGCCCTGAAAGGGGTGCCCACTTACTGCGGCTCGGCTCTGAAAAATAAAGGCATCCAGCCCCTGTTGGACGGCATCAAGGATTTTCTCCCCAATCCCACGGAGGTGCCTGCCATCACCGGGCATCATCCGCGCACGGGGGAAGTGGAGGCCCGGCCCCCGCAGGACGACGGCCCCCTGTCGGCCCTGGCCTTCAAGATCATGGTGGACCCGGCCCAGCGCCTTACTTTTGCCCGCATTTACTCCGGCACCCTGAAACCCGGGCAGGAGGTCTATAACCCGGTGAAGGGCGTAACGGAAAAGGTCGCCCGCATTTTGCGCCTCCATGCCAATAAACGGGAACCTCTGGACGCGGCCCCGGCGGGGAGCATCGTCGCCCTCCTGGGACTGAAGGCCGCCACCACCGGGGATACGCTGTGCAGCCCGAAACATCCCATTATCCTGGAACCCATCTCTTCCTACGTGCCGGTGATCTCCCTGGCCATCGAACCCCTGACCCGGGACGACCAGGAGCGCCTGGGACCGGCCCTGGCCCGGGTGGCGGAAGAGGACCCCAGTCTGCGCTGCCATACTGACGAGGACACCGGCCAGACCCTGCTTTCCGGGATGGGGGAACTCCACCTGGAGGTAATTCTCCACCGCCTGGAGCGGGAGTTTCATGCCCACGTCCGGGCCGGCCGCCCCCAGGTGGTCTACCGGGAGACCATTATCGGCAGCGCCACGGAGACCGGGGTCTTCGACCGGGAACTGGCGGGCAAACAGCATTTCGCCCAGGTGGAACTCAGCCTCTCCCCCCGGCCCCGGGGCGCGGGCAACTCTTTCACGCCTCTGCTGCCGGAGGATCACCCGGCCCAGGCCTTCGTGCCGGTGGTGGCCCAGGCCGTTAAGGAAGCCCTGGAAGGCGGGCCGGTTTACGGCCACCCCGCGGTGGATCTAGCCGTGGCCTTGAAAGAGGCGGTGGTCAAAGAGGGCCTGGCCTCGGAGATGGCCTTCCGCATCGCCGCCATGACCGCGGTGAAACAGGGCATGATGAAGGCCCAGCCCCAACTGCTGGAGCCCATCATGCAGGTGGAGATCATCGCGCCCGAGGAATTCACCGGGGAGGTCATGGGCGACTTCAACGCCAGGAAAGGCAAGGTGGAGCAACTCCTGGCCAAGGGGCCGGTGCGCCTCATCTCCGGCCTGGCGCCCCTGGCGGAATTGTTCGGCTATGCCACCCATTTGCGCTCCCTGACCCAGGGGCGGGGGACTTTTACCTTGCAATTCGATCACTTCGGCTACGTGGAGCGGCGGGAGGAGAAGTAGGGTGCGCCTTGCGCACCAGCTTTCAGCTATCAGCGGTCAGCTTAAAAAATGCCAAGCAAGAATGCAGGAGATATCCCATGGCAACCGAACAGACATTATCCATGATCAAACCCGATGGCGTCCAGCGCGGCCTCATCGGCGAAGTCATCGGCAGATTTGAAAAGAATGGCCTGAAAATCAAGGCCATGAAGATGCTGCACCTTTCCCTGGAGCAGGCCCGGGCCTTTTACGCAGTACATCAGGAACGGCCCTTTTATGACAGCCTCACCGGTTTCATGAGTTCCGGCCCCATCGTCGCCCTGATCCTGGAGGGGGAGAACGCCATCCAGGTGAACCGGGACCTGATGGGGGCCACGGATTACCGCCAGGCCGCGGCCGGCACCATCCGGGCGGATTTTGCCAAAGACATCGAGGCCAACATCGTCCACGGCTCGGATGCCCCGGAGACGGCGAAGACGGAAATCGCCTTTTTCTTCAACGAACTGGAAAAAGTGTAAGCGTCTCCCCTCCAGCTGTGAAAGGACGGCTCACACTGCTCATTTCCCAGCTTGGCCGGGGAACAAGTATATATAAAAATGATCGCGGCTTCTCCGGTAATGAGGCCGAGGTGCGCCTCAAGCAGGCCAAATTTCTTTTTTAGCAGTAACCGGTGTCGAAAGTTTTTAGATAAAGGTTGAACTTTTTTCACAAACTGGCAAAATAGTTAAGGGACCTAAGGCTTACTTTCTCTTCCGCGGGGGCCGGCCATGAGGCCGGTTGTCAGCAGGGCCTGGAAGGCAACTATCTTTGATTTTTCCTCTGTTCAAGGAGTCCATATAATGTTTCTGGATCCCATTCTGGGATGGTTTTCCAATGACCTGGCCATTGATTTGGGCACCGCCAATACCCTGGTCTATGTTAAAGGCAAGGGCATTGTCTTAAGTGAACCCTCGGTGGTGGCGGTCCGCAAAAACGCCAAGGACCGGAACCGGGTGTTGGCCGTGGGCCGGGACGCCAAGATGATGTTAGGCCGCACCCCCGGAAATATCGTGGCCATCCGCCCCATGAAGGACGGGGTCATCGCCGATTTTGAAATCACCGAGGCCATGCTGCGCCATTTCATCCGCAAGGTGCACAACCGCCGCTCCCTCATCCGGCCCCGGATCATTGTCTGCGTGCCTTCGGGCATCACCCCGGTGGAGAAGCGCGCCGTGCGGGAGTCCGCGGAATCCGCCGGAGCCCGGGAAGTCTATCTTATCGAAGAGCCCATGGCCGCGGCCATCGGCGCCGGGCTACCCATTACCGAACCCATCTGCAACATGGTGGTGGACATCGGCGGCGGCACCACCGAAGTAGCGGTGATTTCCTTGGCCGGTATCGTCTATTCCCGCTCCGTCCGGGTGGGCGGGGACAAGATGGACGAAGGTATTCTCCAATATGTCAAACGGAACTACAACCTCCTGATCGGCGAACGCACTGCGGAGATCATCAAGACCACCATCGGCAACGCCTTTCCGGGAGACATGGAAACCATGGACGTCAAAGGACGGGACCTGGTGACCGGCATCCCGAAAATCATCAGCATTAATTCCGATGAAGTGCGGCAGGCCATCCAGGAACAGATCGACTCCATCGTGGCCACCGTCAAGACCGCCCTGGAACAGACCCCCCCGGAATTGGCCGCGGACATCGTGGACCGGGGCATCCATCTCACCGGCGGCGGGGCTTTGCTGAAGAATCTGGACGTGTTGCTCCATCAGGAAACCGGTCTCCCCATCAAAATCACTGAAGATCCTTTGGCTACCGTGGTTTTGGGTTCAGGCAAGGCCCTGGATAACCTGGATATACTCAAGGAAGTGATGGTAGATTAAGGGGGTAGCTGTGCGCCCGCGATTCCGCTTTCGGGCCTCCCTAATAATTACCGCCACCCTTTTGTTGATCATCTCTCTGCTCTCCCTCAGTCTCAAGCGGTCACCGATCCTGGAAAAGGTGGAGGGGATGGTGGTTTCTCTAACGGCTCCCGGTCTCCATGGCCTCCGTTATGTGGGACGTTCCCTCTCCGGCGTCTGGGAAGGTTACTTCTATCTGGTGGGCGTCCAAAAGGAAAACGCCGCCCTCCGCCAACGCTTGCAAGAGTATGAACAAAAGGAGTTGCGGTATCAGGAGGCCCAGCATACCCTGGCCCGCCTGGAGTCCCTGCTGTCTCTGAAGAAGCAGGTGGCTCTCCCGGTTACCGGCGCCCGGGTGATTGCTTATGACCCCTCCCTGTGGTCCCGGTGCGCCTTACTGGATCAAGGTGAAGACCACGGCGTGAAGCGGGGCCAGCCGGTTCTCTCCGCCGGCGGCATCGTCGGGCGTATCCTGGAAGTATATCCCCACTACTCCAAAGTGATGCTCATCGTGGATCGCAACAGCGGCGCCGACGCCATGGTGCAGCGCACCCGGGTCCGGGGCATCCTCCAGGGCAAGGGGGCCAACCGCTGCTCCCTGGGTTATGTCCCCAAAAGCGCCGACGTCAAAGCCGGAGATCTGGTGCTGGCCTCCGGCCTGGGAGGCGTCTTCCCCAAGGGGCAGGTCTTTGGCAAGATCAGCGGAGCCAATAAGAAGACTCCGGGCGTCTTCCAGGAAATCGAAGTTACCCCCGTGGTGGATCTGTCCGCCCTGGAAGAAGTGGTAGTGGTAAAAGTAGTTAATCTGGCCGCCACTCCCTGACCTATGACTGTTCCGGTAATCCTTTTCAGCCTGGTGGGGTTGGGACTTTTTTATTTCCAAAACCTGCTGCTCTTCCCCCAGGTGCGGTTGCGCCTGGTAGGCCTTTTCTTGTTCTACGTGGGTCTGAGACCCTCCTTTTCCCTGGCCTTTTCTCTGGCCGTGGTCCTGGGAATATTACAGGACAGTTTCGCTACCACTCCCTTCGGCCTGCATCTAGGGGCGGCGCTGCTGTTAGTGGGCATGGCCCGCTTCTGCCGCCGCCGCTTGCTGCTCCAGAAAATCGGCCCCTTGATTATCGCCAGTCTGGCGGCTTTAACTCTCCAGGAGATGGGCGTAATGCTCATTCTGATGCTGCTGGGATTGCGGCCCCTGGCCCTGTCCGATTTGGCTTCTCTCCGGAGTCTGGAGATCCTGGCCACCGCGGCTCTGGCCCCCTTGATGGCTACTCTGGTAATAGGGTTAGAAAACTTCTTAAGCCGCCACGGCTGGCACACTTCCCGCTCTATGCCCCAGGAATAGCTCTTGGTACGGAGCCACGGCCTCTCCACGCCCCCAGGGGGAGAGAGAAAAGACCGCCAAATTCTGATAAAATAATCCTGGAACTCATTCTTTTTTTTGGAGGAAAAGCCATAAACCGTCTGGCCTTCAGATACCCCGGAGAAACTCTGGGGGGCAAGTTATCCGCTGAAGAACAGGAACGGGTGCGGTGGGCTTTCTCTGCAGTGGCCCTCATCGTCATCTTTCTGGCCGGACTCCTTTTTTTGCGTCTCTGGTTTCTACAAATGGTGGAAGGGGAGGAACTCCGGCAGCGCTCCGAAAACAACCGCCTCCGCCTCCAGGAACTGCCGCCTTGGCGGGGCATGATTTTGGACCGGAACGGGGAAGTTCTGGTGGCCAACCGCCCCAGTTACGACCTGATAGAAGTCATGGAAGACGTTACCGATATTCCCCCCTTGGCCCGGCGCCTGGGAAAAGTGCTGCACCTGGACCCGGCCCAGGTCACTACCCAATTGGAGGCGGCCCGGGCCGCGGGCCTGACCCAGGTGCGGATCAAGGGAGATCTGACTTGGGACGAAATGGCCCAGGTGGAAACCTTTCAGCCGGAGTTGCCGGGAGCGCTGATCCAGGTGCAGTCCAAGCGGGAATATCGGCAAAAAGGGCGGGCCTGCCATGTCCTGGGCTATTTGGGGGAAATTAGCGAATCCCAGCTAAAAAGCAGCCGTTTCCCCAATTATAAGATGGGGGATTCCCTGGGGAAATGCGGTATAGAAGCGGGTTGGGAGAGATTTCTTCGGGGCAAGCGGGGCTACCGCCGCATCGAAGTGGATGCCTATGGGCGGGAGTTGGGCCAGTTGGAACGTCTCTTCCCCACCCCCGGAGCCAATATCGTTCTCACTTTAGATAACCGTCTGC